>CAZARD010000157.1:0-7264 GCA_964487505.1 uncultured Blastocatellaceae bacterium | reverse complement strand
TCTGGAATCCTGGAATCCGGAATCTTGAAATCGGGAATACGGATTCCTATTCGCAGGGGATCTCCAGCTCAAAATAGGTGTAACCTGTCGATTCGACCCGCTTGTTTCCCTGCCAAATGCCGACCGAATACTTCAAGTTATGGCTCCCGCACTCGAGTTCGAGTTCGTCATAAGGCATGAAGATCTCAAACCCGTTGTAGACAGTGTCGGCGAAACCCGGAACGAACTTCCTGAAGACGGCAACCTTGCCGTTCGTCGAATAGAACTGTTGATTGGAATCTTCCAAGGGCGTGCCGTCCGCAGCATAAAAGTAGATCGCCATCGTGAATTCCTGCCTCAGTCCGTTCTTTACCCTGAAGTCGGATGTGAAGACCATTCCGTCCCGCTCGGTCTCCTCATCATATCCCTCAAAATCAACCGACATGTCGGTAAAATCGAAGACCGGCAGTGCCGGCGCGGTGACCGGCGGCTTGGTCGGATTCGGATTGGGCGGCGTCGGCTTGTTCGTCGTTGGTTTGACGACCTTCACATCTTCGTCAAACGGATACATTTCGGCGATGATCGCCTTGTCGCCCGCGGATAGAACCGTATTGAAAGGAATCTTCGTTCCGCCTTCGACCAATTCCGGCGGGTAGTAGTAGTGCATTATCGAGAAACGATCGTAGACGCCGTTCGTTACTTCCGTGCTATTCCCGTAACGCTGCAAGACCTGCGAGTAGGTCCTCTCCCGGGACCAGCCCTGTTTGGCGAAATATGCGTACACCGCCTCTTCATTCCACCGGATATTCTGATTCGCGTTTTGGTGTTCGTGCCTGAGCCCGAGGGCGTGCCCGAATTCGTGCAGGGTCGTTCGCCTGAATTCCTCGTCGGGCGTTTTGTCATTGAACCAACCAAAATTCATCGAGGCTCCGCTGTCATTCTGAACAAACACGGAGCCAGTGCCGCGCCTGATCTTCGAGCTCTTCAAGGAGTCCTTGCCGAGAAATGACCAGGAGCCGCTGTCGGTTCCGAAGCTCACCCTGATCTCGGCCGGGCCGGATTCGACAAAGACGAAGTCGATGTTCGCGAACTCTTCCCATTGTTCCGCATAGAACCTGACCTTGCTTCTGACGAATTCATTTCCGTCAAGGAATCTGACGCGAAGCCTCTGCCCGGGAAGCCACTTTACGGAGGGTTGAAAAACGGCGCGTCTCACGCCGGGCCGCTTTGGCGTCTCGTCGATCACCAAATCGGTGACGCAGCTGTAAACATTGGTCGTTTGAGCGAAAACAGGAGCAAACGCGCCGAACGCGGCGATCAACAAGAACAACTGCAAACATCGGTTTTTCATACACTTCCTCCCTGACGTCTGACTCAAGAACGAAAAATCGCGGACGATTCGATCGGGCTGGCTACCGGCACGAACGAATGCTCGTATCAAGAAAAGCGGCCGACCGATTGACGCATTACTGCGAAACGCGCCTCAAAAAGCCACTTTTGTCCAGTTGATTAAACGAAAAACGAAACAGAAAAGGGTCGTCTGAGGAAACCGGATCAAGAATCGCCGTGCCTGCGTCAAGCGAAGCACTCGCTCCGCGCAACGTATGCAAAAGGGCTCCAGAGTGAACGAAAAATCGGATTTCGGCCAGACTACGCCGCTTCGTCGAGGTCGACGACCAGTTCGAGGACCGGCGTCTTGCGCTCTACCATTTCCTTCGTGATGACGAGTTCCTTGACCTTCTTCTGCGACGGCAGGACGTACATCGACTCGAGCAGGATCTCCTCGAGGATCATCATCAGGCCGCGGGCCCCGACCTTGCGTTTGATCGCCTTGCGGGCGATGGTAAGCAGAGCGTCGTCGGTGAATTTCAGACGGATGTTGTCGAACTCGAACTTGCGCTGGTACTGCTTGATAAGCGCGTTCTTCGGTTCGGTCAGGATCTTGAGCAGTGCCGCCTCGTCGAGTTCGCGCAAAGTGCCGAGGACCGGCAGGCGTCCGACGAACTCAGGTATCAGGCCGTAATGGATCAGATCTTCCGGCTCAAGCTTTTCGATAGCCTCGTTCTGTCGTTGCTTGCTGGTCTTGACGTCGGCCGAAAATCCGAGCGATTTGTTGCGAAAGCGCTTTTCGACGACCTTTTCAAGCCCGATGAACGCGCCGCCGCAAATGAAAAGGATGTTCGTCGTGTCAAGCGGCGTGAACTCCTGCTGCGGATGCTTGCGTCCGCCCTGAGACGGAACGTTGGCGACGGTGCCTTCGAGAATCTTCAAGAGCGCTTGCTGCACGCCTTCACCCGAAACGTCGCGCGTGATCGACGGGTTGTCGTCCTTTCGGCAGATCTTGTCGATCTCGTCGATGTAAATGATGCCGTGCTGGGCCTTCTCGACATCGCCGCCGGCGGACTGCAGCAATCGAAGCAGGATCGTCTCGACATCCTCGCCGACGTAACCGGCCTCCGTGAGGCTCGTCGCATCGACGATGCAGAACGGCACGCTCAGGATCCTTGCGAGCGTCTGCGCAAGCAGCGTCTTCCCGGTTCCCGTCGGCCCGATCAGCAAAATGTTCGATTTCTGGAGTTCGACGTCCGAACGGCGCTTGGCAAGCTCTATCCGCTTGTAATGCTGGTAAACGGCAACCGAAAGGCGCTTTTTCGTCTCGTCCTGGCCGATGACGTATTCATCGAGGAAGGATTTGAGTTCCTGGGGTTTCGGCAACGCAGTCCGTACCGTCGCGTTATCGGCCTGCTCGTCGTCATTGATGATCTCGTTGCAGATGTCGATGCACTCGTTGCAGATGTAGACGCCGGGACCGGCGATCAACTTTTTGACCTCGTTCTGGGATTTACCGCAGAACGAACAGCGCAGGATTTCTTCAGGACGACGAATCATGGCATTTCGGAATTCGGATTTCTGATTTCGGATTTGTTGTTCCTGAAACCGGAGGCCTCTGAAACTACGTCTTCGGATTTGCGATTGACACATCCGCAATCACAAATCCGAATTCACAAATCCTATTTCTCTCTATGTTCGATGACCTCGTCGATGAGGCCGTATTCCTTTGCCTGGACGGGCGAGAGGATACGGTCACGCTCGACGTCTTTCTCAACCTGATCGAACGGCTGACCCGAATGGAACGAAAGGATCCGCGACGTCATCTCACGCATCCGAAGGATCTCCTCGGCCATGATCCGGACGTCGGTCGCCTGTCCCTGAGCGCCGCCGGACGGCTGATGGATCAGGATTCGCGAATGCGGCAGAGCGAAGCGCTTGCCCTTCGTACCGGCGGTCAGCAGCAGCGCGCCCATCGACGCGCATTGTCCGACGCAGATCGTCGTCACGTCGTTCTTGATGAACTGCATCGTGTCGTAGATCGCCATTCCGGCCGTGATCGACCCGCCCGGCGAGTTGATGTAGAGATTGATGTCGCGCTCGGGATCTTCGGCCTCAAGAAACAGAAGCTGCGCGACGATCAGATTCGCAACCGTATCATCGATCGGTGTTCCGATGAAGATGATACTGTCTTTCAGGAGCCGCGAGTATATGTCGAAAGCCCTTTCGCCGCGCGAAGTCTGTTCGACAACCATTGGAACTAACATAACTTTTTCCTTAATTCCCGGATTTCCGGATTCTGAGCAGTTTGTTTAAGAAATGCTTTAAGCAAAAGAAGATAAGTTATTGAAATGACAGCTGAAAACCGCCAACAGCATTCTACAACTTATCTTCAAAAAAGCAAATAGGAAACAAACCGTGTTTATTTCTCTTTCTTTGCCGCCTTTTTCTTTGGTTTCTCAGCATCGGCCTCGGCTTTGGCCGGTGCAGATTTCTTCGTTGTCTTCGGCTTCTCCTCGGACTCAACGACCGGCGAAGGTTGATTCGGATCGACCCATTCGCCGTCGCTGATCTTCGCGTTGTCGAAAACCGCCTCGACCGATTTGCGGGTCCGGAGCGAATTCGCGATGCTCGATTCGATCCCCGGCTGCTTGCGGATCTCTTCCGCGGTCGTGTTGTAATATTCGGCCATCCTTTCGATCTCGGCCGACACCTCGTCGTCGTCGATCTCGATGCTCTCAAGTTCGGCGACCTTCTCGAGGAGCATCGCCCCGCGGACGTCGAACTCGGCCTGCTGCCGCATCTGGTGATACGCCATCTTGATGAAATCTTCCTCGACGTTCTTCAGATCGAAGCCGCGATTCGCCATATCCCGGGCAAAATTGTCCAGAAGATTACGCGCCTGGCTTTCGATCAAGGCGTTCGGAACCGGAAAACCGTGCTTTTGGATGAGCGTGTTGATAAGATCGTTGCGCACCCGAATGTCGGCCTCGGATTTGGCGACGGCCTCGAGGTCCTTGGCCAGCTTTCCGCGCAGATCCGCGATCGATTCATAGCCTTCATCGAGGCTCTTCGCCCACTCGTCGTCGGTTTCCGGCAATTCGATCGTTCCGACCGATTTTACCTTGGCGCGGTAGTTGACGGTCTTCCCGGAAAGGCTCGGAGCCGAAAAACCCTCCGGATACGTGACCGTGAACTCTTTCTCTTCCTCTGCCTCAACGCCGACGAGATTGTCCGTGAATGATGTCTCGATCGACGGATCGCCGAGTTTGATCTCGAGATCGGTCAACTCGATCGGATCCTGCTCTTCGCCGCCGATGAAGGTTCCCACCAGATCGACGATCACCGTGTCGCCGTCCTGCGACTTGCGCCCTTCGACCGGGATCAGGCTCGCGAAGTCCTGGCGGCGGGCCTCTATCAGATTGTCGACCTCGGCCGCGTCGGTCGGTTTGACACGGCGAACGGCCTCGACGCCCTTGTAATCGGGCGACGGGATCACCGGCATCACCTCGAAATGGATATGGAGCGAGAGCGCTTCCGACCCGTTGACCTTCATCGTGTCCCAGTTCTCGAAATGAAGCTGCGGTTCGGTCAGAGGCATCTGGCCGTGTTCCTTGATCGCACCGGTGACGCGGTCAGGCAAGAGCTCGCGGACGACCTCGTTCTTGATGTCTTCCTTGTACCGCAGCCGAACTACGTCGAGCGGCGCAAACCCTTTGCGGAATCCCGGAACATTCGCGATCTTCGCGTATTTGTGGCTGACGCGGTTGTAGACGTCGCGAACGGCCTCGGCCTCGATCTCGATCTTGATCTCTCGTTCGATCTCCGATACTTCGATAAGTTCTGTTTTCATTTGGCTGGTTTTGAATCTTTTACTAAAAATGCAGTGAAATAATTGCTTTCTGATAGCTGGTGCCGAGAGCGAGACTCGAACTCGCACGCCTTACGGCACAGGCTCCTAAGACCTGCGTGGCTGCCAATTTCACCATCTCGGCGTCAAAACGAAAATCGCCGTTTTCCGGCGACTCCGTAACTTGAATTTATCGTTTTTGAATAGGAAAGTCTAGCGGGCCTTCGGAAGGCCCGGACGTCCGCAAAGCCCTGTCCGCGCGCCGTCTCACTTCGGCAGATACTTGCTCCGATACTCTTCGAGCGCACGGTCGGTGCCTTCGAATTCAGCTATCGTGACCGGCATCTTGTCGTCGAGCGAACGTCGCTCGGGACGCTTCTCGAAAAACAGCTTGTAGCCGCCGTACCCGACCAGCCCGATGATCCCCGCATAGACGAGAAGCCAAAAGATCCCGAAGATGAATCCGATCGCCCAGTAGCCGACGAGCAGCAACGCCGCGATGCCCACGATGACGAGAATCATTTTGATTATGTCCATTGTCCGTCTCCTCCGATCCGTTTTCGCAAATGCGTCGCGAAACCGATATAATTCCTTCCTGTTTTGATAACGATTAATCAGGGAGCAAAGTTTTGACTTTTCAACATCCAGACGTGAAACGGGTCGCCGAAGGGCTCGGCGCAAAGCTCCACGGCGCGACGGACGCGGTCGTTACGAACGTCACCCACGATTCGCGCCAGGCCCAGCAGGGATTCCTTTTCGCGGCGATCCGCGGCCTGACGATGGACGGCCACCGGTTCGTCGATGACGTGATGCGCCGGGGCGCGGTCGGCGTGATCTCCGAATCGGACCCGCCACCGGGGTTCGCCGGTGCCTGGCTGACGGTTGCTGATGCGCGGGTCGCGCTCGCGCAGGCCGCCTCGATCGTTTACGGCGAGCCGTCACGCGAACTCTCACTGGTCGGAATCACCGGCACGAATGGTAAAACGACGACGACATATCTTTGTTTCGCCCTGGCGCATTCGGCAGGCCGCCGCGCGGCGATGCTGACGACGGTCGAATACCGGATCGGCGACCGCAGCGAACCGGCGATTCGGACGACGCCCGAGGCGTCCGACACCAACAAGTTCCTGCGCGACGCGCTCGACGACGGTTGCTCGGTCGCTGTAATGGAAGCCTCTTCGCAGGCGATCGATCTGCACCGATGCGACGGGCTCGATTTCGATGTCGCGATCTTCACGAACCTGACGCGCGATCACCTCGATTACCATCTGACGATGGAGAACTACTTCGACGCCAAGCGAAAACTTTTCGACGGCCGCCTCGGTTCCCGGCCGCGCGCGTCGATCGTCAACATCGACGACGAGTGGGGACGAAGGCTCGCCGACGGGCTCCGCGCCGAGGGCGGTTCAGTGACCACGTTCTCGCAGACCGGAGACGCCGATCTGACGGCAACCGAAGTCGAGGTCTCGCTTCTCACGGGCACATCTTTCGCGCTTCGGACGCCCGCGGGTGAGCGCCGCATCGTTTCGCCGCTGGTCGGAAAGCCTCACGTTTACAATATGCTTTCGGCGACCGGCGCCGCGCTCGCGCTAGGATTCGATCTTGATTCGATCGTCGCCGGCCTCGAAGTCTGCGTCGGCGCGCCGGGCCGGTTCGAGCGCGTGCCGCACGACGGTGATTTTGCAGTTGTCGTCGATTACGCCCATTCCGATGACGCTCTGCTGAACACGCTCCGCACGGCGCGCGACCTGACCAAGGGCCGGATCATCACGGTCTTCGGCTGCGGCGGCGACCGCGACAAGACGAAACGCGGTCCGATGGGCGACGTCGCGGGACGGAACAGCGATCTCGTGATCGTCACCTCCGATAATCCCCGGACCGAGGACCCGATCGCGATCATCGACCAGATCGTTGAAGGAACACGCGCGACCTCGACCCCGTACCTCGTCGTCGCCGACCGCCGCGAGGCGATCCACCAGGCGATCGCCAAGGCCAAACCCGAAGATGTCGTGCTGATCTGCGGCAAAGGCCACGAAACTTACCAGATCGTGGGCCACGAAAAATACCATTTCGACGACCGCGAGGTCGCACGGGAGGGGATCGAGC
>CAZARD010000156.1:0-7512 GCA_964487505.1 uncultured Blastocatellaceae bacterium | reverse complement strand
AGCTGATAGCTGATAGCTGATAGCTGATAGCTGATAGCTGATAGCTGATAGCTGAAAAATACCGAATCTTTAACGGATTTTCAATACGAACCAGTGCGCGGCTGGACGTATCAACGCAGGCGCGTTCTCTCCGCCGAAGCTTCGATCAGTTTCGTCAACCGTTCGACTTGGGTTCTCTTTTGTTTTGCCGACATAACCCAGTACATCAGCGTGCGGCGATAGCTTGCCGGTTGGCGTATGAAGAAATCCCAAGCGGCCGGGTTTGAGCGGAATATGGATTCGAGATCGGCATCCAAGGCCGTCGGTTTGTTTTCGTAGCTGTAGATCACCGACCTATCTTCGACGCGACGTTCGAAGGCGGCGATCCCCGCCGGTTTCATTAGGCCTTTCTCTGTAAGTTCAGCGACCTTCCTGATATTGACCGCGCTCCACGTGCTCTTTGGCTTGCGCGGCGTGAATCGTATGGAATAGCCTTCGTCGTCGATCCGCCGGCGGATGCCGTCGATCCAGCCGAAGCAAAGCGCCTGATCGACCGATTCCGACCAGGTCATCGACGGCTTCCCGGTACCGACCTTGCGGAAGCCGACGACGATCTCGCTGGCGATCAGATGATTATCCGAGAGCCACTCTCGAAAAGCCGCTTGGTCATCAAAAAAGACCGGATTCATTTCATTGATGCAAGACCGGGATTGAGAGCCGACCTCGAAACATGGCTTGCGACCATCGAAACGTTCTTGCCGCTCTCGGCAAGGTACGCCCAACCGATATCCGAATCGCTTCGGCTCGAAACAAGAACTTCCCGGTCACCGATAATTATGGTTACGATATGGTAACGGCCGGTCACACAGATCAGCAGCCGCTTCGTTCGCTTCGTGACCTTCCAACCTTCGCGCTTGATCACCTCTTGGGCAGCCGTCCGGACGGCGTTCTTCGACAGACCCGTTGCGATCCGAACGAACCGAAGCTGGGACCGAAGCGAAAACGCAATGCCGAACGCGCCGATGAATGGAATCAAGGCGATCCAACGGGCCGACGAAGCGTCGAACGACCACAACATAAAATATATGAACGCTGATAAAAGGCCAGCTACGAGGAACACCGGGAAGTAGTATCGAAACCGGTCACCTCGGGCAAGCCGGATACGACCGGTTGATATTGCCAGTTTGACCTCTTCGAGCTTCATCGGTCCGCGGCTTCGGAATCAAAATGCCGGTTCTTCGTAGACGCCGTAGACGTCGCGCAGCGCAGTGCATATCTCCTCGACCGTGCAATAGGCCTTGACCGCTTCGATCGTCGCCGGCATCAGGTTCTCGTTGGCGACCGATGCTTTCTTAAGCTTTTCGAGGCAATTCGCGACGGCGCCGGCATCGCGCCTGCGCCTGACGGTTTCGAGGCGTTCCATCTGATGATCGCGGACCCCTTCATCGATCTGAAGGATGTCGGTCTTGTGGATCTCCTGATCCATCACGTACTTGTTGACCCCGACGATCGTCTGTTCGCCGCGCTCGAGCGCCTTCTGATACTGGTACGCCGATTCCTGGATCTCGCGCTGCGGGAATCCCGCCTCGACCGCTTCGACCATTCCGCCGAAGCCGTCGATCTTGCCGAAATACTCGAAGCAGCCGTCGATCATCTTCTGCGTCAGCGCTTCGACATAGTATGACCCGCCGAGCGGATCGACCGTGTTCGCGACCCCGGTTTCCTCTGCAAGGATCTGCTGCGTCCGGAGAGCGATCAGCGCGGCCTGGTCAGTCGGGAGCGCGAGTGCTTCGTCATATGAATCGGTATGAAGCGATTGCGTCCCACCCAGAACGCCGGCCAACGCTTGGATGGCGACGCGCGCGATGTTGTTCAGAGGCTGCTGGACGGTCAACGAGACGCCCGCCGTCTGCGTGTGGAACCTGAGCATCATCGTCCGCGGATTCTTCGCGCCAAATCTTTCCTTCATCGTCCGCGCCCAGATGACCCGGGCCGCGCGATACTTCGCGATCTCTTCGAAGAAGTCGTTGTGCGCGTTGAAAAAGAACGAAAGTCGGGGCACGAACTCGTCGACGTCAAGACCGCGGTCGACCCCGTACTGGACGTACTCGACGCCGTCGCGCAGCGTGAAGGCGAGTTCCTGAAGCGCGGTCGCACCGGCCTCGCGGATATGGTAACCGCTGACCGAGATCGGATTGTATTTCGGAAGATGCTTCACCGAGAACTCGAACGTGTCGATGACGAGTTTCATCGCGGGCCGGATCGGGTAGACCCATTCCTTCTGCGCGATGTATTCCTTGAGGATATCGTTCTGAAGCGTACCCGAGATCTTGCTGAAATCGGCTCCCTGCTTTTCGGCCAACGCGGCGTAGAACGCGAGGAAGATCCAGGCCGGCGCATTGATCGTCTGCGAAACGGTCACGTCCTCGAGATTGATACCGTCAAAGAGCGCCTCGAAATCGGCGAACGACGTCACCGCGACGCCGCATTTTCCGACCTCGCCCTCCGAAAGCGGCGAATCGCAATCGAGACCCATCAGTGCCGGCAGGTCGTATGCCACCGAAAGGCCGGTCTGCCCCTGCTCCAGCAGGTATTTGAAGCGACGGTTCGTTTCCTCGGGAGAAGAGAACCCGGCAAACTGGCGCATCGTCCAAAGTTTGCCACGATAGCCCGTCGGATGGATCCCTCGTTTGTACGGATACTCGCCGGGAAAACCGATCTCAGAGAGTCCCTCGGCATCCGACTCGGTATAGAGCCGCTCGACGGGCTCGAGCGATACGCCTTCAAACGATCTCTTGCGCTCCGCCGTCCGTTCCAGGACCTTCGCCAGAGTTTCCCGTTCCCAACGCTTCTTTTCTTCCTGGGCCGCCGAAACGGCCGTCATCGCATCTGCCATCATTGAAATCCTAAGTTATGTATCGATAAGACTTCCGATAGTTTATGTCGATGAGGTCCGTTTCGCAACATTGATCGGCGCCCGCGGTACACGCCGAAATTGATTACTCTCGCCAATCGCTATAAACTATCGCAATGCTTTTGCCCCGCGGGTTCTTGTCATTCACTGTTGTCGCGACGATGATCTGTGTCGCCGCGTGCGGTTCCACCAAAACCCAGTCGAACGCTCGAACAAACGCCAATGCGTCGACGAACGCCAATTCTTCTGCTCCGAAAGACAACATCGAAGAGCTCGAATCCTTGATCCGTATCCCGTTTCATCCCCAAGACGCCGTCTGGAAAGAGGATCCGGAATACGGGCCGGAAAAGAAACGGAAACTGACGATCGTCCTCAAGTTCAAGTCGGACGAGGCAAACAAGATCATCGAATCGCTGGCGAAGAGCGGTCCGGGCCAACGGATCGAGATCGAATCCGAGGACTGGTTCTCGCCGGAGTTGGTTGCAAAGAGCCAAGAGAGCGGAAATGAAACGATCAAAGGCCTTTCCTATCCCGCAGGCGATTTTGCCCAGTCACCGTTCTCCGAAGGCCGCGCTTCACGAATCGAAGGGACGGATTTCTTCATTGTCGAACTTTTCGCCAAATAGCTGAGGTCAGATCTCGCCGTATTTTTTCATCTTCCGGTAGAGTGTCGACAGATCGATGCCCAGGATAGTTGCGGCTCGGTTCTTGTCGTCATCGACAGAGCGCAGAACTTCAATGATATGCCGCCGTTCAGTCTCTTCGAGAGTGGCGCGTACGCCTTCCGGATCGCGCATCTCAAGCGCGCGCGAAGAATCGGCGGCGATCTTCGGGGGCAAGGCTGCAACGTCTATCTCGTCGCCGGAGAGAATGAAGGCCCGTTCGACAGCGTTCTCAAGTTCCCGAACGTTGCCCGGCCAATGGTAGCCGACAAGCGCGCGCATCGCATCGGGCGTCAACGCCTTGTCGGCTGCTGACTGCGCACGCGCAATCTTAGCCGCAAAATGGCGCGCCAGAAGCGGTATGTCCTCGCGGCGTTCACGAAGAGGGGGCAGATCGATCTCGATCACGTTCAGGCGGTAGAAAAGATCCTCGCGGAACCTTCCCTCTGCGACCTCGCCCTCGAGGTTCTTGTTCGTCGCGGCGATTATCCGGGCGTCGAAACGAACGGGCGTCGCCGACCCGACGGGCAGCACTTCCTGTTCCTGCAGCGCCCGCAGGAGTTTCACCTGCAGCGCCATCGGCATCTCGGCGATCTCATCGAGAAACAGTGTCCCCCCGTCGGCAGCCCGGAAGAGCCCCTTCTTTTCGCCGACCGCGCCAGTGAAGGCGCCCTTCACGTGACCGAAGAGTTCGCTTTCGAGCAGACTTTCGGGCAATGCGCCGCAATTCACCGCCAGAAACGATCGGTCGGCCCGGCCGCTGTAGAAATGCACGGCGCGGGCGATCAGTTCCTTACCCGTGCCGGATTCACCCTGGATCAGTATGCCGGCGGTGGTGTTCGCTACCTTTTCGACGACATCGAAGACCTGTTTGAGTGCCGGACTTGTCCCGATTATCTCGGAAAAACCGAATTGCCGGTCGAGTTCCCGCTTCAACGCCCGGTTCTCGCGGGTCAGCGATTTTGTGCGCAGCGCGTTGCGGACCGTTTTTAGCAAATCCTCGTTGACGAACGGTTTCGTGACGTAATCGTAAACACCGCGGCGAAGGGCCGAGATCGCCGAATCGACCGAGGAATAGGCCGTCATCACGATGACCAATGCATCGTCATCGACGGCCCGGATGCGCGTCAGAAGTTCGAGGCCGTCGATCCCCGGCATCTTGATATCGGTCAGCGTTACGTCGATGTCCGCCGACGCGAAGATCTCGAGCGCGGCTTCCGCATTGCTTGCCGAAAGGACATCGTAACCTTCGTCCTCGAGGAGTTGGCGCAGGATCGAACGCATCAGTTCTTCATCCTCAACGACGAGAATCTTGGGTTTGGCCATAACTTATCCGCTATTCTACTGTACCGGTTTGGGTTTGTCGCGCGCCGTCCGATGTGTCGGACGAACTTTGAACAACCGTTTGTGTTCGTGCTAGCATCAAGCTTGTTTCTCCGTTTCTAAATGCGTCTTCTCAAACCATTTACAAGCGTTCTGCTGGTCGCCGTCGTTGGCGTCGGCGCGGTCTGTGCGCAGCAGACGAACCCCGTCGAACGGCAGGTTTCGAATCCGGTGACCGACACTCCGAACGTAAATCCGGTCGGGCAGCAGCCTGAGATCAAGATCTCGAATCGGCAGCAAAAGAACGACGCAAAGCCAGAGGGCGGCGACGACGAGGTGGTCGTTTATTCCGACAGCCAGTCTGTCGAAGGCGTCGAAGGAAAGCGCGTCTTCACGCATACCGGCAACGTGGATGTCCGTTACGGTCTTTACCGCGTGCAGGCCGACAAGGTCGTCATATACGAAGCCGAGAACCGGCTAGTCGCCGAGGGCAGCGTCGTTTTCGATCAGGGCAACGACCAGCGGATCACGGGCGAGCGCGCCGACTGGAACTACAAGACGAAGCTCGGGAAGTTCATCGATTCGACCGGCTTTACCAACCAGACGAACGACGGAACGACGATCTATTTCACCGCCGATCTTGTCGAGCGCGTCGGGTTGAACGAGGTCGTCGTCACGAACGGAAAGTTCACTGCGTGCGAGGAAGCGGTGCCGAAGTGGAGTTTCACGGCCGACGAAGCGCGGATCAAGACGAACGAGGTAGTCAAGCTCAAGAACGCCAAGTTCAAGATCAAGGACGTCACGGTCCTGCCGATGCCCTACGTTTCGATTCCGATCCGGAAATCGGACCGGAAATCGGGATTTCTGACGCCGACGATCGGATTTTCGCCGAACAAGGGCGTCCGGGTCTCGACAGCGTATTTCAAGACGCTCGGAAAGTCGGCCGACGTCACATTCCGGGCCGACGTCTACAGCGCGCGGGGAATAGGCTATGGCCTCGATTTCCGTTCACGCGCGAATTCCAGATCTTTCCTCAACTTCGGTTTCTATGCCGTCAAGGACCGGATCTTCGGCGCGAAAGCGAGCGCCGAAAAGCCGGATCAGGGCGGGTCACTAGTCTATGCCGAGGGCGTTCATTACTTTCAGAACGGGTTCACCGCGGCGGCCGATGTCCGTTTGACCTCGAACCTCGCTTTCCGTCAGGTCTTTTCCGACGGCATCCAGCAGATCATTTCCCCGATCGAGGTGTCACAGGGCTTCGTCAACAAGAGCTGGAACAATTACACGCTGAACCTTCTCGCCCGTTCCCAGGTCATATCGATCCCGAACGTACGCATCAAGACGCGTAATCTGCCAAGCATCAATTTCGAAAAACGTCCCGGCCGCGTCTCATTCCTGAAGAACGTCTATTTCTCATTCAAGGCGAGCCTCGAAGGTGTTTCGCGGCGCGAAGAGACCGATGACCTGAATCTTTACCGATCGATGGTCGGACGCGATCCGCTTGTCTCGCCTGCTATCGGTCAGCGACTCGACATTCATCCGGTCGTCGAAATGCCGATCGACACGAAATACGCGACGTTCACGGTCCGCGCCGGAACGCGAGTTACGTATTATTCGAATTCGTTCAACGATATGCGTGTTCTGGTCGGCCGCGACGTGATCCGCAAATACGGCGAATTCGAGTTTGACGTTCGTCCCGTCGCGTTGGCGCGCAACTTCTACGGCAAGAACAACGAATTCCGCTTCCGCCACGTGATCGAGCCGTTCGCGACGTATCGGCTGATAAAGGGAGTCGACAATTTCAACAAGATAATCCGGTTCGATTACTCGGATACCGCGACGGACACGAACGAGATCGAATTCGGGCTGACGAATCGATTCTACACGCGCCGTTACGCTGAAGCGGTCACGTCCGAAGCCCGGAAACAACTCGCGGACCGGCCGGCGGCCGGCAAATCGCCGCTCACGATCCAGCCTTACGAGATCTTCACTTTCACGATCCGCGGGAAGTATTTTTTCGATCCGTCGTTCGGCGGCGCGCTCACGCCGGGTCAGCGCAACCAGATCGAGCCGATCTCGAGCCTTACGTTCTACACGTTCGGCGGGGTTCCGCGCCGTTGGTCGCCGATCAACATCGACGCGACCTACCGTCCGCGCCGCACGGTCTTCTGGAACTCGCGGCTCGATGTCGGCGTCCACGGCGACGGTCTCCGCGCGATATCAACGACGGTCGGTTACGATACAAAGCTCTTCAAGCTTTTCCAGACCTTCTACTACACGCGGGCCGTGACGCTCGCGCCGGCTTTCGCGCGCTTCGCGGACGCGGGCGGGAAGGAAGCCGGAACGTTGCGTGGATCGCAATGGAGTCCGTCGATCTTCATCGGCAACCGCGACAAGGGATTCTACGGCGGATCGTCTCTGTTCTTCGACTTCCAGAACCGTCGCGCATCGAAGGATTCGCCGTTGATCAGTTCGCTTTACACCGTCGGATACGCGTACGACTGTTGCTCGCTTGCGCTCCAATACTACACCTTCAACGTCGGCGTTCGCCGCGAAAATCGGGTCGTTTTCAGTTTCAAACTGAACGGGATCGGCACCTTCGGAACCGAACAGTTCGGGCAGGGACTGAGGTGA
>CAZARD010000155.1:0-7989 GCA_964487505.1 uncultured Blastocatellaceae bacterium | reverse complement strand
CCTCGCCGACAAGGTAACTCTCTTGAATCCGGATCGATGGAACGATGAATGCGATCCCGGTCTTGCTCAGATCGGACGTTTCGCCGGTAACGACCAGATTCTCGTTCGGCAGCCGAAGACGACCCGTCGCCCGATCGGGCTCGAACCAGATCTTGATCGGTACCGCAATCCCCTTACGCGCCGAAACAACACTGCCCGTAACGGACTTGTTTAGCTTTGCAACCCACTTACGTATCATCTCTTTATTTTACTGTAACTTAGGGGAACGAACGTCGGTTGAACATCTTATAAACCTTTTTACACAAAATTTCAACAAGTAATTCTAATAATTCATACAAAATTTATGTTTATGGGGAAAAAAGGGGGAAAACGAACGCAGTGCAAAGTGCAGAGTGCAAAGCGCCTCGTGGATAGTGCAAAGTGCATAGTGCGGAGTCCGCATTCCGGAAACCTCGATGCGGATCCGGTTCTCTCAAAGGGAAGCACACCATCAGCTTCCCACTTTGCACACTGCACTTTGCACTCCGCACTATGCACTTTGCACTATGCACTATGCACTGAAACCCTACTTCTTCATCGGCTCGCCCTTGTTGTCCTTGGACGTGATCTTGGGGTTTTTGCCGTCGAATTCGAGCAGGTACGAAAGCCGCCCCGTCTTGCCATACGCGGCGGGGACAGCGGTCGCCCAGTATTTCTTCTTGTCGCCGCTGACAACGAGCCGGAAGTTGTATCCAGTCGATTCTGACGTGCGGACATCCTCGGGCAAAAGCCCGGCACCGATCAACTGGTCCATTTCGCCGTAGACGCCGCCGTTCTGGAGGGCAAAAACGGTCTCGGATTTGAAGATCCGTTCGAGCATCGCTTTGGCCTCGGCCTCGTGCGTCTCGATCTTGAGATTGAAGAAATAGCGGTTGCCGTCCTTTTTGATCTGCGCCTCGGCCGATTCGTCAACGGTCAGGATGACCCAGTAATTTCCTTCTTTGCGGAGCCTGATCTCCTGCAGTTTCAGTTCACGGGTCTCGTTGTCCGGCAGTTTTGCCGTGACGGTCGCGTAATTGCCCGAAATGATCTCGCCGTTGATCTCGATCTCGGCCGGCACACCGACCGCGATCTGCTCGAAGTCGACCTTCAACTCGTCGAGCTCGGCCTCGGTCAGGCCCTCGATCGCCGGACGCAGGTTCGTCAGAAACAGCGCGTCGCGGAATTTCTTGTCGCGCAGGTGCGCGTAGAAAACCCGGACCGTGTCGGCCGGGCCGTTCTGCGTGATATCGATCGACGCGCCTTTGGTAAGGTTCGCCGCCGGATCGCGGTTAGAAACGGCCTGACGGTCGCCGCCGTTCGCCACCGTCTGCGGTTCAGATCCCGAACGGGCGACGGCCCCGCAGCCGACAAGTCCGCAAGAAGCGAGAATGACGAAGAACGCAAACTTCGAGAAATTGACACTCAACATAGAAAAAATCTCCGGGGACAAAACGAAAGAGTCGGAAGTTGTATCTGCTTGGGGATTCGATCGGCGAGACAATTCGCCGCGCTTCTTGATTATAGCGCGGCGTGTTTGGGACGTAAATCGAAAAATCTCAGTCGGGCGGCAGTCTGAGTTCGACGGTCTTCGTTTCGCCTTCTTTGACCGTTATCTTCTCGGCGTTCGCGGTTAGACGCTTGTACCAGTCTTCCCAAGATTCTTCCTTGTCATCGAAGATGTTGGCCGGTTCCAGTTGGACCAGGAAATACTCGCCGGGCGCGGCATAGATCTCAAATTCGCCCCGATCGTCGGGCTCGTCCCATCGCGTCGCTCGCGCCGAGGCGAACTTCGTTGTCGCCACCGGCAACAGCGCGACGGTTCTGTATTCCGCGTTCGGATCACTGCGTCGGATCCTCCCTTTGACCGTCCCGACCTTGTCCGAGATCAAGATCTCGACACCGTCGACCGTCTCGCCTTCCTTTATCTCGAGCGGTTCCGACAAAGCGTCGCGGCTTCCCGCGCGAACCGATTTGAGAAAATACGGGCCGTCTAGCCACGCATAGAACTCGAGCCGTTTGCCGGCGACCCCTTCGACCTCGAAACTTGCCTTTTGGGGCGATTTCTCAGTGAACGTGACCCGCGCCATACGCCCGGTTCCGTTGCCATCGGCATCATAGACGGCGATACTAACCTCGTCTGGCGGTTTCGTGCCTTCGAATCGCACGGTTCCGCTGATCACCGCACCCGGCACGAGTTTGACATTGATTTCCTCGACATTCGCGTCCTTGATCTCGATCGTGCGCCGCGAAGTCGCGAGCTTCGGCTGTTTCTTTTCCGGCAACCGGCCATCTTCCGACGGCGGTTCATAACTGTAAGGCGGGTCGATAGTCAGCTCGTATTTTCCGGGCGGGAGATCTTGGATCTGAAACCTCCCGTCGTCATCCGCACGCGACGGAAACGAAAGCCCGGAAGTGTTCAAGATCTCGTCGTCGGCGCGTGAACATCGAATGATCGCGCCGCTGACCGGCTTGCCGTCTACCGACCGCGTGACGATTCCGGAGATCGCGAAATACCGTCGATCGGGAATCGTAATGTTGATCTCCGTCTGTTCAAGACCCGAAACAAGTTCGACGGTTTTTGCTTCCCTGAAGGTTGTCGCGGACGGGTAGTAGGTCCGCACCTCGCTTTCGAGCCGCTCGCGTCGAAAGTCGTAATCGGCCTGAGTCGTTGACTCGAAAACGCACACCAGATAAACGCCGTCCGGGAGTCCGAAAAATCGATAAACGCCGCGGTCGTCGGTTTCGACGTTCCCGACCCGTTCCTTGTCCGAGCGCTCGAACGAACCGGCGGTTTGCCGCAACGCGACGACCGTTACGCCGGGTGCCGGAGATCCGTCCGAAAAGGCGACCGTTCCGGTAATGACACCCGCGCGGCGAACGCGAACGATGACCTGCGCCTCGCTGACGCCGTCCACCGTGACCGATTCGAACAAACGGTCAAGCTTCTCTCTGCTTGCCTTCAACCCATCGCCCCGCCGAGCGAGGCCACGGAACGAGTCAGGGTTGAGAATACCGGGCGTATCGACGTTGAAGTAATATGTTCCGGCACGGGCCCTGATGACGAACCGGCCCTCATCGTCAGTAAGAAAGTCCCGGTCGGCGCTCGTCAATGTGTCCGGGTGAAGAAGTTTGAACGACGCGCGCCGGAGCGGCTTGTTCGTGTCGGCGTAGACGATCATTCCGCGGATCGTCGAGAGCTCCTCTTTCGCGTAATAATTGCCGTTTGCCGCGCGTGTCGGCTTGTTCGCGACGACATTCGCGTTCTGGCCGAGCACGGCACCAGCGCAGACAAACAAGATGAACAAGATCGGGAGCTTGAACATCGTTTCCTCCCATTTCCGTTATTCGCTCCGGGTGAGCGATAGCTTCTCCGATTTTCCGGACTCGAGTTTTACCGTGGTCGAGCGACGGATCTCCGAATCCAGCCATTTCTCCCACGCCTCGCCTTTGAGCGCGAGATCGTCCGCATCGACGTACACGAGCGCGTACTCGCCCGGCGCAAGTTTGATCTCGAACGCACCTTCGTCGTCGGTCCGGACGTTTCGTTTGAAGGTCGGGATGCGTCGCTTCGGATCGGTCGGAACGATCAGGATCTGCTGGTTTCGAAGCGGCTCCTTGTCGGCCCCAATCACCTTGCCACCGAGCGTCGCGAGGCCTTTTCCGAGCACGATCCGGACGTTCGCTAGTTTCTCTCCTTCCGCAAGTTCGTAACCCGACGCGAGAAGATCGGTCGTTCCCGACATCATGCTCTTGACGTAATACTCCTCGTCGGAAAGCAGGACGTCGAACTTAGTCTTGCCGTTGGCGACGTTCTCGATGACGAAGTCCCTGTCCAATTTTGGCGGCTGCGATGGGTTCGCGACATAGTTCGCGACGTTCGTGGTCGATGTCAGTTCCTCGACCTCGTTGCCGGCGCGGATCGTCAGATACCGCGGCATCTCGTTGATCGCATTCTCGACCGAAACAGTTCCGGAGACCGTCGCGCCGAAACCAAGCTCGACCTTGATATCGGTCAGGTCCTTGTCCTCGACGGTGAACTCGCGAACGGTCTTCGCGAAAACAGGTGCCGGCGGGATCGACGGTTTTGGAACACGCGGCGCCGTTGGCGGGTCGTCGTCATCCATCTCGACGCTGACCGGCCGGCCGGCCGGGTTCACGATCAACCGGTAATTTCCTTTCGGAAGTTCCTTGAAGCTCCAGCCGCCATCGTCGCCCGTCGAAACGTTCTGCGTCATCTTCGCGATTTCGGACATCAGCGAGAAAGTCTTCGTCTCTTCGACGCGCTGAAGAACGATCTGGGCCCGGACGGGGGTCTTGTCCTTTCGCGAGATGACGGTTCCACCGACCTTGAACAGATAGCGCGCCGGGATCGTGACGTTGACCTCGGTCATCTCCTGGCCGTACTCGACGGCGATGACCTGCGCCGCCGAGGCGTCGAAGACGTCCGGGTGATAGACGGTCAGGAACGAACCGCCGCCGCCGAGCATTATCAACGCCTCGATCCCCGGCGATCTGTCGGCCGACCCGCCGTGGCTCGCGTTCTCGGTCGCCTTGACGATGTACTCGCCGGGCGGAAGTCCGGCGAACCGGAACACGCCGCGGTCATCGGTCTGAAACGTACCCGAGGCGCCGCCACCGAACATCCCGAGGATCGCCGACATATTCGGGATAACGCCGATGAAACGGCCGTCGACCTTGCGCAGGATCTCGACCTTGACGCCGATCGCCGGGTCGCCGTCGTCGTAATAGATCCGGCCGCTGATCGCTGCGCCGCGCCGCGCCGGGATCTGGACATAGGCCTCGTTGACGCCGTCGACAATGATCTTTTGGAAGTCCTTGAACGCCTCCTCGGTCGCTTCACGCTGTCCGCGGCCGCCCTCGAGTTTCGAGAAATCTATGAACGCCAACGGCGAGACGACGCCCGGAGCGTTGACCATCGGATAATAAGTTCCGGCAGCGACGTTCCGTATCTCGAAATTTCCCTCGTTGTCGGTCAAGCCGGACGCCTCTCCGGGTCCGCGCTCGGAAACGAGCATGATCGACGCGCGTCTCACCGGCCGGCTGGTTTCGGCATAAAAGACGCGGCCTCGCACGGTCGATGCCGAAGGCTTTTCGGGACCGCCGCTTCCGCGACCGGCCGGAACGGTCCTGATCTCGACATCCTGGGCCGACGCAACGAATCCGAAAATCAGTATGAAAACGAGACCGACGAGGTTTCTGGACATTGATTCGTGAACTCCTTAAATCAAAACGGGCCGTTCTGCGATGTTACCACAGTACGACCCGTTCGAATCACCGTATTCTTAGAACGTCAGGCGTCCTTTTTCTTGCCGGCGAGAACGATCTCGCGGCCGACGAAATACAGGATGACAGTCAAGATCAGGAACGGAACCATTCCGAGCAGGTCGGCGTTGTCGCCGGCGAAGAACGGATTGCCCGTTTCGGCCCATTTTGCCCAACTGTCCTTGATCGCCTTCAGCGACTGAAGGAACGCGGGTTTGTCGAGACTGAACAAAGCGACCATAATGCCGGCGATCGCTCCGCCGGCGATGTAGCCGGACGCGAGCAGCACGCCGTTCGATTTATCGGTCTCGGCGTCGATCTGCTCCTTCGTCAGGTTTTGCCGCGCAAACTTCTTGCGGAGATAGATATCGACCGCCCAACGCACCATTCCGCCGAAAAAGATCGGTGTCGATGTCGAGATCGGCAGATAAAGCCCGACCGCGAACGCGAGGCTCGGAACCCCCGCGAGTTCGAGCATGATCGCGATCATCGCGCCGATAAGCACGAGTCCCCAGGGCAGTTGCTGGCTCAGAATGCCCTTGATGATGTAGCTCATCAGCGTCGCTTTCGGCGCGTCGTAACGGGTCAGCTCCTTTCCGTCCTCGTCGATCTTGATCTGGCCGTTGATGCCGGGATCGACGAGATACACAGGTTTGCCCTGCATATCGACGAGATACTTGCCCACCGGACCCGAGGCCGGATCGGTGTTCTGCCAGACGCGGTACGTGTTCTGGTCAGCTTCCTTGTATTTGCCGTTGACGATCTTCTCGCTCTTGAACTTTCCGTGTTCGCGGAAAAGCTGCTCTTCCTTGACGCGGAACTCGGTCGCGAACTCTTTCTCGGCGACCTTGTGATAATAAGTCTCCGCGTTGTTCAGCGTCACGAGAAGCCAGCCGAGCACGAGCGCCGACGCGAGCGCGCCGAAGAGGATCGCGATCTGCTGGTTGCGCGGCGTGCCGCCGACCCAGAATCCGGTCTTGAGGTCCTGCGAAGTCGTGCCGCCGTTCGAGGCGGCGATGCAGACGATGCCGCCGACGCTGAGCGCGGTGACGAAATACGGATCGGCCGCTGTCCAGCCGAGCATCAGGAACACGAGACACGTGATCAGCAGCGTCGCGACCGTCATCCCCGAGATCGGATTCGACGACGAACCGATCTCGCCCGTCAGACGCGACGAGACCGTGACGAAAAGGAATCCGAGAACGAGGATCAGGATCGCGCCGACGACCGAGACCTTCCAGTCGTCGAAAATGCTCAATCCCAGCTGCGGCAGCAAAAGAATCCCGGCGATCAGCCCGATGATCCCGACGACAACCCATTTCATCGAAAGATCCTGGTCGGTACGGGGAAGCTTAGAACCGTCGGCCGAAACCGCCCCGCCCGTCAGATCGGCAAGACCCGATCTGAGCCCGCTCCAGATGGTCGGCAGGCTGCGAGCGAGCGAAATGATCCCGGCCGCGGCAACCGCGCCGGCGCCGATGTAAAGGATGTACGATCCGCGAATCTCGCCCGCCGACATCGTGCTGATCGTCTTGCTGAGTTCGGGCGCGATCGGCGCGGTGGCCGTCTCGCCGAAGAACTTGATCAACGGGATCAGCACGAGGTACGAGAGCACGCCGCCGCCGAGCATGATCCCGGAAACATACGGGCCGATGATGTAGCCGACGCCGAGCAGCGCCGGGTTGTTCTCGAGCGCGACCGAGCCGCCCTTGATGGTGTTGTCGCTGAGCTTCTTGCTCGGCTCCGGATTCCAGAGGCTGAAAACCTGCATCGCGACGTTGTAGATGAACCCCATCGCGAACCCGACGCCGATAATCTTGCCGCCCTGCAGCGCCGCGCTGTCGTCGGCGGTCGTGTCGCCTTCGTGCGAAGCGTCGCGCGATTCTTTCGACGCGCCGGCCTTGAGCACCTCGGCGCAGGCCGTGCCTTCAGGATATTTGAGATAGCCGTGCTGTTCCTTGATCAGCGCGCGGCGCAGGGGGATCATCAGCAGGATGCCGAGCAGGCCGCCGAAGACGGCGACGAGCGTCGATTGCATCAGATCGAGATCGAAACCGAGGATCATGATCGCGGGCATCGTGACGCCGACGCCGAACGCGATCGATTCGCCGGCCGATCCGGCCGTCTGCATAATGTTGCCCTCAAGTATCGTCGCGTCACGCGCTCCGAGCTTTGAAAGCAACCGGAAAAGCGTGATCGCAATGACCGCGACCGGGATCGATGCCGAGACCGTAAGTCCCGTTTTCAAAACAAGATAAAGCGACGACGCGCCAAACAGGATGCCGAGCAGCGTGCCGACGGCAAGCGGAAGTATCGACAGTTCGCGCAGGCTCGTCTTGTCTGGAATGTATGAGCGGAAATTTTCAAGAAACGGATTTTTCATCGAATCAAAAAGCCTCCGGATTTACTCAAGGGGAAAGAGTTGAAATGGAACTGCCTTCAATGTAGCTTTGAATCGAATAATTTACAAGGAATCGCCGATCGGGATCCCAAATTCAGATCCTTTGAGAAATCCAAGCCACCGACCGTTCGTGTCCGGTTCGTGCTGCTTCGTGGATGAAAAGCGCAGACATCCACGAAGCGGCGCCAAGGTGACACAAAGAACACTTCACTCCACGGTTTGTGGATCTCGTTGGAATCCTGAAATGTGGATTCCAAATTCCAGATTCCAGGATTCCAGATTCC
>CAZARD010000154.1:0-8283 GCA_964487505.1 uncultured Blastocatellaceae bacterium | reverse complement strand
TTCACGCGATCCGCAATCCAGGTCCGGACGGTTCACGAGCGATCGCTCCCGCGATCGGGCCCCCTTACTTCGTGCGGGGTTCTGCATCGGGGCACGCGTGGCTAATCAAGGCCTCTCTTAACCGTTCACCGACGCCGCGAGTTCGGTGATCAGGATCTCGATCTGAAGCCTGGCGCCGGCCGGACCGCCGCCGCCTCGGGATGTCTTGATCGCCAGGTCGGTGTCCGAGATGCGCCGCAGGGCTCCGACCAGACGGGCCCGATCGGAACGCCGCGCGATCGCGAGAAACTCTTCCTGGCGGCGGTACGGCAGACCGAGAACGCGGGCCACCTCGCGCCGCTCGACACCGTTCTCCATCATTTCCTTTGCTTTGAGCAGGCGCCTGAAGCTAGTTGCGATCAACCCCAGCAGCATCAAAGGCTCGGCTCCGTCGTCGAGTATCTTCTTCAGCGTCTCGAACGTGCGGGCCTTGTCCTTGGAAAAAAGCTGGTCGGTGAGATCGAAGTTCGAGAGGACACGACTGCTCGGCACCAATGCGTCGATCGTCTCGACCGTGACGATCCTGTCCGGCAAGGACGCCGTCGTAACCTTTTTGATCTCGTTCTCGAGACGTTGCATCTCGTTGCCGACCAAGCCGACGAAATAATGGAGCGTCCTTTCATCGATATCGAACCCGGCCGATTTCATCTCCTTCCGCGCCCAGTTGGCGAGGTCCGCCGCCTCAAGACGCGAGAATTCTACCGATACGGCGTTATCGAGGAGCAGTTTCGCCATCCGCCGCCGCTTGTCGAATTCGTCAGCGACAAAGATGATCACCGTCGTCTCGGCCGGCCGTTCGAAGTAAGATCGAAGGCGATCCTCGTGGGCCTCGCGGAGACTGTCGCCCTTGGCGGTCGCCGTGACGCGCAGATCCCTGACCAAAAGGACGCGTTTGGCCGACATCATCGGCAGTTGATCGGCCGCCGCGAGGATTTCAGGGACGGCATCCGAATCGTTCAGCGAAAACACGTTCTCGTTGAACTCGCGCAAACCGCAGCCCGCCAATGCGTGGTCGGCGATCGCCGATGCCGCGCGGTCGCGCAGGTAGCGTTCCTCGCCGAATAGCAGATAGGCCGGCCCGATCGAGCCGGCCTTGAGTTCGCTCCAAAGCTGTTCGCGGGTCAACTGCGGCATCTACTTCTTCTCTTCGGTCACTCCCAAGCCGTTGACGATGGTCGAAACGACCGATTCCGCAAACGCGCGCGCCATCCGTTCGACCGCCGGATCCTCTTCGTTGAAAAACGATCGCGGATCCTCGCTGAACTCGAACGAGTCGCGAAATATGAAGTTCTGGTTGTCGTACAGGATCCGGTTCGACCTCAAGTCCCTGACGGTGACCGCCGATGTGATCGTCACCTCGTAGACGCGTGCGCGCCCCTGTCGGTCGAGCAGCACGCCCGAGAAATTGAAATCGCGGATATTGCCTTCGATAACGGCATCCGCGCCATCGCGACTCCCCTGCACCTTCGTTCCGCGTCCGCGCCGGATTATTTCGCGCGTCACAGCTTCCGTGAAACGGCTTTCGACCCGATACCGCAAACCCTTCGCTTCAAACTGAAACGCCGGAACGGCGATCACCTTGACATCCTTCGGCAGTCCCGAGGTCGTCACCGGCCGATAGCACTCGGTGAATCCGGAAACTGCCATCAGCACGGCCCCGATCATTAAGGTCTTGAAAAGTTTCATATTTCGTTCTTTAGTGCCCCGACCAGCTTAAGTGCCTTGGCCGTTTCGGCGACGTCGTGCGCGCGCACGATCCTCGCGCCGTTCCAAACTGAGATCGCCGCCGCGGCGAGGCTGCCGCCGAGCCTTTCCCCGACCGGCGCGTTCCCGAGCGTGCGACCGATGAAAGACTTGCGCGACGCGCCGACGAGGATCGGAAAGGCGGCGAAATCGCGTTCAAGTTTATCAAGTTTGGCGATCAGTTCTAAGTTCTGCTCGTAACTCTTGCTGAACCCGAGCCCGATATCGAGCGCGATCCGTTCATTGCCGATCCCGGCCGCCCGCGCCGCTCCGATACTCGCGCGCCATCCTCGCCCGACCTCGGCTATGATGTCGTCCATCGGGTCCTGGCGGTGCATCGTCTCGAACGTGCCGCGAAGATGCATCAGCACAACGCCGACGCCGGCTTCTGCACATACTCCGGCGATATCGGGATCGAACGCGAATCCGGAGATGTCATTTACGATCTCGGCTCCGGCGCCGATCGCCGCCCTTGCGACGACGGACTTGGAAGTATCGACCGATACGGCGATATCGAAGCGTCTTGCGATCGCCCCGATCACGGGCACGACGCGCGCCGTCTCTTCGTCGGCCGCGACGCGTCCGCCGTTCGGCCGCGTCGATTCGCCGCCGACGTCGATGATGTCCGCGCCGTCCGCGATCATCGTCTCGACCCGCCTGAGGGCGTATTCGGGCTCGAGGAAGCGTCCTCCGTCAGAGAAACTGTCCGGCGTGACATTGAGGATTCCCATCAGGAGTGTTCGCCCGAATTCGAACTCGCGGCGCGAAGTCTTCCAACGCATAAGTTAAGAGTCTAACCGAAGCCCCGAAAGCAAAAAAGGGATGAAGCCGAAACCTCATCCCTTTTTCTTCTGATTTGGACGAACGCAATCAGTTAGGCGGTTGCCGGATTGTTCGGCGTGATCGGCGGAATCAGCGACTCGAGCCCTTTCTTGCGTTTGTCGCCCGATTCGGCAGTACCGCCGCCGTCACCGGTCGGCACCGAGCTGTCGTCTCCGTCGAGCGGCAGGCCGGCGACGACGCGACGGATCTGGACGCTGTCAAGGGTTTCGTATTCGAGAAGAGCCTCGCTGAGCCGGACCATTGCTTCCGAATTGTCGCTGATGACCTTGCGGGCGACCTCATACTGATCGGCGACGATCTTCTTGACCTCGCGGTCGATCTTGATCGCGGTGTCCTCCGAGTAATCACGGTGCTGCGCGATCTCACGGCCGAGAAAGATCTGCTCGTCCTTCTTTCCGAACGTCAGCGGACCGAGTTCCGACATCCCGTACTCGCATACCATGGACCGCGCAAGTTCGGTCGCGCGCTCGATATCGTTCGACGCTCCGGTGGTGACCTTGTCGGAGCCGAAATAGATCTCTTCGGCGATGCGGCCGCCCATCAGGATCGCGATCTGGCTCAGGATGTACTCCTTGGTGTAGCTGTGACGGTCGGCTTCCGGAAGTTGCTGCGTCACGCCGAGGGCCATCCCGCGCGGGATGATCGAAACCTTATGGACGGGATCCGCCGACGGGACCTTGAGCCCCACAAGCGTATGTCCCGCCTCGTGATAAGCGGTAAGTTTCTTCTCGTGGTCGGACAAGACCATCGAGCGCCGCTCGGCTCCCATCAGCACCTTGTCCTTCGCGATCTCGAAATCGGTCATCGTCACGACCTTCTTGTTGTAGCGCGCCGCGTTGAGCGCCGCCTCGTTGACGATGTTCGCGAGATCGGCACCGGTGAATCCAGGAGTTCCGCGGGCGATGACGCTGATATCGACGTTCTCGTCGAGCGGGATCTTCCGGGTGTGGACCTTGAGAATTCCCTCGCGGCCCTTGACGTCCGGGCGTCCGACGACGACGCGGCGATCGAATCGTCCCGGCCGCAGAAGCGCGGGATCGAGAACGTCGGGCCGGTTCGTCGAAGCCATCAGGATCACGCCGTCGTTCGATTCAAAACCATCCATCTCGACGAGCAGTTGGTTGAGCGTCTGCTCGCGCTCGTCGTGACCTCCGCCAAGCCCGGCGCCGCGATGGCGTCCGACGGCGTCGATCTCGTCGATGAAGATGATGCACGGCGCGTTCTTCTTGCCCTGCTCGAATAGGTCGCGTACACGAGACGCGCCGACGCCGACAAACATCTCGACGAAATCTGAGCCCGAGATCGAAAAGAACGGAACGTTCGCTTCACCGGCAACAGCCTTGGCAAGCAGCGTCTTCCCGGTTCCGGGCGAACCGACCATCAGAACGCCTTTCGGAATGCGTCCGCCCAGCTTCTGAAACTTCTGCGGATCTTTCAGGAACTCGATTATCTCCTGCAGCTCTTCTTTCGCCTCCTCGACACCGGCGACATCCTTGAACGTCACTCGTTTCTGCTGATTGTTCAGCAATTTGGCCCGGGATTTTCCGAAGCTGAGGGCTTTGTTGCCCCCGGCCTGCATCTGACGGAGCGTAAAGGCAAGGAAGCCGATCAATAACAGGAACGGAAGCGCGTTGATCAGAAGTATCCAGCCATAACCGTTCGAGGCCGGCTCTTCGTCCCACTTCAACGATCCCTGTCCGTACTGGGTGTTGTAGTCATTGATCTTCTTGACGTAGAACTCGCGAGTCGCATCACTGCCGATATCGGCATAAAGCTTGTTCCCGTTAACGTCCGTCAACTCGATCTGCGCCTGTTTGAGCAGCGCCTCTTTGATCTCCTTGTTGTCGATCCGCGTTATCACTTGATCTTGACTGAGCTTCTGCGGATTCTTTCCCTGCTTGGACTGCAGCGCCCAAACGAGAACCATAGCGCCAGCGAGGATCATCAACCACAACAAGACCTGTTTTGCTTTAGAACTCAATTTAATGCCTCCAAATCACCTGCTTACACCAATAACTCGCAACGAAGGTTCGATGATTCATTCGACCGATCCGTTGTTCCGAAGGCGTCAGGCGCACGCCGTCACCTTTGATTCTAGTTTGCTGAAAACCATTTTTCAACCTTGTTTCGGAATCAGATCTGCGTGGCACGGTCGGAAAAACGCTCATTCGTCCTTGATTTCCCGATGCGGACGCGGCAAAAAACGTATTCGGCCGCCGCTTTTGACGACAGAACCGCCGGGGATCTCGACCGTCTTTCCGCTTTTACGGCTCCGCACGAGCTGCTCGACGGCTGCGATGTTCCGTTGACCGATGCGGCGCAGATCGCCGCGTTCGCGTCGGAGCCAGGCACGCAAGCCTGCGCGAAGTTCGCCGTTACCGAGCTTTTCCAACTCGCTGACGTTCGGCGCCTTTTCGAAAACGGGGTCGATCGGCGTCGCGGATGTCAAATTCGAAGAGGTCCGCGCGATCGCGCCGACGATCTGCGGGTTGAAGGTCTTCAGTAGAGGGATCAGTTCGCGACGGATTCGGACCCGCCGGAAGCTATGGTCCGCATTCATCGGATCGATGACGGGTTCGAACCCGATCCGGCGACAAAACGCTTCGGTCGCCTCCCGCGTCGCCCATCCGATCAAAGGGCGAACGAGCAGAAAGGCCGGAAACGCATCGCCGATCGCAAACTCCCGGCTCACGGCGGCGATCGCCTTCAGCCCGTCCGCGCCGCTTCCGCGGATCAAATTGAGCAGAAACGTCTCAGCCTGGTCGTCGACGGTATGCGCGGTGACGACGACCGCAGCCGATTCCCGGCCGGCGACCGACGCCAGAAAACCGTAGCGCGCCCGTCGCGCGTTTTGCTCAAGGTTCCCGCGCCTCGAGATTCTGAGATCGCCCTCGGCGCGCGCGCCGGCAAATTCGACTCCGAGATCCCGCGCCAACGACGCCACGAAGTCGGCATCCTTTCGGCTATCCGTCCGAAGCGCGTGATCGAAATGCGCCGCGACGAGCCGGATCCGAAGCTTGCCGCGCCGGACGAGATCGGCGAGCGCGGCTAGCAGGCTCAGCGAATCCGCGCCGCCCGAGACCGCGACGATGACCGTCGCGCTGTCGAACGGCAGTTCGAGCCGCCGCCATTCGGCCAGAAGTTCGCGGACGAATTTATCCATCGGACGAGACGAGGCGCGCGGCGCCTTTCTTGAGATTCAGCGTACAGCGCGAAACGCAGATCAGTTTGTCGCGTTCGTTTCGGATCTCGATCTGCCAGACGCTGATCGTGCGGCCGTGATAGACCGATCTTGCCTCGGCGCGGACGATGCCGCGCGAAACGGCTCGTAAATGGTTGGCATTGATCTCGACCCCGACCGGCGAGACCTTTGTCAGATCGCTCGAAATCACGGCCCCGAGCGAGGCGGCGGTTTCCGCAAGGAGCAGCGAGATGCCGCCGTTCATTATGCCGATGTACTGGTGGACCCGCGGCGTGACGGCCATTTTCAGGACGACGCGGCCGACCTCGGCGGCTTCGACCTCGATCCCGAAAAGGCGCATCAGTTCGCTGTTTTGCGTATTTTGGACGATTTCGTCGATCGTCATCCGGACGTCTCCCGTTCGATCTCGGCCCGCGCCCCGATCAGTGCTTCCGCGACGCGTTCGGGCGAGGTCCCGCCGATCTGATTCTTCGATCTGAGCGTCGCCTCGAGGCTCAACGCGTCAAAAACGTCGGACCCGATCTCGGCGGCGAACCCGCGCAGTTCCGAAATCGACAATTCATCGAGTTCCCTGTTGCTTTCGAGCGCGAAAAGAACGGCGCGGCCGACGGTGTCGTGCGCGGTCCTGAACGGGACGCCTTTCTCAACTAGATAATCGGCAAGTTCCGTCGCATTAAGAAAGCCGCGGGTCGCGGCCGATCGGGAGCGCTCGGAGTTGATCGAGATGTTCCGGAGCACTATCGCGGCAACGCGGAGCGAGCCGGCGACGGTATCGACGATGTCGAACACCGCCTCTTTGTCCTCCTGCATATCTTTGTTGTAAGCGAGCGGCAGGCCCTTCATCATCGCCAGAAGCGCCGTCTGATGACCGAAGACGCGCGCGGCTTTTCCGCGCAGCAGCTCGAGCGCGTCCGGGTTCTTCTTCTGCGGCATCAGGCTCGACCCCGTCGAGATCGCGTCGCCGAGTTCGATGAATCCGAATTCGCTCGTCGAGTAGATGATAAGATCCTCGGCGAGCCGCGACAGATGCATCATCAGGATCGATGACGCCCCCGCGAATTCGATCGCGAAATCGCGATCGGAGACCGCGTCGAGACTGTTGGCCGCGATGCCGTCGAACTCCAGTTCCCGCGCCACGGCTTCGCGGTCGATCTCGTAACTGGTCCCGGCGAGCGCCGCGGCCCCGAGGGGCATCACGTTGACCCGCCGCCAGACCTCGTCGATCCGATCGCGGTCGCGGGACAGCATTTCGAAATAGGCGAGGCACCAGTGCGCCCAGAGCACGGGCTGCGCGCGCTGGAGATGCGTGTAGCCAGGAAGGACGGCCGACGGATTCGCTTCGCCCAGTTCGACAAGCGCACGCTGGACATCGAGCGCAAGCGTCGTAAGTTCCGCCAGATTCTCGCGCAGCCAGAGACGAAATGCGGTCGCCACCTGATCGTTTCGGCTCCGGCCGGTGTGCAGTTTGCGGCCGGTGTCGCCGATCAGCTGAACGAGCTTCGATTCGATGAACGAATGGACGTCTTCGGACGTATCGTTGAAATAGTCCTTGTCGAACCCGGCACGTTTGAGAATCGTCCCAAGCCCCGTCTTGATCTTCTCGGCCTCGAGCCGCGTCAGAACTCCGGCGTGAAACAGGCCGTTGCAATGCGCCGCCGACGCGCGCACGTCGCATTCAAAAAGACGGCGGTCGAAACGGAAAGAGTCGTTGAACGAGGCAAAATCGGCGTCGGCGCTTCCCGTGAAGCGCCCGCCCCAGAGTTTATCGGATCCGGACATAACGTTTATCGTAGTTCGTTCTTTGAAAATCGTAAATGTTCGATTGAAAATTTCGAACCCTTCTGATACTTTATGCATCTATGCGTTGTTTATGTACTTGTGCTGCATAAACTGTTCTTAATATGCAGAAAGAGAATCGACAGGCGGCGTTGCTTAAGCTGGTCGCGGAGAACAAGATCTCGCGGCAGGACGAACTCGCGGCAATTTTGGAGAGAGCCGGTTTTTCGGTGACTCAGTCGAGCGTCTCTCGCGATCTCGTCGAACTCGGAGTTTCGAAGGTGAACGGCTTCTACGCTTTGCCGGAGAGATCGCCGAACGGGATGCTGTTCGGGCTGAAAAGCCTCGAGATCGCCGGCGAAAACATGATCGTCGCAAAATGCGATTCGGGACTGGCATCGGCCTGCGCCGTTCGCATCGATTCGAGCGGTCTCGACGAGATCGTTGGAACGGTCGCCGGCGACGACACGATCTTCATCGCCGTTCGGGACGCAAAGGGACAAAGGGCGGCGCTCCGAAAGGTCTGGGAGATATTCGAAACGAACGGCTAGCGCCAAGCGGATGATTGAGTGTCGGAAACCCGGCATTTACCGTCTACTGTCTACCGTCTACTGACTACCAACAATATGACTGACATCAAGAAAATCGTTCTCGCCTATTCGGGCGGACTCGACACGTCG
>CAZARD010000153.1:2089-8336 GCA_964487505.1 uncultured Blastocatellaceae bacterium | reverse complement strand
CGGCCGCGGCCAGCGCGAGCTGATCATCGGCGATCGCCAGACCGGCAAGACCGCGGTCGCGATCGACACGATCATTAACCAGAAGGGCAAGGACGTCATCTGTATATACGTCGCCATCGGTCAGAAAGCGTCAACCGTGGCGCAGGTCGTGCAGAAGCTGCAGGATTACGGCGCGATGGACTACACGATCGTGGTTTCGGCGACGGCGTCGGATCCGGCGGCGATGCAGTTCCTGGCCCCGTATTCGGGCGTCGCCATCGGCGAGTATTTCCGCGACAACGGCCGCCACGCGCTGACGGTCTACGACGATCTTTCAAAGCAGGCGGCGGCGTATCGCGAGATCTCGCTTCTGCTCCGCCGTCCGCCGGGCCGCGAAGCCTATCCCGGAGACGTTTTCTATCTCCACTCGCGTCTTTTGGAGCGCGCCGCGAAGATGTCGGACGCGCGCGGCGGCGGGTCTCTGACGAGCTTGCCGATCATCGAGACGCAGGCCGGCGACATTTCGGCGTACATTCCGACGAACGTCATTTCGATCACGGACGGTCAGATCTTTCTTGAGTCCGATCTGTTCAACTCGGGCGTGCGTCCCGCGATCAACGTTGGAAACTCGGTTTCCCGCGTCGGCGGTTCGGCACAGATCAAAGCGATGAAGCAGGTCGCCGGAACGCTTCGTATCGATCTCGCTCAGTTCCGCGAACTTGCGGCGTTCGCGCAGTTCGGTTCGGACCTCGACAAATCGACGCAGGACCAGCTCGAAAAGGGCAAGCGTCTGACCGAGGTTCTCAAGCAGGGCCAGTACCAGCCGATGGAGGTCGAAAAGCAGGTCTTCATCATCTGGACCGTTTCGAACGGCTTCGCGACCGATATCGCGGTCGAAGACCTCAAGCGCTTCGAGAACGAACTCTTCGCTTTCGTTGAAAGTTCGAATCCGGGAATCCTTGAAACGCTTCGAACGAAGAAATCGATCGACGACGATCTCAAAGCTTCGATGAAGGTCGCGGTCGAGGACTTCAAGGCGACCAGTTGGAACAATTGATTTCGGATTTTGGATTTTGGATTCGTTCCGAGGTCCGAAAGTTGGAATCCGCTCGTTTGGAGATGTGATTTTGGCAAGTTGGATTTTGGAAGAGGCCGCCTGAACGCGGCTCGATCCAAAATCCAAAATCCAAAATCCCAAATCGAATATGCCTAGTTTATTGGATATGCGCCGGCGCATTAAGTCGGTCAAAAACACGCAGCAGATCACGAAGGCGATGAAGATGGTCGCTGCGGCGAAACTCCGCCGCGCGCAGGACCGCGTCACTGCGGCGCGGCCGTTTGCGCAGAAGATGTCGGTCGTTCTCGGAAATCTGAGCGCCAAGATCGGGGACGATTTCTCATCGCCACTCCTGAACGAACGCGGCGATTCGAAGTACCTGATCGTCGTCGTCAGCGCCGATAAGGGGCTGTGCGGCGGTTTTAACGCGAACCTCATCAAGGCCGTCCAAGCGTTCGTCCGTGAGAATGACGGAAAGGAGATCGAGATGATGCCCGTCGGGCGCAAGGGGCGCGACTTCTTCAAGCGCCGACACGTGAACTTTGTCGAGGAATACGTCGGCCTTACGGGCACCGGCACCGTCAAGCACGATGATGCGGTCGCGATCGCGAACAAGGTCATTGCGACATTTTCGGAGGATGAATCGATCGACAAGGTGTTTTTGGCTTTCACCGAGTTTCGGACGGTTCTTTCTCAGAAACCCGTGATCGAGCAGCTTCTTCCGATCCCGCGGGTCGAGGACGAAGGCGAATCGGCAGCCGCCCAGGCCGAGTACATTTACGAGCAGCCGGCGGCCGAGATTTTCGGCAAGCTTCTGCCGAAACAGGTCGAGACCCAGATCTACCGGGCGATGCTCGAGTCTGTCGCTTCCGAACAGGGATCACGGATGACGGCGATGGACAGCGCGTCGAAGAATGCCGGCGAACTCATCGACACGCTGACGCTCAATATGAATCGCATCCGTCAGGCGGCGATCACCAAAGAGATCATCGAGGTCGTATCGGGCGCGGCCGCGCTTTGATCGTCCTCGAAGGCCTGAATCACGCAAGCAAAGCAGTTTGAAGTCGTTTTGGATTTCAGATATGCTTTGCTTGCTTTTTCTATTTCAGATCGCGAGAGGTTGATATGGAAATTCTTGGCTTTGGGATCATCAGCCTTGGAAGTCTGATCGCGTTGATCGGTTACATCTGGCTGATCGTCGTCGGCTTTCAACGGGGCGGTGCGTTGTGGGGGATCCTGATAATCTTTTTCAGCTGGATCGCCGGACTCATTTTCTGCATCGTCAAAAAGACCGGCTGGACGCCGCTGATCCTTATGATCCTCGGCGGGGTCATTTCCGGCATCGGCGCGGTGCCGCTGATGATCAAGGCGATGGAGAATCTGCCGCGATAGGCGCGAGTTATGGATTTGCTTGATCGGCGCGGGCGCTTTTTGCGTTACGCGCCGTTGATCTTGTGGATCGGCGTGATCTTTTTCGCGTCGAGCACGAGCGGTTCGATGTCGAACACCTCGCGCTTTGTCCGGCCGTTCCTGATCTGGCTTTTCCCGAACGCGCCCGAGGACCTGATCACGGTCTATCACGGGTACGTACGGAAATCAGCGCACTTCATCGAGTACGCCGTACTCGCGTTCTGGGCCGCGACCGCCTTTCGCGGGTCGACGCGCCGCGTGGTCGCCGATTACTGGCAGCTCTTTGCGTTCCTGCTCGTTTTCGCCACGGCCTCGCTCGACGAATTCAACCAGAGTTTCAATCTTGCCCGGACCGGAACGGTCTACGATGTGTTGCTCGACTGCGCCGGCGGTCTCGCGATGATCGTCGGTCTCACGGTCATACAGATGGCAAGAAAGCGCTGACCCCTACGACGAACAGGCAGGCGAGTCGAACTTTGTTTGTTGCGATTGTTGGAATTGCGATATTATCAGAACAACGAAGATACGGATTTCGTTAATGAATTGATCGATTTGGAAAACGATTGGAAAACGAAAGGAGTTTTAGATGAGCATCTGGGAAAAAGTCAAAAACGAAGCACTTAATCAGTTTATTGAGGTCATCGAATGGCTCGACGACTCGAAGGATACGCTGCTTTACCGTTTCCCCGTCCACGGGCAGGAGATCAAGAACGGCGCGCAGCTGATAGTTCGCGAATCGCAGGCCGCGGTCTTCGTTCACGAGGGGCAGGCCGCCGACGCGTTCGGTCCCGGACGCTACACCGTCGATGGCGGCAACACTCCGATCCTCAGCAAACTCGGCGCCTGGAAATACGGGTTCAACTCGCCGATCAAATCGGAGGTCTATTTCGTCAACACGAAACAGTTCACCGATATGAAATGGGGCACGGCGAACCCGCTGATGCTCCGCGACGCCGACCTGGGCATCGTGCAGTTGCGGGCTTTCGGCGCTTACAGCCTGCGGGTCGCCGATCCGCGGACGTTCATCAGCGAGGTCGCCGGAACGAACGCGCATTTTCAGACCGAGGATATCGATACGCAGCTCAAGCGCGCGATCGTGACCGAGTTCTCGGACGCGCTCGGCGAATTGAAGATCCCGGCGCTCGATCTCGCATCGCAGTACAAGGAACTCGGCGAACAGATCCGGGCGCAGATCAACCAGGACTTCAAGACGTACGGGCTTGAGGTGACGAAGTTCTACGTCGAGAACATCTCGGTTCCGCCGGCGGTGCAGGAAGCGATCGACAAGCGGGCGGCGATGGGCGCGCTCGGAGATGCCCAGCGTTATATGCAGTTCCAGGCGGCCGACGCGCTGCGTGACGCCGCGCAGAACGAGGGCGGCGGAGCGGGCCTCGGTGCGGGCCTCGGTGCGGGCTTCGCGGTCGGCAACCAAATGGTCGGCGCCTTCGGCGGCGGAATGGCTCCGCAGGGCGGAGGTCAGGCGCAGGCGCCGCAGAACCCGATGGTTCCGTGTCCGTCGTGCGGAAAGCCGAATGCGGCCGGAACGAAATTCTGCGGCGATTGCGGCGGGAAGATGGAGATCGCAAAGGTCCCGTGCGTCAAGTGCGGCGCCGAACTCCGCGAGGGCGCGAAGTTCTGTTCCGAATGCGGATCGTCGCAGGAAAAACAGAAATGCGCCAACTGCCAGGCCGAATTGACCCCCGGCGCGAAGTTCTGCAATGAGTGCGGAACGAAAGTGGAATGATTTTAGAATTTGGATTTTGGATTTTGGATTGGACCGAACTCATCGGACTCTAGTACCGAACTCCGACGTCCAAAGATGCGGTCCGATGGATCTTGGATTGCCGGCCCAAATCGGCAATCCAAAATCCGAAATCCAAAATCCAAAATGCCAATAAGTCCCGAACTCCTTGAAATCCTTCGTTGTCCGAAATGCAAGTCGGAGGTGAAGATCAAAGACGACCAAAGCGGTCTCAAATGCGTCAATCCAGATTGCGCGCTGGTCTATCCGATCCGCGACGAGATTCCCGTGATGCTCGTTGACGAAGCGAAGGTCGAAAAGTAATCCTTCGGTGATGTCCGACTCGCGGCGCCAAGCGACGCTTTTCCTCCACGGTCACGAGGCGATCAGCGCGATCCGTCTCGAATTCAACCCGATCCAGGCAGCATTGATCGAACCGCACGTCACGTTGATCCGCGAGGACGAGGTCGCGGATTGGCCGGCGCTTGCGCGGCGGATCACGGATAGCGTTCAGGACAAGGTCCCAATCCGCTTCGGACGGCCGCGACGCGACGGCGACCTGGTCTTCGTCCCGAGCGACGATCAGTCTGATTTCGACGATCTGCGTGCCAGGCTCCTGGACGCGCCGCGGACCCACGACGCGCATATCACGCTCGTACATCCGCGCAACGGGCGCTGCTCCGACGCCGGTTTCGCGGCGATTCGCGCGCGTCTCGGACGGTTCGAATGGACGTTCGGCGAGATCGCGTTCATCGAGCAAAACGCCGGCGCGCGGTGGCGGGTTCTTGAACGGTTTCCGTTACAATAGCTGGGTTATGATTTCAGGGAAACCGATCGATTGGTCCGGCGTGAAGCGCGTCTTGGTCGTGCGTCTGCGCTCGATCGGTGACACGGTTCTGGCGACGCCTGCGCTGATGGCATTGCGCCGGGCGCTCCCGGACGCGACGATCGACGTTCTGCTTGAAGATTGGGTCGCGCCGGTGCTCGAGGGATTTCGCGCGGCCGACGAGGTGATCGCGGTTCGCGGATCTGATCCGTTGGCGCGTCTTGCGCTCGCCCGGGAACTTCGGCGAAGGAAGTACGACGTCGCTGTCAATCTGCACGGCGGCACGACCTCGACATTTTTCGTGCGCGCAACGGGCGCGCCGATCCGGATCGGTTACGCGCATTACCGGTATGCTTTTCTCCATAGCCATCGGTTGTCATCATCGGCGGATTTTTGGGGCAAGCCCGTGACGCATTCCGCGGAACAGCAGCTTGCGCTCGTCGGCGCCTTCGGAATCCCGGTCGGCGATCGCCCGAAGACGACGCTGGCCGTCACGGAATCGGCGGCGGCCGGGATCGAACGGAAGTTCCGGGATTCCGGGATTTCGGATTCCAGATTCCAGCATTCCAAGATTCCAGATTCCAGGATCTCTGAACATTCGGAGTCCGAAACCAATCCAAAATCCAAAATCGAAAATCCAAAATCGCCGGGTCCAAAATCCAAAATCCAAAATCCGAAATCCAAAATCGGCCGGTCCAAAATCGAAAATCCAAGATCGTCTGGTGCAAAATCCAAGATCGCCTTGCTTCACCCCGTCGCGGCTTTCGAGACGAAGCAATGGGCGGTCGAGAAATTCGCGGAGGTCGCCCGGTTCCTGGACGAACGCGGATTTCGGATCGTCGCGGTCGGCGCTTCCCGGGAAATGCCGGCATTGGACGAGCTGAAACGGATCTCGACGGCGGACATCGAAATATTTTCGGATCTAATGCTTCCAGAGATCACGGCGCTCGCTGCCGCGTCGGCGATTTTTGTCGGAAACGATTCGGGAATCGGCCATATCGCCGCGGCGGTCGGATGCCCGACGGTCGTCATCTTCGGATCCTCAAATCGCAACCATTGGCGGCCTTGGACCGACACGCCGCATCAGGTCGTTTTCGAACCGTTCGATTGCCAGCCCTGCGCCGGTTACCGATGCGAGAAGTTCGATTCGCCGCGGTGCATTGAGTCGGTGACGACCGAATCAGTGACCGCCGCGATCGAATCGCTACTTTCCTGACGCCGGCTCAAGGGCCGG
>CAZARD010000153.1:0-1989 GCA_964487505.1 uncultured Blastocatellaceae bacterium | reverse complement strand
ATCAGTGACCGCCGCGATCGAATCGCTACTTTCCTGACGCCGGCTCAAGGGCCGGCCAGCCCTGCGCCGGTTACCGATGCGAGAAGTTCGATTCGCCGCGGTGCATTGAGTCGGTGACGACCGAATCAGTGACCGCCGCGATCGAATCGCTACTTTCCTGACGCCGGCTCAAGGGCCGGGCGGGTTGCGCCGCCATAGCGTCCCCGAGCAAAGACTTCAGAACAGCTTATCTGTTGTGCTACAGTATAATTAGCAGAACTAATTAAGATTGGCTCGATTTCTCAACGGAGGTGCAGATCGATGCGCAGAATACTCGGTTTCTTCTTCATATTGGCGATCCTGGGCATTTCATTCTTCGGTCTCAACGACACGAATCCGACTATGGCCCTTCCGGAGCAGGTCACGATCCGCGGCCGACAGGAACGCGGTGTGCCGGGGCGGAACGCGGTGCTGGAAAGCGCACCCGTGAAATTGCGGCGGGCCGGCGTGATCAACTCGGTTGACGGCGGACAGGCCGGTTTCTGGATCGTATCGTACGACGGTGAACGGCTCATCTTCGATTCGGCGGCCGAGGCTATCGGGACCCAATTGGATGCGGGCACCTATCAGGCCTATCCCAATTTGCCCCGGGGCGCGGATACCGCGACGGTCGCGGTGACCGTTACGCTTCAACCGTAGCGCCGGCGGCGAAACGATCGCGTACCGCGTGCGGTGCTCGGCGAAATGGTTGAATCTCGGGCGTCTGCGAATGAGATCGACCAGATCGAATGTTCGACGGATGAGGATCAGCGACCGCGTGCCCCGAAAGCGGCCTCCCGCTTAAAGCCGGGCTTGCGGCGATCGATGATCACGCCTTCGGAGATATTGCCCGCAAGTCTACGCCAAACTGCGCGGAGCGGGATGTCGTGTCCGTTCGTTTCGGAATCGGCGGACTATCAGGTGACCGGGCTTGCAATGGCTTGTGCGTTTCGGCGATACTCCGACGGTCGACCGATCATTTGCGATCATCAGTGAAATCCGCGGCCAACATCCTGTTGCGGCCGTCGGGATTCGATTTTGATTCGGAGTCGACCGGACGCTTGGCGGACACTATGAAAATAAAGGGTTTGACTCCGATGCTCGCGACCGTCGACCTGGCGGCGACGATCGCGTTCTACGAGAAGAATCTTGGGTTCGAATGCCGTGGGACCTACCCCGAGAAGAATCCCTGTTGGGCAAGTCTTTGGAACGGCGAGGTCGAGATCGCGTTCTCGACGCCTAACGAGCGCGAACCGTTCGCCCAGCCTTCCCTGACAGGCTCGCTCTATCTCTACGTTGACGATGTCGAAGCGCTTTGGGAGCAACTCAAGGATGCGGTCGATGTCGTATACGCGCCCGAGACTTTCGCTTACGGAATGCGCGAATTCGGGATTCGCGACAACAACGGTTACATCCTCAACATCGGCGAAAATGTCGAGTGAATTCGGGATTCGCTTCCGAGAAAGGCGGACATCGGGTTGCGCCCCGTTTCAGGCCAACGGACCGCTTCAACCCAAATTACGCGTAAGGATTTCCGTCGCCGATTCCCGACGAGTATTGGACTGGCCGACGTTGCGCCGTTTGCGGTCTTTGCGCGGGAAATTGCCGTTTTGGCGAGCGGATGCCGGTTCCTCGCGCAAAGCCCGCAAAGATCGCAACGGCGACAATCATAAAGATTAGCCTCTATTGCGTAATCCCGGTTCAACCCAGATTACGCAATGGAGAAATTTGCCCGCGAATCCTCACGAATTAGAGCGAATAAGGCAATTGTTCGGGATCGAATGTCTGAAATCTTATGCTGCGTTGTTTTCCCACGTTATTGACATTGTTGATGTTATCGGAAACAAACAGTCAATCGTGGATTCGCGAAGATTGGCGGAGATTCGCGGGCTGATTCCTATCGCTCAATTCGGGTTCAACCCAAATTACGCGATAGAGCGGCCGAATCTCTTTTCACCCCGGATGGCGGAC
>CAZARD010000152.1:0-8401 GCA_964487505.1 uncultured Blastocatellaceae bacterium | reverse complement strand
GGTCGGTCGAATTTAGCCGTGGGTTTCAACCCACGGTTCGGTGCGATTCGATTCCCCGTCGCGTCAGCGACGATTGAATCAGGCGTCGATCGCGCGACGCGGCCGGCAGCCCCGATTCCCGTGGGTTGAAACCGACGGCTAAGTTCGGTTTGTCGCTACGCGACCGGGAACTCGCGGATTGCGTTTTCGAATCTCGTTGTGCCGGTGTCGTGGCGATCCTTGCCGAGCAGGCTTCGTGCGTCGAAGATCGTCCTTTCGCCATCGCGCTCGAGATCGGACTTTTTAACCGGCCTCGGCGCTGAGTTTCGAGTTTGCCGGTCGCTACCGAGACTGTGTCAAAACTCGCATCAAAGGGGATCTATCTGAATTGCCGTTCGTTTCAACGAACCGACAGCGGTCAGAGCAATAATCGCGGCTTTAGCCGAAACTTAAGCTAAAGCCCTGCTTGAGTGTAGCGCATCCGGGCGTAGCCCGGATCATAGCGTTCAGTCGTTCAACGGCTGGGCAGGAGCCCAGCCCTGAACGATTGCCGATAGATCCAAGTACGGCTTTTGACACAGTCGCTACCGCTCTCGGTTCCGACTTGCCGGAGGATCTGAATGCTTTATATGGTCATCGAGAGGTTTCTCGACGCGCCGGCGATCTACCGGCGTTTCGAGGAAAAGGGCCGGATGATGCCGGACGGGCTAAGATACGTATCGAGTTGGATCGACACGGATCTGACGACCTGTTTTCAATTGATGGAGACCGACGATTTCGCTCTCTTCGCCGAATGGACCGGGAATTGGGACGACATAATGGAATTCGAGATCGTCCCGGTCGTGTCGTCGGCCGAGGCCGCGAAACTTGCTTCAAACAAAAATGCTTGACGAAAAGATCCAAACATACGCCGATTCGATGACCTCGCCGCAGGATCCGCTTCTCGAAGAGATCCTCCGGCGGACATATGCCGAACGCGACGACAAATCGATGCTTTCCGGATTTTACCAGGGCCGGCTGCTGTCGATGCTGAGCCGCCAGGTCCGGCCGCGTCGGGCCCTGGAGATCGGAACTTATATGGGTTTCTCGGCGCTTTGTCTCGCCGAAGGGCTGACCGACGACGGCAAACTCTACTCGCTCGACATCGAACCCGAGACGTTCGCGATCGCCGACGGTTACTGGCGACGGTCGCCGTTCGGAGCGAAGATCGAGGGCCGGCTCGGAAATGCCGCCGACATCGTTCCGACGCTCGATGAATCGTTCGATCTCGTCTTCATCGACGCCGACAAGCCGAACTACGCGCGCTATTTCGATCTCGTCATTCCGAAGATGCGGGTCGGCGGCATCATCCTGGCCGACAACGTGCTTTGGAGCGGCAAGGTCGTTGAAGCGGCCGAAGGCGCGGATTGCGACGAAAACACGCGCGCGCTGCACGAATTCAATCTCAAGGTCTGGTCCGACCAACGGGTCAGCCAGATCTTGCTGACGGTACGCGACGGTCTGCTGATGATCGTCAAGGAAAGGAACTGAAAAAGGGAGAAAACGAAAATGGCAAATCTATACGATATTCCCGTGAAAACCATCGACGGGGCGGAAACTGATCTTGGCGGTTACAAGGGCAAGGTCTTGCTCGTCGTCAACGTCGCCTCGAAATGCGGCCTGACGCCGCAGTACGAAGGGCTTCAGAAGCTCTATGGCGAATATCACGGCAAGGGATTCGAGATCCTCGGCTTTCCGGCGAACAACTTTATGGGCCAGGAACCGGGGACCGAGGACGAGATCAAGGATTTCTGCTCGACAAACTACAGCGTGACGTTCCCGATGTTCTCGAAGATCTCGGTCAAGGGCGACGATCAGCATCCGCTTTACAATTATCTGACCGCGGCGAAACCCGAAACCGACGTCAACGACGGCGGTCTCGAGGAAAAGCTGAAGGGATTCGGCTCGGTCCGTTCGACGCCGAGCGAGGTGCTCTGGAACTTCGAAAAGTTCCTGATCGCCAAAGACGGCACCGTCGCCGCCCGGTTCGCGCCCGACGTCAAGCCTGACGACGAAAGGCTTTTGGCGAGGCTGAACGACGAAATCGGCGGGTGATTTTCAATTTGCGATTTGCGATTTGCGATTGCGTCGGTTGAGCCGAATCTCGGAGTGCAAGTCGCGGATCGTGATCCGAAAATCGAAAATCGCAGATCGCAATCGTAAATCGCAAATCGCAAATGGAAAAGCGTTTTCTCGGCAAAACCGGTCTCGAAGTCTCCGCGCTCGGGTTTGGCGGATGGGAGATCGGTTCGTCCGATCGGCCGGATGACGAGATCGGCGCGCTTCTGAACGCGGCGCTCGACAGCGGGATCGATCTGATCGATACCGCCGCGGCGTATTTCCGGAGCGAGGAACTGATCGGGAAGTACGTTTCGGGTCGCCGGAACGAATTTGTGCTCGCCACGAAGTGCGGCGCGCTCGACGGGTTCACCCGCGAGGATTGGTCGAAGAAGGGCGTGATCGAAACCATCGAGCGGTCGCTGCGCCTTCTTCGGACCGACCACGTCGATATCGTCCAGCTTCATTCCTGCTCCGCTGAGATCCTGCGGCAGGCGGACTGCATCGAGGGCCTGATCCGTGCGCAGGAACGCGGAATGTGCCGATTCGTCGGGTATTCCGGCGACAACGACGATGCGGCGTGCGCGCTTTCGCAGGACTTTTTCGACACGCTGCAGACTTCGGTTTCGATCGCTGACCAGTCGGCGATCGATTCGAACATAAAGAAAGCGAACGAGTCGGGGCTCGGCGTGATCGCGAAACGGCCGGTCGCGAACGCCCTTTGGCGGTTCGATCAAAGGCCCGCCGATGCATATTTTCACGAGTACTGGGATCGGCTGCGGAAGCTCGATTTCGGATTTCTCACGCGCACCGTCGAAGAATCGGTTGCCACTGCGCTTCGGTTCACGCTTTCGGTTGAAGGGGTTTCGGCGGCGATCATTGGAACCTCGGACCCGATCCATCTTCGGGCAAACGTCTCGAATATGCGCGAGCCGCGGCTCGCTGGTCCTGAATTCGAAGCGATCCGCGCGCGTTGGCTCGACATCGCCGCCGCCGACTGGACGGGAATGACCTGATTACGAAACGGCCGGAAACGCCGAACAATTTTGCCGCGAGGCCGATCCCGTGTTATCGTGCCTCGACCGCAAGTTATGAAGATCCTGACGCTTTTGCCGATCTGTTTCTTATCGCTTCTTCTCCAGGTTGAAGGAAAAATCACGCGTTATTTGATCGGCAATGCCGCCGACGTGAGTCCGGCGCTATTTGGCCCCGCCCACGATCTTGGCGGCGGCGGCGCGGACGTCGACCCGGCGATCCAATGGTTGATCGACAAGGCCCGGGGTTGCACGTCCTGCGCAACAAAGATCGATGTCGTCATTTTGAGGGCCTCCGGAGCCGATGGTTACAATGCTCCGGTGTTCGCGATGAACGGTGTCGATTCCGTTGAAACGATTGTTATCACATCGTGGAGAGATTCAAGGCACGTTGGCGTAGTGAACGCGATCCGGAACGCCGAGGTCGTCTTTTTCGCGGGCGGCGACCAGTGCCGGTATGTTAGCAACTTCAAAGGCACCCCCGTCGAAGCGGCCGTCGAACACGTTTATTCGAAGGGCGGAGCGGTCGGCGGGACAAGCGCCGGAACCGCCATACAGAGCGCGTTTGTTTATGATGGTTGCACGGGAAGCGCGACATCGACCGAAGTCTTGGCGGATCCGTACCACCCAGCAGTTTCGTTTACATATGATTTCCTCAACTGGAACAATTTCGGGTCGACGCTGACCGACACACACTTTTTTCAACGAGATCGAATGGGCCGGCTGATGGCGTACCTCGCCCGCCAGATAAAGGACGGCCGGAGCAACACGGCACTCGGCGTCGCGATCAACGAAGCGACGTCCGTCGTCGTTGACCAGAACGGACTTGGGACCGTGATGGGAAGCGGAAACGCATATTTCGTTCTCGCCGATCATATGCCGGAGACCTGCGTCGCCGGGAATCCCTTGACGTATTCTGGCTTCAAGATCTGGCGTGTCGCACCCGGCGGAACCTTTGATCTGCGAAACCGGCCGTCTGCCGGTTTCTACACGATCAGTGTCACAAACGGCGTCTTAAGCGGGAATCCGTACTGAGGCCTTCAGGATCTTGCGATTCGACCCGTTGGCATAACGATCAGCGAGTTTCGGGTGTTTGCCGTGATTCCGGGTCCGACGCCGGATTGGAATGAAACCGACACAAGATGACATTCAGAATCGCGATCCTCGGAATCGGCGGCGTCGGCGGATATCTCGGCGGGAAGCTCGCTGCGCGCAACGCCGGCTCCGGCGATACCGAGATCGTCTTCGCGGCCCGCGGCGAAAACGCCAGGGCAATTGAAGCGAACGGCTTGACGATCTCGACCGCGGACGGCGAATCGAATTCCCGGCCTTCGCTCGTGACGGACGACCCGCAGAAGATCGGCGAGGTCGACCTTCTTGTCATTGCCACGAAGGCGTTCGATCTTGAGGAAAGCGTGACCCGCTATTCAAAACTGATCGGGCCGCGGACATCGATCCTGCCGCTTCTGAACGGCGTCGATCACGCGGACCGGATCGGGGCGATCTACCCCGATGCCGACGTCTGGAACGGCTGCGTCTTTATTGTCGCCCGCCTTCAGAGGCCCGGCGTCGTGCGGGTTGACAGCGAGATCCGGCTTTACCAGTTCGGCGGCGTGGGGTCCGATCGCGAAAAACTCAAGAGATTTGAATCGATACTTCGAAGCGCCGGCGTCGACTCGCAATTGTCGGTCGATATCGAAAAGACCGTTTGGGAGAAATTCATCTTCATCTCGCCGGTGGCGACGCTGACATCGGCGTTCGATTCGAACATCGGCGGACTTCTCGAAACCGACGAAAAGCGGTCCGTGCTTGAATCGATGATCGCCGAGGTCGCGGCGGTCGCGCGCGCGAAGCGCATAAACGTTGGCCCGGATATCGAAACGGCGACGCTCGAGAAGATCAAGAAAGCCCCGCCCGGATCGACGTCGTCGATGCATTCCGATTTCAAGAAAGGTGGCCGGACCGAGCTTGAAACCCTGACCGGTTATGTTGTCACGGAAGCCGCAAAGCTAGGTGTCGCGGTTCCGATGTATGAGAAGTTCTACGGCGAGTTGCGGGGCGGCGGAAAACGGTAGGCGGTAGGCGGATGATGGTAGGCGCGATCGCGAGCGAGATCGGCGCCTCGCCGTCACAGGTCGCGCTCGCCTGGATTCGCCACAAGGATCCGACGATGGTCACGATCATCGGCACTCGGCGTCTTAGTCAACTTCACGACAACATCGCGAGCCTGAACGTGAGCCTGTCCGACGATCGGATGCGCCGCCTCGACAACGTCAGCGCCTATCCGCCGACGGTTTGTTTTTTCAGGATTTGGATCCATCCGCGTCATCGGCGTTCATCCGCGGCTGAAAACGCTTCGACGGCGATCCCGCGGAGGCTTGTTTTGACAACAGATCGGCGTCTCCTGATTGGTCTCCCACGTCGTTGACACCATTAGATGCGCATTCGCGAAGATCGGCCAAAATCCGCGGGCTAGATCTGAATCGCTTGCGTTTCGAACCAAATAGTGTGCTATTTATATCCTCATTCAAATGCGTTCGCTTCCGATCCAGAATTCTTCGCGGCTTTTGACGATGGTCATTTACCTCGTCATTCTCGCGTCGACCTGCGCCTACCCGCAGGAATTCGGGTTTGACGTTTGGACGACGGCGAACGGCCTGCCGCAGAACACCGTCACGGGGCTCGCCCAAGCGCCCGACGGATATCTTTGGCTGAGCACCTTCGACGGGTTGGCGCGATTTGACGGCGTCCGGTTCAAGATCTTCAACACCGGAAATACGAAGGGCATCGTCAACAATCGGTTCACGCACGTCTACATCGATCGGGAGAACACGCTTTTCGCGACGACGGACAACGGGATCGTCACCGTCTATCGAAACGGCGCTTTTGGCTCTTTCGAGCAGCCGCGTGAAAGTTCCGCGGCGATCTCCCCTGCGCTGCTCAAAAGCGATGCCGCGGGAAACGCGGTGATCGAGACCGACACCGGAGATTACTATTTTGAGAACGGTCAATTCGTTCCGATCCCCGGTCAGAATGCGAAGGGGCGTATCGCCACCTACTTCGGCCGATCGGGAGCGAAATGGGTCTTTGAACCGGATCGGGTCTCGCGCGAGAAAGACGGTCAGGTCATATCGTACCGGATAGAGCTTACCCCGCTTGAATTGACGGCGAGTTTGGGTCTCAGACCTTACGAGGACAAACAGGGGGCACTATGGATCTCAAGATTCCAACCGCGCGAGTTCGTGCGGTTCAAGGACGGCGCCGTGTCGGTTTTCAACGCCGATGACATTCCCGATTGGAACGGGAACCTTACGACGACGGCCAAAGAGGAGGCGGACGGAAGCATCTACTTTTTCTTGGGCGTGGGCTACCCGGCGCGGCCGGCGCAATACCTAAGATTCAAGGACGGCCGGTTCTCGGTCTACCAGTTTCCCGAAACCGTAAACTCGACCGACGGCATAGTCGACCGCGAAGGTAACTTCTGGTTAAGCACATCGACCGGTCTGAGGCGGATTCGAAAACAATTCATAACGAACCTGACGGTCAAGGACGGACTGAACGGCAACGAGGTCTATCCGATCTGCGATACGGACCGGGGCGGCGTTCTGATCGGTTCGTCGAAGGGTTTGAATCTACTTGCGGACGGCAAAACGACCGATCTCGGATTGAAGTACGGTGCTGAATCGGGCGGACTCCCCTTGGTGACGAGCGGGCTTGTGTCGGACTCCGAAAACGGCTTCTGGGTCGGATTTGCCGGCGGGTTCAGGCGATACGAGGACGGCAACCCGAAGATCTCAGGGAAGGTCGAGGGGTCGGCGACCGATTTCACCTTCGACAACGACGGGAATTTGTGGATCGCAACCGGAGGCGGCTTGCTGAAACTCAAGGACGGCGTCGAAACGGGTCGCTTCACGACCGCCGACGGCTTGCCCGACAACAACGTCGTGCTGACGCACGCCGATCGGAACGGAAGGCTCTGGGCCGGAACGTTCGACGGCATCGCCCTGCTTGTCGGAGATCGCTTCAACGACTTCAAGAACGTGACCGAAAGCCCGAAGGGTTATGTTCGGGCCATCCACGAAGACGGGGACGGAAACCTATGGTTCGGAACCTACGGCAACGGTCTCTACAGATACAAGGACGGCAGATTCTTCAACTACCGTGTTGAACACGGGCTCTATAACAACGGCGTTTTCGCGATGCTCGAGGATGGCCGCGGCAACTTTTGGATGTCCAGCAATCGCGGAATACATCGCGTCGGCATCCAGGAACTCAACGACTTCGCCGACGGGAAGATCCCGAAGCTCAACAGCATTTCGTACGATGACAAGGACGGCATGCTCAACGCCGAGTGCAACGGCGGGAGGCTGCCGGCCGCGATCAAACGGAAGGACGGAAAACTCTGGTTCGCGACGATGGGCGGCGTCGCGATCGTCGATCCCGACGCCGAGCAGGTCAATCCGAACCCGCCGCCCGTAGTGATCGAAGAAGTGTCAATCGACCGAAAGCCCGCACAGATCAGAGACGGCCGGATCGAGCTCGCGCCCGGCCAATCGAACGTCGCGATCGAATACACCGGCTTGAGCCTTGTCAGATCGGAGCAGGTGAAGTTTCGATACAAACTCGAAGGGTTGGAAAGCGACTGGATCGAGGCGGGAACCAAGCGATCCGTGGACTATTCGTATCTGCCGGCCGGAACGTATACGTTTCGGGTGATCGCGGCCAACGCGAACGGGATCTGGAACAACGAAGGCGCCGCGATGAAGATCGTCGTCCGGCCGTACTTCTACCAATCCTGGTGGTTCATCGGATTGTCGGCGTTCGCTCTGACGATCCTGGGCTGGCGGGTCTATCATTCCCGCGTATCGCGATTGCGCGCCGCCGCCGATGCAAGGGCTCTTTTCTCGCGGCAGCTGATCGAATCGCAGGAGGCGGAGCGAAAGCGGATCGCATCGGACCTGCACGACGGCCTCGGGCAAAACCTTGTCGTCATAAAAAACCGGGCCGTGCTCGCGACGAACAAAGGCGATGACAGGGAAGGCGTCGCGGCCGAACTCGCGAGCATTTCCGAGTCCGCATCGCTTGCGCTCGAAGAGGTCCGCGAGATCACGAACAATCTGCGCCCGCAACTGCTCGACCGGCTCGGGCTGACGAAAGCGATCAGGTCGATGCTGAAAAAGGTCTCGGGATTGGTCGAGATGCGGAGCGATATCGATTCGATCGACGGCCTGTTCGACGAGAACGACGAGATCTGCATCTATCGGATAGTTCAGGAGGCAGTCAACAACATC
>CAZARD010000151.1:3950-8555 GCA_964487505.1 uncultured Blastocatellaceae bacterium | reverse complement strand
AGTGCATAGTGCATAGTGCATAGTGCATAGCTGATTATGTGGCCGACTTTGAATAGCGCAAGTCCGGAAGGCGCCACTCTCTTTGCTTTTCGAACTATGCACTATGCACTTTGCACTTTTCACTGGTTTGCACTCTGCACTGAATGCTCCCCTCACTTTCCCGGCTTCTTCTCGGGTTTGACGGCTGACGGAATATCGCCGTCGTCGGTGATCGTGACCGACGGCTGGCGCGGTTTCGGTTTGCTGCCGTTGCTCAGCTTCAGCTCCGGTTGCGTTCGCAGCGCGCCTTCTCGACGGACCGGCGGCAGGCTTTCCGTGCGTTTCAATATCGCGCCCCCGCGTCCGGCGACCCACAGGTCCGCTCCGCCGCGATAAACAATCGCCTGGAGGACGTTGCTCGTCGCGCCGACCTGATTTTCCCAGGTGCGGCCGCCGTCCTCGCTCCTCAGAACGGTCCCGAGTTCGCCGACCGTGAGCAACGCGTTCCGGCCGTACGCAGTTACCGCGAACAGATTGCGGTCCGTCGGCGATTCGACGTCGATCCAACTGTCGCCGCCATCATCCGTGCGCAAAACGGATCCGCCTGAGCCGACCGCGAATCCGGTCTTGATGTCGTTGAATGAAACCGCATAGAGGTTCTCGCGAAGGTTCGTCTTTACGCTGCGCCAACTGATGCCGGCATCGTCGCTGACGAGGATCGTTCCCTTGTCGCCGACGGCGACGGCCCGTTTCGCGTCGAGCATTTTCACGTCCTCGAGCCAGCTCGGCGTTCCGGAAACCGAGGACGTCCAATAGGCGCCGGCCTGGTCCGTACGGATGATCGTGCCGTTCGCGCCGACCGCGATCCCGACCGACTCGTTGATAAAGCTCACGCCGTAAAGATCCTCGCGCGTCCCCGAAATTCCCGGGCCCCAGCTCGCGCCGCCGCTGATCGTCCGCAGAACGGTTCCGCCGTCGCCAACGATCCAGCCCCGTTCCGCGGAAACGAAGCTTGCCGCGTTGAGGTTCGACGTTGAACCCGAGTAGACCGGAATCCATTCGCGCCCGGAATCGTTTGTGATCAGGATCCGGCCGCGGCCGCCAACGGCGACACCGAACTCGCGATCGAAGAAGACGAGGTCGTTGATGTCCTCGCGTCCGCCGCCCGTCAGCCGCTGCCAAGATATGCCGCCGTCGTCGGTCCGCATTACGAGTCCGTTCTCGCCGGAGGCCCAACCGGTGAACGTGTCTGCGAAGGTGATCGAGGCGATCCGCGGGTTGGTTCGGACATTGAACGGCAGCCACGTCGTTCCACCGTCGCCTGTAAGCCAAACCAAACCCTTCGCGTCTGTCATCGAACCGTTTTTCCCGTCGGCGAAATCGAGCGCGAGCAGATCGGTCTGGGAGAAGATATTTATGCGTTGCCAGACGGATCCATCGGCGCTGACGGCCACGCACCCGCGGGCCCCGATGGCGACGATCCGCGATTCGCTGACGTAGCGGGCGGCGTTGACCGCGCCGCCGCCGCAGGGCGTCGACTGTCGCCAGGACTCGCCGGCATCGGATGTTACGAGAACGGATCCGGCCCGGCCGCTGACGACCGCCCGGCGCGCGTCGAGCGCTGAAACTCCCGCGAGATGCTCCGACGTTCCTGAGACCTGATTCGCCCAGCTAACGCCGCCGTCCGTCGTCTTCAGAATCCGGCCATAAGTGCCGACCGCCCAGCCATTCAGGAAGCCTTCGCCGGCGAGATCGATGCCGCTCAAATGATCGCGGAATTCGGTTTCGACTGAGCGCCACGTCTTCCCGCCGTCGTCTGTAATGAGGATCGTGCCGCGCACGCCGACCGCGACCGCATTGCGAGCGTCGCGTACAAAAACGCCGTTCAGCCCGGCATCGACCGGCGACGGCACGCGCGTCCAGTCAAATCCGCCGTTCTCGGTCCGGATTATCGTCGCGTCCGATCCGACGGCGATCCCGATTTCCTTGTCGGGCGCGAAACCGATCGCGAGAAGCGCGTTTCCCTGCGGTCGCGGGTTCTGCCAAACCCAGCCCGATCCGCGCGACTGCCCCGAAACGCACGCGACCAACGAGAAAAGAAGAAAACAGAACGCACAAAAGCGCGGCGACATCCCAATTGCGGGAAATCGCCGCGTTCCGGCAGTCCTGCGATCGAAACAGCGTGATCTCAAATTTCCTTGACCCCGATCCGAGCGACCAATTCATCAAAGAGACCGTCATCGACGCGACCGTTCTCAGCGGTCGTCCTCGCAAGGGTGTCGACGATCTCCTGAATCTCGTGACCCGAATGCCCCTTGATCCACTTCCATTCGACCTCGTGGCGCGCCGCGGCCCGGTCGAGCTTGTGCCACCAATCCAGATTAGCCTTCCGTTTCCATCCGCTCTTCATCGTCTCGACGACATACCTCGAATCGGACATAAGCCGCACCTTGCACGGCTCGGTCAGGGTTTCGAGCCCGATGGTCGCCGCCGCTATCTCGGCCTGCTGGTTGGTCGCATTTCCCAGATAGCGGCCGAATGCGCGCCAGAATCCCTTGTAGCCCAGCGCTGCGACCGCCGCGGCGCGGGTCTCACCGCGTCCGTTGCCGAGCGATGAGCCGTCGCAAACGATCGTAACTTCCTTCATAGACGCTAACGCTCGACGTAATGGGTGGTCTGGACGCGCCACAGTACGCTGAAGAGCATTCCGACAATAATACTATAAATGCCGACGATCACGGCGTCCCATATCATTCCGGACATAACAAAACGGCCGGCGCCCGCCTCGCCGCCCGATTCCCAGAAAGCGAACGGAAAGCCGATCTTGTTCGTCCGGTTCCGAAGTTGCGATTCCCATCCGACGGATAGCGTGAGGGCGATAAAGATCGCGTACGAGATCAGGGCGATTGCGACTCCGAACAGAAATGCTTTGATCGAAAAAAGCTTCTTCATAAAAAGTGACCGGCCTATTTCTCGTTTTCGCCTATTTCGACGACGCTGTCGGCAAAGTTCTCGAACGTGTCGTCGTGGGAGATCACGAAAAGCTGATCGAACGTCTTGCGCTCGCCGATCACCGCGATCTGTTCGGCCAGCCGTTCGCGGCGCACCGCATCCATATTCGTCGTCGGCTCGTCGAAGAACGCGAGCCGGATATCGGACAACTGCTTCAGCAGCGCGAGCCGCACCGAAAGCGCCGCCGCCATCTGTTCGCCGCCCGAAAGCACCGCGAACGGCCGCTCGAATCCGCCCTCCTCGAGCACGATCGCATACTCCTCGGTCCACTTCAGATTCCGCTCGGGGTTCCCCGTGATCTCGCGGAACATCTGCGCCGCCTCGAGCGATATGTGATAGACGTAATTCCGGGCGACGAGCGGACCGCTCTTCTTGAGCGTCGCGCGGATGAACTCGGACGCCTCATGGACCTTCTCCAGTTTCTCCCTGTTGCGAAGGGCGACCTGCATCTCTTCGCGAACGGCCGCGAGCCGTACCAGGTCGGCTTCGAGCTGCGCGGCACGGGCTTGGGCGTTCGCCAAATTCGCCCCCGATTCGGCGGCCCGGCGTTCAGCATCAAAGAGCTCGGTGCGCTCGAGTTGATGCCGTTCACGGTCATATCCCGCCGAAACGGTTGCAAGCTCGGCGGCTATCCGCTTCGATTCCTCGGCCGCCCGCTCGAGTTCGGCGCGCGATTCGGCGAGTTTTTCTTCGATCGAGCCGACCGATCTCGCCGCCGTCTCGTTCGCCAGATAGTCGCGATGGCCCGATTCGGTCCGGTCGCGCTCGGCGGCCGCTGCCGCCCAACGCGCATCGAGATCCTTGAAAGCCACGAGCTTTTCGTTCTCGACGCGAAGATCGTTATCAAGCCGCGCGAGATCGCTTTCGACCCCATTAAGTTCGCGCCGCAGATCGGGCTCGCGGGCAATCTCGGATTCAAGCGCAATGAGCCGCGCCTTGGGATTCGCGAGGGCCGCGAGCCGCGATTCGACCTCCGAAAGCCGTGACCTCAGTTGCGGAAGATTCGCCGCCTCGGCCTCGCGAGCCTTCAGTTCATCGCCGACGGATACGCCCTCAGCCTTGATCTCCTCAAGATGTTTCCGGAGCACTTCAAGCTGCGCCGCAAGCCGTTGGGCTTCACGCGCGGCGGCAAGGCGCTTGTTCAGCTCGCCAAGCGCCGATTCCTCGCCCGCGATCGCGGCGCGCAGTTCATCGAACTTGCTCCTGACGAAACCGTCGAGCGTCTGCCCCTCTTTCAGATTCAGGCATTTCGCCGACAGGACGGGACATAGTCCGTCACGTATCTCTCTCTGAAACCGCTCGTCGGCGGCGAGCTGAGCCCGAAGATCGGCGACCCGCTTCGTGACCGCGCCGAAGCTCGATTCGAGCGCCGGGAGTTCTTCGGCCGCCTTCGCCTTCTTTTCTTGCTCTTCGACCTCCGCCTTTTGCGCCGCCCAGTTCTTGCGCAGTACTTCAACCTTATTACCGAGCCGGAGCGCCGCGGCCTCGCTCGGTTCCGAGCGCGCGATCTCCGCGCGAAGGCGATCGCGCTCGGCGTCGAGTTCGTCCTGCTCGGCCGCCTTCGGCCTGAGTTCGGCGGCCGCATCGCGCGCCTTCGTGATGCGTTCGAGATCA
>CAZARD010000151.1:0-3850 GCA_964487505.1 uncultured Blastocatellaceae bacterium | reverse complement strand
CGACCTCGCGTTCTCGATCCGGTCAGCCTCGGTTTTGATCGAGTTGAGTTGCGATTCGACCGCGTCGAGCCCGGCGACCTTCGTTTTTCTGTCGTTGACCTCGGCGCGAACGGATTCGACGGTCACCAAAAGCTCGGTGGCGCGGCCTTTCACTTCCTTCAGTTCAGACTCGACCGCGTCGGACCTCGATAGCTCCCCCTCCGAACGCGCGATGGTTTCCTTGACTTCGCCGATCCGAAGTTCGAGAAAGCGCGACGTGTCGCGCAAACGATCGGAGCCGAAACGGTATTCATCGACTTTGAGAAGCTTGTCGAAGATTTGCTTTCGAGCCGCGTTGTCGGCAAAAACCGTTGTGAACGTGCCCTGGGGAACGCCGATCGCGGCGCGAAACAACACCTTGAGATCGGTTCCCGGCTCGACGCCGAGGTGCAACCGCAGGAACCGCGAAACCTCGTCTTTCTTGTCGGCGATCCTTATCCCGAGTTCCGGATCGAAAACGTGATAGCCGGTTCCGGTGTCGCGGTAAACCTGATATCGGCGTTCGTCAACGCTGCTTTCAAACGAAATCCGAACCCAACCCTTCCGCGCTCCGCGCCTCAGGAAATCCTCTTTCCGGTAGTCGAGCAGATCGAACAACGTCCAGGCGACCGCCTCGATGATCGTCGTCTTTCCCGCGCCGTTCTCTCCGACGATGGCCGTCGTGCCGCGCAGAAAATCCTGCACGAATTCGACGTGGGACTTGATGTTTTCGATTTCGATCTTTGTGATGTGCACGGCGGTACGCTTTCGGATTTCGGACTTGGATCGTGAAGCCCGCGGCTTCGTATCTCTAATCCGGTTTCGAGATTCTGTTTTGTTAAGATTCTAGATCACCGAATGGCAATTTTGAAATCGAAGGAGCGGTTTCGCGCTTCACCCGGCATTTCGCGCGGGCGGCTGGGATTTGCCCTACCCGATTCACGTTCACGGTTCGGAACGGATTTTCCGACAGGCCTAGGCAATCTGGAATCTTGGAATCTGAAATCTGGAATCCGCAAACCCCGATTACCGTACAAATGTGCTAATTTGTTCGCTGGTCCTATTCGGACTGATACAAATGATGATGAGAACACGATTCCTCTCTGCAACCGTCCTGGCGCTCTTTCTGTTTGCCGCTCCGGCCTCGGTCGCGGCGCAGAAAAAGACGCTCTCGATCCTTTATTCGAACGACCTTCATTCGCATCTTGAGCCGCATCGCGTGCCGTGGATCAGCGAAACGAGGCTCGTCGGCGGTTTCGCGAATTTCGCGACGCTGATCAAACGCGAGCGATCGAAGAACCCGAACACGCTATATTTCGACGCCGGCGATTTCTTCACCGGCCCGTACATCAGTTCGCTGACCAAGGGCGAGGCCGTGATCGACGCGATGAACCATCTCGGGATCGACGCCGCGTGCGTCGGCAACCACGAATTCGACCACGGCTGGCAGAACGCGCGGCAGCAGTTCGAGAAGGCGAGATTCCCGATCCTGAACGGCAACATCTTCATCAAGGGAACCGAAGATCTTCACTGGAACAATCCTTATATCGTCATTGAAAAGAACGGTTTACGGATCGGCGTCATCGGCCTGCACGGGAAGTTCGCATTTTACGACACAACCTCGGACGAGATGATCCAGGGCATCGAAGCGCGCGACGAGGAAGTTTATCTGAAAAAATACATCGACGAGCTGAAGCCGAAGACCGACTTGCTTGTGCTGCTCATTCATCAGGGAATTCCGGGCCGGCAATCGACGAGCGGCGCGGCGGACGTCGCCCGCAACCTTCAGAAAGACATCCAACTCGCGCAACGTGTTCCGGGCATCGACCTGATCGTCACCGGCCACGCGCATACGGGAACGCCCGAGCCGCTGGTCTCGAACGGCACGATAATCGTTTCGACCGACGCCTACACGATCGAACTCGGCAAGCTCGACATCACGTACGACGTCAAGAAGGACAGGATAGTCAAATACAAGAATCATTTCGGGCCGGTGTTCGACGACGAGATCCCGGATGATCCCGAAATGTCCGCGGTCATCAAGAAGTGGAAGGACAGGCTCAAGGTCATCACGGAAGAGGCCGTAACGAATTCGACCGTTGAACTGACCCGGTCATACGGCGAGGAGTCACTGCTCGGCGATCTTGTCGCGGACGCGATGCTCGACGCCTATCCCGATTACGATTTCGCGATCACAAACAGCGGCGGTTTGCGGCAGGACATCGACGCCGGCCCGGTCACGGTCGGTGAACTGATCTCGGCCTTTCCGTTCCCGAACACCGTCTATCAGCTCGAGATGAAGGGTAGCGATCTGCGGAAGATCTTCGAGCACGGCGCGGGATTGACGAACGGCATCCTGCAGGCTTCGCGCGGCGTCGAGATGGAATACGACGAATCAAGACCGGTCGGCCAGCGCGTCGTGAAATGCCTGATCAAGGGCCAACCGCTCGCGGACGACAAGACCTATCGGTTGCTGACCTCAAATTTCCTCGCCGACGGCGGCGACGGTTTCGCCGTCTTCAAAAACGCCTCGTTCCGCAAGAACACCGGCGTCGAGATGCTTCAGTCGATGATCAAATACTTGAAGAAATTCGAAACCTTCGCCCCCAAGATCGAAGGCCGCGTGAAAAGGACGAAGTGATTTGGGATTGGGGATTTGCGATTGGAGCGCAACCTTCCCGGTTGCAATGAGCGCCTCGCGCGAACAAATCGCGTGGCGATAACTTGAATTTAGCCGTGGGTTTCAACCCACGGACATCGCGTCGTCGGGATCTCGTCGCGTCAGCGACGGCCGAGTCTATCAGACCCGAGGGGCCAGTCCGGCTGAAGGGTCCGTTCCCGACATACCCGAGATTCGCCGCCCGCAAATCCGATGTGACGTTCCTGGGACTAGCGAATATCGCTTTTCCATCGATGGCGGATTTCCGTCCATCGAACCCGGATCGCGTAGCGATAACTTGAATTTAGCCGTGGGTTTCAACCCACGGACATCGCGTCGTCGGGATCTCGTCGCGTCAGCGACGGCTGATTCAATCGTCGCTGACGCGACGCGCGGCGCGTTTCGAAACTTACCGTGGGTTCAAACCCACGGCTAGATTAACCACGCCGCTGACGCGGCCGGAGGCAATGTTTGACTCGGTCGCGCAAGGCATCATTTCCCCTGGTCGTGAAGATGCCCCAAAGCGCGACGCGGGCTTTCGTGGCGAAACGATGTGCTCGGCGCCGCCACGAGATCGAGCACGCGACACCGTGCGCGGGTGTTCGTCGACTTTCGGCTCTTGACTTTGACTCACAAATCCCCGAGTTTGGACAGTTATGAGAATCGAAGCCGGAGAGAGCGTGATCGTGGTTCTTCAGAATCCACGGGAGAAGGTCGTCGGGGTTTTGCACGAGATCGGGGCGGCCGGGATCTTCTTGCGCGGTATCGATCTCGGTTATTTCGAGGAATGGATGACGGCGATCAAGAACGACGAGCCGTATCTCCCGATGCAGGAGTACTTCTTTCCTATGTGGCGCGTCGAACGCGCGACGCGCGACGAAAGCACCTTCGAAATGCCGTCCATGACCGAACAGTTCCGGCAGAAAACGGGATTCGATCTGACCGATTTCTGATGCGGAACCCCGCACGAAGTAAGGGGGCCAGCCCGCAGAGCGGGCTGATCGCGCCATCGGGGCCCGTGCCGAGTCCGGTAAATCCCGGATGCCGGGCCGCAGGCGGCGATCGCTCCCGCGATCGGGCCCCCTTACTTCGTGCGGGGTTCTGCATTTTGCATCAGTGATCTTCCCGGAGATCCGAATTCCCAGATGCTGAGCCGCACGCGGCGATCGCTCC
>CAZARD010000150.1:0-8571 GCA_964487505.1 uncultured Blastocatellaceae bacterium | reverse complement strand
GGACTCCTGAAATGCCTGAAACCTGGAATCCTTGGAATCTGGAATCCTGAAATGCCTGAAACCTGGAATCCTTGGAATCTGGAATCCTGAAATGCTTGGAATCTGGACTCCTGAAATCGCACTTGACACATCCAATTCTTAGAATTAGAATAATTCTAATTCAAGGAGAACATTATGTCATTGCACAATACAAAAATCGATATCGCGAAAGACAAACGGGAAAAGATCGTTTCGATCCTGAACGCGCGGCTGGCCGATGCTTCAGATCTGAAATCGCAGGCGAAACAGGCGCATTGGAACGTCAAAGGGATGAATTTCATCGCGCTGCACGAACTCTTCGACCGGGTCGCCACCGAGGTCGAGACGCATATCGACGATATCGCCGAGCGAATCACGACTCTCGGCGGAACCGCGTACGGAACCGTGCGGGCTGCGGCTCAGGGCTCGACGCTTTCCGAATACCCGCTCGAGATAACTGACGGCGCGGCCCACGTCGATGCTCTTTCCACGGCGCTGGCCGATTTCGGCAAAAAGGTCCGGGCCGCGATCGACGAAACGGACGAACTCGGCGATGCCGATACCGCGGATCTTTTCACCGGCGTTTCGCGCTCGATCGACAAACTGCTCTGGTTTGTCGAGGCGCATATTCAGTAGGCGGTAAGCAGCAAGCGGTGAGCAGTAGAGAAACAAAGTCGATTTTACAGCCATAGTAATGGCCAACGGACAATGTCATTTGTCCATTGTCCATTGTCCGTTGTCATCTGCTCGCCGCCCACTAATAATCAAAAACGATGTTGCAGAACGCCTTGACGCCGACGTCGAGGCGCGAATCGTCGATGAAAAAGTCGGGCGTGTGGTGCGCGGCCGAGTCCTTCGGATCCTTTCCCTTCGGCAACCCGCCGACGAAAAAGAAGAATGCCGGAGCTTTGGAACCGTAATAAGCAAAATCCTCGGCGCCCGTAACCCATTCGTTTTCAACAACATTCTGCTTGCCGGCCGCCTTTTCGAGCGACGGGAGCATTTTCTTCACAAGTTCCGGCGTGTTGAACGTGACCGGCGTCTTCACGTCGATCTTCACCTCGGCCACGGCGCCCATGCTTTCGGCGATCTTCTCCGCCGTGATCCTGATCTTCTCGTGCGTTTCCTTCTGTATCTTCGAGTCGAGGACGCGGATCGTGCCGGCCATCGTCAACTCTTCCGGAATGATGTTCTCGCGTACGCCCGCGTTGATCTTGCCGACCGTGATGACGACCGGCGTCTTGGTCAGCTCGGATTGCCGCGAAACGATCATCTGCAAACCCTGAATTATCGATGACGAGACCGCGATCGGATCGACCCCGAGCCACGGATATGCGCCGTGGGTCTGTTTGCCGCGGACCTTTATCGAAAACCAGTCGCTCGAGGCCATGATCGCACCCGGTTTGTAGCGGATCTGTCCGATCTCGGTCTGCGCGTTGATGTGGATCCCGAAGATCGCTTCGACCTTCGGATCGTCCATCACGCCCTCGCGGACCATCAGATCGGCGCCGCCTTCCTCGCCGGCCGGAGCGCCTTCCTCGGCCGGCTGGAAAATGAAGACGACAGTGCCGCGGATCTTGTCCTTCATTCCCGAAAGCACCTCGGCCGCGCCCATCAGCATCGCGACGTGCGTGTCGTGTCCGCAGGCGTGCATCACGCCGACCTGTTGACCGTTGTACTCGGCCTTCTCTTTCGAAGCGAACGGCAGCGGCTGCCGTTCCGTCACGGGAAGCGCGTCCATATCCGCCCGGAGCGCGATGGTCGGCCCCGGCAACGCGCCCTTCAGGATTCCGACAACGCCCGTTTTCGCGATGCCCGTCCGGACATCGAAGCCGAGGCGACGCAGATGCTCCTCGACATACTTCGAGGTCTTGAACTCGCGGTTCGAAAGTTCGGGATATTGATGCAGATGCCGGCGCCATTCGATGATCTTCGGCATCAGATTTCCGGTCGCGGCATCGATCTCGGGGCTCATATCGGCAGCCGGAACGACGGCCGCAAGGATCGCCGTGGCCAAAACCGCGGAAATAAAAGCTCTCATTGCTCTTTTGGATCTCCCTCGTTGAAAATTGCTGGAATTCTACATCAGCCTGAAGAATTACGAAACGGACGACTGCTGAATTTCGGGCCGGTTGAGCCGGTCCATTCACCTGAGACCGCAATTCTCGGTCGTTTGGCCTCAGATTCTCTCGACCGATTTGCGCGAAACGAACGGCCGGAGTACCGTCTGCCTGCTTCCGAACCCGATCTTTCCTTTCATTCAGCGGTCTGCTTTTCGCCGATCATCGCCTGCGCGGCATCGACCAGGACCCGCGCCAACGGCTTGCCCAGGTTGCGCGGCACGCTTGAATTGACCTGAACGGCAACCGCTATCCGATGTTCCGGGAAATACATCATATCGGTCATATATCCCGGAAAAAACCCGCTGTGCCCGTAAGACGTTCCGATAGCGGTCGGCCGCACGATGACGCCCAAGCCGTATCGCGCGTCGCGACCGAGCAACGGCGCGGCGACGCCGTTCAACGCTTCGGAGAGCAAAGATCGATCGAAAGCCCGGCCTTCGTAGAAGCCGATAGCCCATCGAGCCAGATCGCCGGCGTTTGAGACCATTCCGCCGCCGGTCCACTCGAACTGCGGATTTATCGCAAAAACGCCGTTGCTGAGGACCTTGTCGGATCCGGTGAACTCATTGCCCTCGCCCGCGTAACCCTGAACCAGGCCTTTCAGACGGCGTTTGTTCTGAGGAAATGTCCGCTTCAACTTCAACGGTTTCAGAAGTTTCTTTCTTGCAAGTTCGTAGTACCGCGTTCCGGAAACCTTTTCGATGATCATTCCGAGGACGATATAGTTGGTGTCCGAGTAATCCCAGCCCTTCCCGGCCTCGAACGGCGCCTTGGAATCGAACAGATAGGCGATCAGTTCGTCGGGCCTCCAGGTCTTGTCCGGCGACGCCTTCAAATCGGCAAGAAACTTCTGATTGAACTCGTAGCGGACAAGTCCGCTCGTATGGTTCATCAACTGCCGGACGGTGATCGAACCGGCGTTGGGAAGTCGTCCGAACCACGCTTCGCTTCCGAGATAGCGCTCGATGCGGGCGTCGAGTTCGATCTTTCCTTCGGCCGCCAACTGAAGCGCGACGGCGGCGGCGAATGTCTTTCCGACGCTTCCGGCGAGCATCGCGTCGCCGGGTTTCATCGCCGTTTTCGACTCAAGGTCCGAATAGCCGACGGCAAGCTCGACGCAATCGCGTTCCGCCCGGCATATCCCGAGCGTTGCGCCGGCGAATTTCCCCGCCCGATGCCATTCATCCAGCTGGCGCTGCAATGCCGCCTCAAGCGACTTCTGGGCCGGCGCGGCGAGGACGAATGCCAGGAACAGAACGAACGCCAGCGTTATGGAATATGTCTTCATTTCTTTCTTCGGGGCAGGAACTCTTTCGGGATCGGATTTCCGGGGCGCTCCTCGTCCCAGGTCACGGCCGAGATCCACCAGCGGGCTCCATCCCAAAACAGTTCGATGCTGTTGACGCCGCGTCCCTTCACCTTTCCGTCAGACGCCGCGAACTCGTATGTCGAAAAGACGTGGGCAAGATTGCCGAACCGCCGTTCGACGCGATTTATCTCACGCTCTGTGAAGCCCTCGGCGACAAAAAAGCCGTTCGATCCGTTGACGTATTCGGCGTGCGACTGGATGTTCGCCCTCGGCTTTCCGTCGCGCTCCGAAAGCGCCACGAACCGGACATCGCGGGTGTAGAGCGTTCGATCGCGCGACCATTGCCGCGGCGTTCCCTTCGGACCGGAGATCGTCGCGTAGAACGCCTTGACGATCGCATCGATCGAACCGACATCGTTCGGATCGGCGGCGATCTCCGGCACTTCGACCGATCTCAGATCCCGCTCGCATTGAAACTCGAGCGTCGAGGCCGCGTTCGCGATCTTCCAGCCGGCCGCGGTCCTGACGAGATTGAAAGTGTTCGTTCCGCAATGCGAGAATTTCTCGCCGACAAAGAACGAATATCGACCGGTAACGACCGCCAGGTCTCCGGCGACGCGGACGTCCTTTGACGGCATCTTCTCGATGTACTCGGCCGATTTCGATTCCGAGATCGTTTTGGCGAAGCCGTCGGCCGTAAAGACACGCATTTTCGGGAACCCGTCGCCCTCTCTTGGCCGGTCGATCGCGACCAGCTGGCCGTCGGGCGTGAACTGGGCGCGAATGTCGGCAAAACTGCGCGTGCGCATCGCCGCGAACAACGCGTCGGGGACCGCAGCGGCATCACGGCTGTCGGACGATTGCGCGTTTGCGACGGTTGCCGCCGCGATCAGTATTCCGATCAGAATTCGTTTTTTCATAGTCTCTCCGCAATGGGCGTGATGGAAGTTTGCGGCCCTTGCGGGCCACCGGAAGCGAAACGGCCGCGTCGCGGCTTCGACCGATCACTTCGCCGAAAGCTGTTTGAAGGCGGCGGCCGTCGCCGGCAGGAACACGTAATTCTCGAAAACGAAGCGCTTGTGCTGCGAATCGCCGGCGAACATCCTGACGAATTCGTCGAGGTTCACGGATCGCCGCATCTGCTCGAGACTCTCGCCCTTCGCGTACGACGCTTCGGTCTGTTCCTTGATCGATTCCAGGAGCGATACCATTTGCCGGGCGTATCGATCATCGCGGAAGACCGGCCCGTGCCCCGGAACGATCGTCTTCGCTCCGAGTCCGATCAACCTTCGAAGCGTCGCCGCGTACTCGAGCGGGTACGAGGTCGATCCGACGAGCGGGACCGGCGCGACCAACAGATCGCCGCAGGCGACGATGCGCTCGTTCGGAAGACTGACGACGAGGTCCGCGCCCGTATGCGCGCGGCCGAGAAAGAGTATCTCGATCTTTCGCTTGCCGTCATCGAGTACCAGCCGGTCGTCGACCGTTTTGGTCGGCAAGACGATCTCAAACTCCCCACTTTCGGCTATGTACGATTCGACGAGTTTCGCGTCGCTGAGATATCCGAGCCGTTCCTCGTCGGTGATCGGTTTGCCGGCCAGGTTCTTCCCGTCCCCGACCGTCTTCTTCAGAAACGCGGCAAACCCGGCGCCGTTCTCGACCGAACCTTTCCGGTTCTCGGCGCCGATGGTCGCCAGATCGCCGCGGGTGCTCGAATGCCCGATGAACTCGACGTCCGGAAAGGCCTCGCGGTAGACACGGTTGCCGATGATATGGTCCTCGTGCCAATGCGTGTTGACCACGTATCTGACCGGTTTGCGCGTTATCTTCCGAAGCGCCGCGAGCACGTCCTTCGTGTATGCGCTGCTGAGATTGGAATCGACGACGGTGACGAATCGCTTTCCGATGATGAAGACATTGTTCGGATTGAACCAGAGCGACGCCGGCTCGGTCCGTATCAACGCATAAACTCCGGGAGCGAGTTTCTTGACCTCGAAATCGCTCGCCCGCGCCATATGCGAAACGACGGCAACGGCGACCGAGATCAGCAATGCCCGCGCTATCGTTCTCATTTCGGCGCCTTCATCTTCTTTTCCTTCGCCGTGCAGCCGTTCGGATCGATCGACGAGACCGCGTTCGCGATCTTCCAGACGCCGTCGCTGCGCACGAGATTGAACGAATTCAGCCCGCAATGCGAGACCTTCGCGTCGACAAAGAAGACATAGCGCCCGTAAACGACGGCAAGATCGCCGTCGACCTCGGCGTCGGGAGCGTACATCAGTTCCCTGATCTCGTTCTTCTTTTCGGCGAAATTCCTTGAAAAGACTTCCCCGCTGAAAGCGACGACGCGCTTCTTGCCGTCCTTGCCGGTGACGAGCGCGGTCAGGTTCGAGTCTTTCGTCCAAAGGGCGGCGATGGCCGCGGGATCGTGATTCGCCATTTCGGCAAAAAGGTTCTCGACCACTCCGATTGCCGCCCGCTCTTCAGCTTTCTGCGCCGAAGCGCAAACGGTCGCGAATACAAGAACGGCAATGGCCAAAAATATTCTGCTCATATTGTGATTACTCTGTAATTACGCTGATTCAAGAGCCGGGCGTCGCGATCCGGGTCCGGAGCCGCGACGCGATCGGTCTGCCCCGATTGCGCGGACCACGGCTTCCAACACGGAGATCCTTCGCGGGTTTGCCGGAAATTCCATGTCCGCGGTCCCGTCCGGGCCGCCAGCCCCGGGCCGGGACGCCGGCCCCGGGCCCTTCGACATTCCCTGCATTTCGGGGCGCTCGACGGCCGGCGCGCGGAATCTCATACGTCTCATACGTCGCCGCCGCGGTTTTGTTCTCGCATTGGTGGCAAATTTCGCGTCCTGACCGTCCGCCCCGCTTCGCGATCTCATCGCCGCGGCGGCCGCCGCCCGTCTCCGTTCGGGCGGCCGCGCGAAGCGGACGGGGCCGTAACGCCGAATCGCGCCAGGAACTCCTTGAATCGGGGTTCATCGCGGAATGCGGTCAGACCTGGGTCGGAGACAAGTCCCCGCAGGTCCGGATCGCCGACCTCGTACGCGACATCAAGGAGTTCGAAGGCCCGGTCGAAATCGCCCACCGCCGCGTGGATCCTTGCAAGGAAGTAGGGCTGGAAAGAGGAGCCCGCTTTTTCGAGCCTGGCCGCAGACGCCAGCGCTCTTTCGGGTTGGCCCGACAATGCATCGATGTAAGCAAGTAGATGGATCGCGTCGGGATGGAAATGGAGTTCGATCGACCGTTCTGCGGCTGCCGTCGCCGCCTCCACGTTGCCGCTCTCGATGAAACAAGCGCCGATCAGCAGATAGACGGTGAAGTCTCGCGGTTCGAGTTCGAGGGCTTTGTGGAGATACCGAAGCGCCGTATCAAAGCGGCCCATGCGAAAGTGACAACGCCCGAGAAAAACCAATGACCGGAACGAATCGGGATCGATACTGCAGATTCGATCGAATTGTTCAACGGCCTCGTCGAACTCGCCCAAACTCAAATGAACATCCGCAAGTCGCCGGCGGGCTCGAATGTTGAATGGATTGACCGCAACGGCACGAAGCAAGTTCTCCTTTGCTTGTTCGAATTGAAAATCAACAAAGACGAGTTTGGCCGCAATCGCAGTAAGCACCAAATCATTACATATATGATCTTTGGCAATAAGATCCAAATATGGCGCAATTTGAGCTTCCACGTCGCAACGAGTTGTGTAACCCGCAACGAAGTTAAGGATATAGCACTCAACGATTTCAATGTATCCAACGAGGAAATTACTGTCGAGCGAAACCGCCTTTTTCAGGAGTTTGACCGCGGCTTCCAAATTTGAGACCTCACGACGTCGCATCAGATGCCTAGCACTTGTAAGCAGGCGGGAACATTCTCTTTGAATGGATACGGAACCGTTTCCTTCACGTTCGACTGCTAGTACGACGGAGAACACAATGCTGTCAGTTATCGACTCCATCATCAACTGACTCATTATCCGAAACTCCGGGAGAACGCCGCCATGGAGACGCGTATTCCTCGGCGCGTTCAATATCTCGAACGAAACCTGCAAGTGCTTCTCAAATCTACGTATCCGTCCGGATACGACATACTCGACGCCTAATCCTTCACCACCGAATTCGCCGCGGGTCCGCCCGGCTGCGACTTCATGCGCCGGCGTCGTAGCCATTACAGCAAATCCGTTGAACTGTGAGAGCGCGTTCATTAGTAGTTCGGCAAGAACTTCCAACGGCACATCCAACGAAGGATCCCCCGTGAGATTTTCGAACGGCATCACGACAAGATTCGGCCCATTCCGCTCTTGCGTTAGATCCACCCGTTGGGGTCTACCGTGGACAATCAATTGCCAAGTCAACGCGTCTTCTTCGGATACCGGAGCAACGAACCTATAACCGACGCCGGGAATTGTCTCGATAAACGGAGCATTTGGCGTTTCCAACAGTTGTCTCCGTATCCGGAAAATATGAACAGCCAGATTCCCCTCTTCGACCAAATACCCGGCCCAAACGGTTCCCAGGATCTCATCCTTCGATACGGTTTCACCTCGTTTGGATATTAGAAGTTCGAGAATATCGAATGCTCGCGGAGTTAATCTCGTGACCTTCTTATTGCGGCACAAAAGTCGTTCGTCGGTGTTGATAAGCCAATCTCGGCATGAATAAATCGGCATAATATTGACGCAACGTAGTTATGTTAACAGTGTCCGCCCGGTTTCTTACTTGAGTCCTGACGGGTGAACTTAGCACACGAACCCCAAAAGCGGATTTGGCAAAATGAGTCAATCGCCGCACGAAGGCGGGCGATGACCATTGGCAGTGTCGTCTCCCACATCGATCATTGGTTCTGAGGTTGGAACCGAGGCGCCTAAAGGATACTTCTTATGTACCTTGATTGCAATTTAGCGAATTGACAACCAATGCGTCCGAAGGTTCACGTAACGATGGCGTCCGGGGCTCCGTTGCGACGCTCCCGACCGTCGACGCGCAAGCTCTTTCAAGCCCGGCGCAACGAGGCCGCAGAAACCGCCCCGAGGCGCGCCGGCTGACCGGCGTCACGAGATCGAAGCCGCCGTGACGGATTCGCGCGATCGCTACGGCTTGAGTTCATTCCT
>CAZARD010000149.1:0-8614 GCA_964487505.1 uncultured Blastocatellaceae bacterium | reverse complement strand
TCCCAAATTACGCGTTAGGGTCTTCGACCGCGGATTTCGTCGAGTTTCGGATTGCTTGACATCGCGCCCTCCGCGAACTTTGCGCGGGCAAACGCCTGATGGGCGAGGGCATAACTGTTACCCGCGCAAGGCCCGCCACGATCGCAGCGGCAAGAACTATCGAAAGTCGGCCCCCATTGCGTAATCCGGGCTTATTGCGTCACTGGTGTTCGTGGACCAGAACTGTTTCTCTCGATCGCATTGGCGATCGGCCCCTTTGCTTCGTGCGCGCTGCCGCCCCGAGATCCCGGAATCTCTATCCGACGGCCTTGATGGTGATGCCGTCTTCGTAAAGCGCGGCCCGGATCAGCGAGGCGAACCGGAAGGCGTGCGGACCGTCGCCGTGGACGCAGACCGTGTCGGCCTTGATCCGGACCTCTGATCCGTCGGTCGCGCGGACCGTGCCCGATCCGGCCATCCCGAGAACCTGTTCGACCGCCGCCGTCTCGTCGTCGATAAGCGCGCACGGTTCGCTCCGCGGCGTCAGCGAACCGTCCGGCCGGTAGGTGCGGTCGGCGAACACCTCGGACGCGGCGCGCAGTCCGATCGCTTCTGCTTCGCCGATCAGATGGCTTCCGGAAAGTCCGAAAACGACGAGCGCCGGATCGACCGCCCGGACCGCCTCGGCGATCGCGCGCGCGACCGTTCGTTCGCGGGCGGCCTGATTGTAGAGGGCTCCGTGCGGCTTGACGTGACGGAGTCTGGTTCCGAGCGCCTCGCAGATCCCCCGGACGGCCGATACCTGATAGAGGACGAGATCGAATACTTCGCGATCTGTGAGCCTCATCTCGCGCCGCCCGAACCCCTGAAGGTCCGGAAAGGACGGATGCGCGCCGATCGCGACGCCCTTGCCGATCGCAGTCTCGACCGTCGTACGCAGAACGGTCGGGTCGCCGGCGTGGAATCCGCAAGCGACGTTTATCGACGTCACGATTTCCATCAGCTCCGCGTCGCGGCCCATCGTCCACGGTCCGAAACTCTCGCCCATATCGGCGTTAAGATCTATTGATCGCATCGAATCTAAATCTACAGGCGGTCGCGAGCAATTTCAAATCCCTTTCGAACTTGAAATAAAGAGCTTCGGCGTCTTCGACCGCGATCTGGTGGAACCCGATCTTGCCGCCGAACTGGATCTGCGCGACCAGCGGAAGGTCGGTCGGGACGATCGTCGCGATGCGCGGATAGCCGCCGGTCGTCTGGTGATCGGCCATCAGGACCGTGAGTTGCCCGTCGGGCATCAATTGCACGGTTCCGAACGTCGCCGCGGACGAGATCATCTCGAACGGCTTTGATGTGCGGAGTTCGGGACCGGCGAGCCGGAATCCCATCCTGTTCGAGCGATGCGTAAGTTCGAAGTTCGAGATCCGGAACGCGTGTTTTGCATCGTCCGAGAGCAGCCCGAACTCCGGCCCGCGGATGACGCGGACGGTCGGGAACTTGCTGTAGAAAGGGATCAAACGGCGCGAGGCGATGAGATTCGGGCAATTTCCCGAAAAATTACTTCTGATCTTGAGCCGGTCGCCAGCGCGGATCGTTCGGCCATCGAACCCGCCGATTCCGACCGCGAGGTTCGTTGAGCGGCTTCCGAGCCATTCGTCGGCCTCGAATCCGCCGCTCACGGCAAGGTAGGCCCGCGCCCCCGACCGGCGGCAGTTGAAAGCGAGTTCGCTGCCCGCTCTGGCCTGCCCGAGGCGCCACGGATCGACGGCGGTCCCGTCGATCTCGGCGCCGAAGTCCGCTCCGCAGATCGCGAACGCCGTATCGGCTTCGAACCGCAGGCGCGGCGCCGGAAAATGCATCTCGAGGACCGCATCGGAAAGCGCATTTCCGCAAAGCGCGTTCGCGATCCGTGCCGCGGCGGTGTCCATCGCGCCGCCGGGGTTTATGCCGAGCCGCGCGTATCCGCGGCGTCCGAGGTCCTGGACGGTGGCCAGAATCCCGGATCTGGTGACGACGATCCCGCTCATACCGAAATGAACCTCACCCTATCGCCCGGCTCCAAAAGTGCGGGCGGCTCGTTGTCGCGCTCGAAAAGCTCGAGATCGGTGCGGCCGATAATCTGCCAACCGCCCGGCGATTCGACGGGATAGATCCCGGTCTGGCGGCCGGCGATGCCGACGCTGCCTTTTGCGACACGTGTCCGCGGCGTCGCCTTTCGCGGCATTGCGATCCGCTCGTCGACCTCGCCCATATACGCGAATCCGGGAAGGAATCCGAGCATAAATACGCGGTATTCGCGCGATGTGAAGATCGAAACGATCTCGTCCTCGGAAACTCCGATCCGGTCGGACATCTCGGCGAGATCGGGCGCGTCCCGGAAATCGACGGGGATAACGTGGGACGAGGCGTCGGACCGTTCGGCATACGATCGAGCGGCGAGGTCGCGCAGATGCGACTCGACCACCGACAGGGCGCTTGATCGTTGGGCGCGGACGACCTTGAGCGGATCGAAAATGACGGTCAGCGATGCGAATGCCGGAACCGTTTCGACAAAGCCTTCGAAAGGCGATGTGTGGATCGCGCGTTCAAGCGACAGAACGCGGTCATTGACGTCGGCCGAGATGATGTTGCCGAAATCGATCGTCAAGGCGTCGACCCCGAGCGGAAAGATTCTGAGATCGTCGGTCATTGCGGTCAGCGGCGGCGCTGCTTCGGATCGAGGTACTCGCGAAGCCCGTCGCCGATGAAATTGAAGGCGAGGACCGTCAGCGCGATCGCGAGCCCCGGAACGAAAAGCGTGTGCGGCGCGATGGTGTACGTCGTCCGCGCGTCCTCGATCATCGTGCCCCAAGACGGCGTCGGCGGCGGAATGCCGAGGCCGAGGAACGACAAAGACGCTTCAGAAAGGACAGCCCCCGCCATTCCGAGCGAGGCCTGCACGATCAGCGGCTGGATCGCGTTCGGCAGGATATGGGTGAAAAGGATCCGCATATTGCTCGCGCCGAGCGCTCGCGCCGCCTGGACGAAATCGAATTCGCGGACCTTCAGGACCTGGCCGCGCATCACCCGGGCGTATCCGACCCAACCGATGATGCACAAGGCGAGTATCATTTTTCCGAGGCCCGCGCCGAGGAACGCGACGAGCGCGATCGCGAGCAAAAGTCCGGGAAACGCGAGGAAGACGTTGAAGAGATAACCCGACAGCAACTTGTCGACGATCCCGCCGTAGAATCCGGCGATCGCGCCGATGATCATCCCGAAGATCGCTGAGATGACGGTCACCGTCACGCCGACCTGGAGCGAAATGCGCGCGCCGTAGACGACGCGCGCGAACACGTCGTAACCGAGAACGTCGGTGCCGAACCAATGTGTTGCCGAGGGCGGCGCCAGTCGGGTCCCCGTGACCGGCAGCGTCGCCGCGTCCCACGACGCGAGGAACGGCGCGAAGACCGCCATCAGAACGATGACGGTGATGATCGCGATGCCGATGTAGCCGAGCCGGTTCATATCACGAAAGCCTGATCCGCGGGTCGAGCAGGCGGTAGATCCAATCCGTCAGCGTGTTCGCGAAAATATAGGTTACGCTGATCACCAGAACGCATCCCTGAACAAGACGGTAATCGCGCTTCGCGATGCCGTCGTCGAGCAGCAGCAGTCCGAGGCCCTGCCACGCAAAGATCTTCTCGGTGATGATCGAGCCCGCGAGAAGCACGCCGAGCTGGAGCCCGAGGATCGTCACGACCGGGATCAGTCCGTTCTTCAAAACGTGCTTGTAGATCACGGTCCGTTCGGACAGGCCCTTCGCGCGCGCGGTGCGGACGTAATCCTCGCCGAGTTCCTCTATCACCGAACTGCGGACCATTCTCGTCAGGATCGCTGAAAGCGCGGCCCCGAGCGTCACAGCCGGAAGCACGATGTCTTCCGGGTAGAGGCTTCCGGTCGCGCTGAAGATGCGGAACTTGACGGCAAAAACATAAACGAGGAACGGGCCGATGACGAAAGTCGGCAGCGATATCCCGAGAAGCGCGAAGAACGAAGAGAAGTTATCTACGAGCGAGCCCTTCCGCGTGCCCGCCAGCACGCCGAGCGGGATCGCGATCAGGATCGCGATGAACATTGCCGCGAGGGCGAGTTTGATCGTGTTCGGATACCGCTCGAGGATAAGGCCGAGAACCGGCGTGTCGGTCTTGAAGGAATTCCCGAGATCGCCGCGGATGACGCCTCTCCAGTAATTTAGATAACGGTTGTCGAAGCCGTGCCAGCGGAACTCGCGGGTCTTGATCTCGGTCGCGAGATCCTCGAAGAAACTCGTCAGCGAATTCTGATTGGTCCGCCGTTCAGCCTCGTCGGGACGCCGCTTGAACTCCTCAAATCCCTTGAAAAGCTCCTCGTTCCGGCTGTAGGTGAAAAAGAAGGCCGGCTTGTCGAGACCGTGCTTGACGCGGAAACCGCTGATCTGTTCGGGCGTTGCGTTCTCGCCGAGGATGGCGGTCGCCGGATCTCCGGGCACCAGCTCGATCAGTAGCGTCACGAGCGAGACGACGGTCCACACCACGAGCAGCAGCAGTCCGAACTGACGGAGGAAATTGAGCAGCTTGTATTTCATCGCGGAAGGCGAAAACGATGCGTGATTTTATAATTTTTTCGTCGCCAAATGCAAAGCAGCAATCCCGCCCGTCAGATTGCGGTAGGAGACGTCGGTGAAACCCGTTTCTTCGAGCATTTGCGCCAGTCCCTTTTGATCGGGGAACTTGGAGACCGAGCTCGGAAGATACTCGTAGGCGCCGCGCGAACCGCTGACGGCCCCGCCGATCCGTGGCAGAATCCGCGTGAAGTAGAAACGGAAAAGCTGACGGAAGCCGGGAACGACCGGCGACGAGAACTCGAGTATAGCGAGCCTGCCGCCGGGTTTGAGCAGACGATCGAATTCGACGAGGCCCGTCTTCCAATTCGAGAAATTGCGCAGACCGAAGGCGATCGTGATGGCGTCGAAGGTCGCGTCGGCGAACGAGAGGTTCATTCCGTCGGCCTCGAGATAAGGGATCGAAAGTCCGTTCTTTTCGTTCTTCGCGGCGGCGACGGCGAGCATCGGACGGCAAAAGTCCGTGCCGATGACCGAGGCCTTACCGGCGCGGCGCAATTCGACCGCCAGATCGCCCGTGCCGCAGGCGACGTCGAGCACGAGCGCATTTTCGTTGCCGAGGATATCGGCCAGCGACCGCGACACGAGACGCCGCCAGCGCTTGTCAATGTTGACGGAGAGAAAATGATTGAGGAAGTCGTACTTGCCGGCGATGCCCCCGAACATCTCCCGGACGGCCCGCGCGTGTTCAAGTTCGCCGGCGGTTCTATCGTTTGCCATAGATCAATTAGACGCAGCTGTCGGGGTTATCAGCAAAAGGGAAGCGGTCGGATTGCCTTTCATACGGTCAAGCGCGCGCTGGACGTCCGCCAGCGCCGTCGCCATAAACGCCGCCTGATCGTCCTTGACCGAGGCCAGACGGAAAGTATGCGCGTCGAGCCAATTTTCGGGCGTGTCGAGCCGCGCTGCCGACTCCGCCGTTTCCCGCTTCGCCGCTTCAAACTCCTCGGCACTGACAGGCGTGTTCAGGAAGACGCCGGGGTAATCGCCAATGTCGGCAGGAAGCGTGACCTCGGCGCCGACCTTTCGGACCGTCGCGAGGTTCCAGGCGTTGACGCCGATGACGACGATCCCCGGCAGAACCCCGGAATCCGCCCTGACGAACGCCCGCTGGCCCTCGCGGGCGCGGACGCGGCGCTCGAGAACGGCGCGGGCGATCTTCATCGCGTGATAATCCGTGTCAGAACGGGCCACGCCGCGGATCGCGAACCGCAATTCGCTGACATTGGCGGCCGTTGCGTCGATGAACGCCATCTTGGCGGGCGGGGCTTCGGGTTGCGCGAAAGTCGCGGGAACTTTCTTGTCGGCCTTCAGCCAGCTTCCGAAAAGCCTCTTCGCGGCGCGGAGCACGAGATCGGCCTTGACGGCGCCGCTGACCGTGACCGTCGCGTTGTCGGCGGTCAGGAACCGTTCCTTCGCAAACAAGAGGTCCGCGAAATCGACCTTTGCGACGCTTTCGGGCGTTCCCCAAATCGGCCGCCCGAGCGGGTAATTGCCGAGCAGGCGCCTGGCGACGGCCCGGTCCGCGATGTACGCCGGATCGGCTTCGCGTTCGGCGAGTTTCGGGAGATGGGACTCCTTGACGCGCTCGGTCGTCTCTTTGTTGATCTGCGGGTTAGTCAGCGCCGTCGCCAGCGTCTCGAGAATCGTCAGGATCTTGTCCGCGTCGCCGGTGGCGTTGACCTGGATGTAGTCGTACGTGCAAACGATCTCGAGATCGCCGCCGAGGTCCTCACGGAAGAAATCGCGGGCAGCGTCGTTCGGGAAGATGATCTCCGACAGGAGCTTCATCGTTCCTTCCTTTCCCAATGGATCGAAGGCCGAGCCGCTATGGATGCGGGTCTTGACCGAGACCTTGTTGTTGCCGGGCGCGTTCCAGACGAGCAGCCGAAGTCCGTTGAGCAGGCGCTCGTCGCGCGGTGCGCCCGTCTGGGCAAGCGCGCCGGTTGCGCCGGTCGCGAAAAGCGCCGTCGCGATCAATACTCTGATCAGCCGATTCGATTTGTTTCTCATTTGATTATCGTTTCCGTTGCCGGTCAGAACTTAGTTGCCGGATATACGTCGAAGCGTTGTCAGGCCGGACCGTCGATTCCCCGAAATTTTAAATGCCGGCAGGCAAAGTTTCAAGCGGACGAGGCATCTAGATAATTGTAATTCGGCGGGAGGCGATTCGAAATCCCTCGATGAAAACTTAACTTCCGTCGATTTCGTGATAGAATCATTTGGTTTTTTCGCCGACGCGGAGCCCGCGTCGCGAACGATTGAAGAGGCTGGAGAATGGGAAAGATAGTCAAATACTGCAACGCTTGTGAGGAAGGATTTGCTGAGAAGTTCGGCTTTTGTCCGAACTGCGGCGCGCAACTGACGGCATTCGAAATGAATCCGGTCGTTGGGGCGAAGCCGGAGACGCTCGCGGATGTCGATGACGTCCCGGTTCCTGAAGTTATCGCGAGCGCCCCCGTCGCACCTGTCGTCGAAGAGACTGCGCCGGAACGGACTGTGTTCGAAGAGCCGCCGGTCGCTTCGGAGCCGGTGGCCGTGGTCGAGACGGCAGGTTTCGAGATCGATGACGAGGTCTTCGAGGATGAGGTGCCTGAAGAGCAGGTGATATCGGAGCCCGTTCCGACGATGGCTTTCAGTTCACCGGCGCCGGCGGCCGATCTGTACAACGCGACATATCATCCGCAGGCGGCGAACTTCAATCCTGACGCGTATCACATCACGATCGTCGAGGAGAAGAACGTCAAGCAACGCAATCTGTTGCTTCTCGGGTTCTTTGTGTTCTTTTTCGGGGCATTCGGTGTCGGTGTCGTTTACTCGATGTTCAGCAAGTTCCTCGACGTCGCGGCTATCGACACGCCGGATCTGATCTCTTATGTCGGCGAGGTCGAGCCGATTCCGTTCGAGGAGCAGCTCGAACTGAAGAAAGACAAGGATAAAGGCGGCGGCGGCGGCGGCGGCGGCAAGGAAGAGCAGGATCCGGCCTCGAAGGGCCGGGAGGCCGCTCAGGTTCCGGATCCGCTGTTTGCCCCGACCTCGCGTTCGGTACAGTTGACGAATCCTGATCTCGCGATTTTGATCGCGACGCAAAACAAGAATGCCCGTGAAGCCGAAAAGACCGATGAACCGTATGGACTGAAAGTCGGAGGCGACAGGCTTTCCGATGGACCCGGCAGCGGCGGCGGATTGGGGACCGGCCGCGGAAGGGGCCAGGGGTCTGGAGAAGGTGGGGGACTAGGTAGCGGATCAGGCGGTGGCCGCGGCAGCGGTACCGGTGGCGGTGAGGGTGGGGGCACCGGTCCGGGCGGCGATGAGGACTTCCGAAACACGACGGTGAAGGTCGGTCCGACGGTGGGGCTCGCCATCAGCTACAATCCGAAGCCGGGATATACGGACGCCGCGCGTATCGCTAACACCCAGGGGACGGTGACGCTGAACGTGACCTTCCTCGCGAGCGGTCAGATCGGAGCGGTGTCGGTCGTCAGCGGTCTCCCGAACGGACTTAACGAAAAGGCGATCGCCGCGGCCAAGAGCATCCGCTTCGTTCCGGCAAAGAAGAACGGCGTTCCGTACACCGTGAACAAACGGATCGCGTACTCGTTCACGATCTACTAAAGAAGATTCCGTGTTTCCTCTGTGTCACGTGGGCCGAACGGTTTCGGCTCACGTTTTTTTTGTTCGCGAATTGTGCTACAAGTGACTTAACACTATGAAAACGCTAGCTCTCTTCTTTGTTCTGCTTATGTCGATCACGGTTTTTGGTCAGAATGGCGATGCCGGTTTCCGAATCTACGATCGCGCCGGAAACCCGGCGACGATCGAACAGATCATCGTGGCGGCGGGCGATGTGAACGTCGTCTTCCTCGGCGAGAACCACGACGACGCGACCGCCCACGCGCTGCAGCTCGAGATCTTCAAGGCGATCGTCGAGAAGTACTCGAAAGAACGCCCGACGGCGCTGTCGATGGAAATGTTCGAGCGCGACGTGCAGAT
>CAZARD010000148.1:2722-8628 GCA_964487505.1 uncultured Blastocatellaceae bacterium | reverse complement strand
GGGATTTGGTATCGTCCGCGCGTCATTTATTCGGTAAAATCCCGATCCGAGTTCCAAAAACCCAATCCAAAATCAAAAATCCAAAATCCAAAACCGTCTCACTTCCCGCTCCATTCGTCGGCGATATGGGCATCGACCTTGATCGGGACGCGCCGCACGTACTCTTTTCCTGCGTCGAGCATCGATCTTTCGAGGATTCGCGCGATCGATTCCGCTTCCGAAAGGTCGCATTCGACGATGATCTCGTCGTGTACGATATTAACAAGCATCCCGCTCGTTCCGCGGAGTTCGCGGTGCAAAAGGCATAATGAACGCTTCAGGATGTCGGCCGACGTTCCTTGGATCGGAAAGTTCTTGCCGTTGCGCTGGGCGCCCGCGACTGCCTGACGATCGCTCTCGTCGAACCGGAACCTGTAGATCCGTCCGGAACCCGTTCTCGCGACACGTTCGACGACGGCTCCGCGCGCAGCCTCGCGCAGCCAGGCGTCGAGTCCGCGATAGGTCGAGAAATACCTGCGAAGCGTGTCTTCAGCCTGACGTTGCGAGAGTCCGGTCATCGAGGCGAAACGCGAAGCGCCGATGCCATAAACAACCCCGAAATTGAGCCGTTTCGCAAACGAACGCTGATCGGTCGTGACGGCCTCGGCCGGGACGCCAAAAACCTGCGACGCCGTCAGAGTGTGAAAATCGGCGCCCGATTCGAACGCGCCGATGAAACTCTCGTCCTCGGAAAAATCGGCAAGTATCCGCAGCTCGATCTGCGAATAGTCCGCGATGACCAGTTTTCGGCCATCAGGCGCACGAAAACATCGCCGGTACTCCGGCTCGTGCGGAATCTGCTGAAGGTTCGGTTTCGAGCACGAAAAGCGTCCCGAAGGCGCGCCGATCTGCCGGAAATCAGAGTGTATCCGTCCCGTCAGCGGACTGACGAACTCAAGAATATTTTCGCCGAAACTCGAGACGGCCTTCGCCGCTCCGCGATATTCGAGCAATTTCGCGACCGCCGGATACTCGTGCGCCAGCGGTTCGAGCACCCATTGCCGGGTCGAGTCCGCGATCGGAACGCCGAGATTCCGGAGCGCGTCTGAAACCTGCGCCTGCGAATCGAGGTTGATCTCGGCGACACCGAAAAGCGACGCCTGCGCGACGCCCGCCGAAAGCATCCTCTGAAGATCGTCGGCGATTACCGCGAGCCGCGATCTCGCCCGGTCAAGCTGTTCGCGCCAACGCTCCTGATCGACGAAGAAACCGTTCAACTCCATCGCCGCGATCGGCATCACGCAGTCGTTTTCGAGTTCCGCGACGCGCTCGAGCCCTTCCTGACCGAGGCGTTCGACGATCCGTTCACGAAGCGACGGCATTATCGCCGCGTCCTTCGCGGCGTACTGGATCTGTTCGTGGCTAAGCTCGGCGGCACTCCAATCGGAAACCTGCTGCGTCTTGTCGACTTCGATGCCGAGAAAGAAAGCCGCGACGTCCGCAAGGCCGTGACGCCGGTCCTGGTCACCGGCGGCGATCAGCTGGCTCGCCAGCATCGTGTCGAAGATACCGTTGAGATCGGTCCCGAGATGATGTTTGACCCATTTCGCGTCGAACTTCGCGTTGTGCGCGATCTTGACCGGGCTGTCCGCGAAAAGAAGTTCCCGAAGCGGATCGAGATCGGGATTTGAACCGAGTTCGCCGCGATCGGCAAATGGTTTGAGATCGATCACGTATGTCGACCGACCGGTGCTGAGCTGGACGAGCCGGAGTTGGCCGTCGAACGGATCGAGTTCGGTCGTTTCGGTGTCGAACCCGAGAAATGCCTCGCCGCGCAGTTCATCGCACGCGGCTTTCAAGCCATCGGCATCGGTTACGAGCTGAAAATAGATCTCCATTTGCGGTCTGAAACGTCTGAAATCTTCGATTTGCGATCGGGAGATCCCAAGGCCGACGCGAGCAGGAAAGCTTACCGGCAATCGGAAACGGCGAGGCTAGCGACCGATCGCTCGAGCTGCAGAGCCCCATCTGACTTTCGCGGGACGTCCAGTCGATTCGACAAACCCCGTTCAGCGTGCGGAGCGCGCGTCGTTTCGATGGCACCAGGCGAAGGCATCGCCGAGCCTGGTGTGGGATTTCCAATACGATCAACGCGCGTGTGAAACATCACGCGTCTCCTGCCCAAACGGACCGGAGACGCGTGCTCCGCAAACTCCGGCCGAAACCGGGCCCGGCACACCACGTTCCGCTCCACGTGGCGCTATCGATACGTCGCGCGCTTCGCACGCGCAATGAGCCGGGATCCGCTTATCCGAATGGAAGCCGATGTTTCGTTCGCTTTGCGCAGCAACCTTCAACGTTTAGGACGGGATTGATCTTCAATCGCAAATCCAAAATCGAAAATCCCAAATCCCAAATGCCCCTGCCCCTATTCGCGGACGATCATGTAAAGAATCCGCGTGCAACTCTCGCATTCGATGATCTGATCGCCGCGGCGGACCTCCATCTGGACCTGGGGCCTGAGGGACATAAAGCACGCGCTGCACGAACCGTTGACGACTTCGGCGACGGCGATCCCGTCGCGGCTCCGTTGGGCCAGCCGGTCGTACACGTTTGCGAGGGTCTTCGGCAAGGTGTCAAACACGCCGCCGCGCTGAGCGGAAACGTCCGCGAGTTCTTTCCGGTCGCGTTCGACCTCGGCGTCGAACGCTCCGAGCGCTTCCTCGCGTTTCGATTCAAGCGAGTTGATCTCGTCGGCGCGCTCCTCGAGCGTCTTTTCGACCTCTTCGATCTCGGCCATCTTCTCGACGATCTGCGTCTCAAGCGCCGCGATCTGTTTCGTCAGCGCGTCGGTCTCGCGCATCGCGGTTTCGTACTCCTTCTGATTCTGTGAGTGTTTCAGATTGCGCTCGGCACGCTCAAGATAGGTCTTGTTGTCGGCGATCTGCTTTTCGATCTCGGCCCGCTCCGCCCGCGCCGTGTCGCGCTTGTTTTGGATCTCGCGAATAGAAGAGGCGTGCTGTTCAAACTCCTGTTCGATTACGGCACGCCTTGATTCTGCGGTCTCGATCAATTTTTTCAAGCGTCGAATGTTGGAATCGGTAAGTTGAAGCTCGATAAGCTTCTCTAGTTCTGCTTTCACCTGTGTCGTTGCTCCTGATTTTCTGCTTCACTCGAATATCACATATTCTCGCCGACCACGCAACTTTCAGATTTTTGACTCTCGGCCGATCAACCGAGCAATAGCCGGAATTCGCGGACCAGGTCATCGGGCTCTATCGAGATCTTCATCCCGTTGCGATCGATCCGAAACCAGCGAACCGAATCTTCGAACCGGAGGAGTTTGAGTTCCCCTCCGCCGGCCGGGATGCCGAAATGCGAGATCCGCGCCAGCGCGAGCGCGTTTCCGCGCATAAAACCGTCCCGCGGCGTTCGCGTCCAACCCGCTTCGACCGTCAGACATCTTACGCCGTGTCTCAGCCTGATGGCGCGGCCCGTCGCGTGCGACCGATCGATCTCGAACCGGTGCCGGTCGATCTTCTCGATCTCGATGGCGGCGAGTCCACGATTGGCGTGGCCGGCCAAGGCCTCGAAGGCATTGAGCAGTTGCTCGACGCCGCGCTCGCGAACGCGGTCGTTGGCCGTTTTGACGGCGAGGAATTCGGCCAGATGTCCGGCGACATCGGCGCTCGAACCGGCCTCGGCAAGCATCTGTTCCCAAACTTCGTCGAGTTCGTCCATCGTGTTGAAGAATACCGTCCGCGACGGAGATTTTGCAATTTTCGTGGTATCATCGGTGAACGTAATTCGATGCATCGGGGTGCCGCGGCCGTTTGTGTTCGGTTCGCAGTTATGAAATATTTCGCCACCACACTTCTGTTCGCCGCGCTCGTCATCACCGCCGCCGGACAGCAGACGAGGCCAACGCCGAAGAAGACGCCCCGCCCGACGCCGAAGCCGGCAAAGACCGTCGCCCCAGCGCTCGGCACGGAAACAGAGGAATTCGAGAAGGCGAAGGCGGTCGCGGACGCGTCCGAACGCATCCGAGCGCTCGAAAAGTTCATCGCCGACTTTCCGCAAGGAGCCGAGATCGGCCGCGCCCGCGGACTGATCGTCAGCGCCCGGGCGGTGCTTGCCGAAGAGAGACTGAACGCGGGCGACGTTCCCGGCGCGAGCGCTTTGTTCGCGCAAGCGGTGAATGACGCTCCGACACCGATCCCCGACGATCTTTTCGACAAAGTGATCCTTGGCTTTCCGCTCAGTCTGAGATCGCGCGGACAAGTCGCGCCGGCGTTTGACATCGTCAAACTGATCGAGGAAAAGGCCGGCAGCAACGCCGGGCAGATCCTCGGTCTCGCAAAATTCTTCATCACCGTGCAATACGGGACCGAGGCGATCCGTCTGGCCGAGAAATCGATCGCCATCGATCCGGCTTCCGCCGCCGCGCACCAAACCCTGGCCGTCGCGTATAAGATGAACTTTCGCCTCGACGATGCCGCGACTTCTTTCGCAAAGGCGCTCGAACTCGACGCGTCGTCGATGGCGACGCGCCAGAACCTGGCGGAGATCAAACGCGCGTTGGGAAAGACCGACGAGGCGTTGGCGCTCTATCGCGAGACTCTCGCGCTGGACAAAGACAACGGGCCGGCGCGGACAGGGCTCATCCTCGCCCTGTTCGAAAGCGGCAAAAGGTCGGAGGCCGAGATCGAACTCAAGGCAGCAATGGAAACGATGTCCGGCGATCCGGCCCTGCTGACCGGCGTCGCCTACTGGTACGCTTCTGCCGGCGATGCCGGGAACGCCGCGCTCTATTCGCGAATGGCGATCTCGGCCGACCCGTCGAACGTGTGGGCGTACATCGCGCAGGCCCGCGGCCTGATGATCGAAAAAAAGGCGCTCGACGCCGAGCGTGTGCTGCTCGGCGCGCGCCAATACGCCGACATTCCGACGCTCGATTACGAACTCGCCTCGGCGAGGATCGCGGCCGGTCTGTTCCGCGAAGCCGCCGACACGCTGAAACGGAACTTCACCGTCAATGCCGAAGGACTCATCGAAACGTATCTCGGAAATCGGATCCTCGCCGACGCCCCGTCGTTCACCGACCTGCTGTCGCTCGAGCGGCGCTCGTTGATCGCGAACCGCAGCGCGGCCGATGACGGCGAGACGGCGCGGCAACTGAAGTCTTTGCTCGAACTCACACAGAAGTTCGAGAAGGCGGAAACGCCCGAGGCTGAAATTGTCAAAGCAGCCGATCAGTTTGCCGCCGGAAGCGACAATTTCCGGCTTTATCGGCAGATTTACGTTGCAAACCGATTGCTCGCCCGGCAGATCGCGCCGGCAAAGGCGCTGGAACTGATGCAGGCGGCGATCGGAGGCGTCGATTCGGCGCTCAACGTTCCGTCGCCGACGGCGGCGGTACTCGCCGACGATCTTTACGACAGCCGGCAGTATTTCATCGCCCGATCGCAGGTCGTTTCGGTCAATGAACTCCCGCGCCAGAAGTTGTCGGCGATCCTGCGCGGGCGAATCGAGGAGACGGCCGGCTGGGCCCTCTTGACGCAGGAGAATTCGGCTCAGGCGATCATCCGACTGAAACGCGCGCTCACGGTCCTGCCGGAGAAGAGCACCTGGTGGAGATCCAGTTGGCGGCGTCTCGGAGCGGCGTATCTCGCGACCGGGAACGAGCCCGACGCGCTTGAGGCGTATATCAAGGCCTACGATACGGATCAGCCGAACCGCGAGCAGCGGATCGCGCTGGCGGCACTTTGGCTGAAGGTGAAGGGGACGAACGACGGACTGGATGCCCGCATCGGCGCCGATCCGTTCGCGGAAACGGTCGCGAAGGTCGAGCCGACGGCAACGCCCTCGGCGTCGCCCGAATTCAAATTGCCGCAAGACATTCCGTTGGGAACTCCGACACCGGCGGC
>CAZARD010000148.1:0-2622 GCA_964487505.1 uncultured Blastocatellaceae bacterium | reverse complement strand
ACGCCGACGCCTGAGGCCACACCGGAGACAAGTCCGACACCGGCGGAAAGCCCCGAGACCGCGGCGACCCCGACGCCGGAACCGACGGTCGAAGCGACGCCGACGCCTGAATCTGAAACAAGTCCGACACCGACGCCCGCGACGAAGACGGAGCCAACGCCCGAAACTACGCCGAACCCCGATGCGACGCCCACTCCTGGCGTCGAGCCGACGCCAGCGCCTACCCCGTCAACGGATGCATCGCCAAGTCCGACACCGAAGCCGTTGTTCGATCCGATCGTCATCACCGTCGGCAAAACGGATCCGCCGAAGACCGAACCGACACCTGAACCGACACCCGGGCCAACTCCGCAGTCGACGACGGACAAACCGTCATCGCCAGAGACCTCAACCGAATCGAACAGCATTGAGAAAACCGGCGAAACCCGGCCGCGGGTCGTGCGCGCCGAGACGCCGATCGTTCCCTGCACGATCATGCTCAGCCAGGAATCGATATCGATCATCGCCGGCGGCGGAAGTCTCGGGATACTCGCGGGGTTTGACGATGACGTCAATGACCCGGCGACGATCGAGTCGGAATCGGCAAGCCCCGGTGACGTCGATGTCTCCGCCGACCGTTCGATAGGTTTCAGTTCTCGAAGAGCATTCTTCGTCGTCCGTTCAAAGTCGGACAAAACGGGCATTTTTTCCGTCGTTTTCCGCGCTCCGTGCGGGAAGAAAGAGATCCAAGTCAGAGTCAGATGAATACAAACGAGGAATTCCGAAGCGGCTACGTCGCGCTCATCGGCCGGCCGAATGCCGGAAAATCGACGATCCTCAACCGTCTTGTCGGCGAGAAGATCGCCGCTGTCTCGAACAAGCCGCAAACAACCCGATACCGTATCCAGGGCATCGTCACACGCGAGAACGGGCAGATCGTCTTCGTCGATACACCGGGAGTGCACAAGCCGGGATATCTTCTGAACCGGCGGATGATGTCGGCCGTCCACGACGCGCTCCTTTCGGTCGATCTCGTGGTGCTGATGCGCGACGCGAGCGTCTCGACCGGGAATGGCGACAAGTACGTGCTGGATCTCGTCAAAAGCTCGGGCAAGAAGGCGATACTCTTGCTCAACAAGATCGACAAGTTAAAGGATAAAAGCAGACTCCTGCCTCTGATCGAACAGTATTCGGCCGAATTTGATTTCGCGGCGGTGATCCCGGTTTCGGCGCTCAACGGAGAGGCGGTCGACGTCGTGCTTGACGAGATCGTCAAGCATCTTCCGGCCGGCGAACCGCTGTTCGGCGAAGATGAGATGACCGATCAGCCTGTTCGGGCGATCGTCGCTGAGATGGTGCGCGAAAAGATCCTCGGCTCGACCGGCGAGGAGATCCCGTATGTGACGGCGGTCGTGACCGAGATGTTCGACGAATCGGACCCGAAGCTGCCGAAGATCTACTGCGCGATCTATGTCGAGAAGCCGTCGCAGAAAAAGATCATTATCGGCCATCAGGGATCGAAGATACGTGATATCGGCACTCGCGCCCGCGAGGATATCGAGAAGTTCCTTGGAACAAAGGTCTTTCTGAAACTGTTCGTCAAGGTCGTCGACGACTGGCGGAATCAGGAGCGCCGTCTCGATGAGATCGGAATCAGGGAATAGAAACCGGATTTCGGCGATCCGAATAGGTTACGCCTTCAGGCGTGACACCGTTTCATCTGCTCAAGATTTAAACCGAATGGCTGAACAAGACGAAAAGAAGGAATGGTTCGCGATTGAGATCGTGGCCCGCCCGGAGGCGGCCGAGGCGGTCGAGTATGCGCTCAATTCGCTCGACGCGCTGGGCACCGAGATCAACAATCTCGGACCAGACCGGCCCGACACGCTGAACGTCGTCGGATATTTCAACCGGCTGCCCGAGATGGCGGCCGTCGCGGACGAACTCGAAAACGCTCTCACGATCTACGGACTTCCGCCGAATGCCGCCAAGTTCCATTCGGCACGCGAGGTGGCCGATCAAGATTGGCTTGCCGAATGGAAGAAACACTGGCGCCCGACCGAATGCGGACGATTCGTCATCGCGCCAATGTGGGAAGATCTCGATGCTCCGGACAAGACGGTCATCCGCATCGAGCCTTCGATGGCGTTTGGGACCGGCACGCACGAGACGACGCGCCTGTGCCTAAAGGCGATAGACGAATTCTACCGGCCCGGCGAATCATTTTTTGACGTCGGCACCGGAACGGGAATTCTCTCGATCGCCGTTTCGAAACTCAACCGATCGAAGGTTCCGATCGTCGCTTGCGATACGGACTCCGATTCGATCTCGATCGCGCGCGAGAACGCCGAGGTCAACGGGGCTCCGGAGATCGAATTCTATGTCGGTTCGATATCCGAGACGTCGCCCGCGTTCGATGTGGTCTGCGCGAATGTCACTCTCGACGTGATCGTCCCGCTGCTTCCGCTGCTGATCGGGAAAACGCGCCGGATGCTGCTCCTGTCGGGCATCCTCGCCGGACAAGAAACCGCGATCATCGAAGCTCTCGCCGGTTTCGGCATCGAACATCCGGCGATCGAACGAATGGGCGAGTGGATTGGGGTGAGAACGGACAGTGCATAGTGCATAGTGCATAGTGCATAG
>CAZARD010000147.1:0-8713 GCA_964487505.1 uncultured Blastocatellaceae bacterium | reverse complement strand
GGATTCCAGAATTCCAGGATTCCAGGATTCCAGAATTCCAGGATTCCAGGATTCCGCAATCCTCGTGTCACCTTGGTGCTGCTTCTTGGATGTCAGCGTTTCTCATCCACGAAGCAGCACGAACCGCACACGAAGGTTCGGTGGTTCGGGTTTTTCAAAGGACCTGAATCTGGAATCCTGGAATCTGAAATCCTCGAATCCTGGATCTGGAATCTTGGAATCTGGAATCCTGGAATTCTGGAATCTGGAATCCTAGAATCTCGAGTCCTTGAATCTTGGGTGCTTTGAAACTACAATTCACTTCCGATTGGATTCAAGGTTGCAAATCCGAAATCCGCAATCCGAGATCCAAAATCAAGATGTGGTATTGGACCAAAATTCTATTCCTGACGCTCCTTGGCGCGGTTGCCGTTTGGCTGATCTACGAGTTCGTCACTTTCCCGTCTATCTCGAAGCTCAAGACCGAGAATCCTTCAACCAGTTCGATGATCGAGTTTCGATTGTCTGAGGCGCGCCAGGAAGGCCGCGAACCTCGCAAGTATATGATCTGGCAGCCGATATCGCAGATCTCGCCGAATCTCCAAAGGGCGGTGCTCGCCGGAGAAGATGCCCGGTTCTTCCAACACAACGGCTTCGACTGGGACGCGATCGAAAAGGCTTGGGACGAGGCCGTCAAGGAAGGTGAGAAAGAGGCGAAGGAGGAAGGCGATTATGACCCGAACGATTGGATCCCGCCGATGCCTTCATTCAAGCGAGGAGCGTCAACGGTATCGCAGCAATTGGCCAAGAACCTCTTCCTGTCCGAGGACCGGAATTTTCTGAGAAAAGGCCGCGAGGCGGTCTACACGTATTTCCTCGAGAAGGAACTGTCCAAGAAACGGATCCTCGAGCTCTATCTCAACGTCATCGAATGGGGCGACGGCATTTACGGTGCGGAAGCCGCCTCGCGGGTCTATTTCAACAAGTCGGCGTCGCAGCTTTCACCGCAGGAAGCGGCCTATCTCTCGGCGATGATCCCTTCGCCGCTCAACGTATTCAACCCGAAGAAAAATCCGAAGCGCGTCGCCCGCCGCCAAAAGGCCATCCTTCGCGGGATGAACTCAATAAAGCTCGCCTATTGAGGCAGACGGTAGACCGTCGGGGCAATGGACAACTGACAGTGGACAACGGACAGTGGACAACGGACAGTGGCCGGAAGACGGCGGCAACGGACCGCGGGCGGTAGCCGGCGACGATGGACAGTGGACGATGGACAACGGGCAGCGGACGGTAGACGGCGGACAGCAGGCAACCCGACAAGTTGTCGTCACATAATGAAACTATGCACTATGCACTTTGCGTTTCCACTGTCCACTGTCCACTGTCCACTGTCCACTGTCCACTGTCTACCGTCTAACGTCTACCGATCTACGCCTTCGCCTTCTTCGCCTTCGGTCCGCCGGTGATCGTCATTTCGTTGAGGATCCAACCGGCATCGGCGAATTTTTCGACGACGAACAGGACATATCGGATATCGACGACGATCGTTCGGCCATAGTTCGGATCGAAGAACATATCGTTACCGAGCCCTTCATAATTGCCGTCGAACGCGATCCCGATCTGCTCGCCGCGGGCATTGAGCACCGGACTTCCCGAGTTTCCGCCAATGATGTCGTTGGTCGTCAGGAAGTTAACGGGCACCGAGTCGCCTGCGCCGTAGCGGCCAAAATCTTTTGCCGCCTGGAGTTGCCGCAGTTTCGCCGGGGCCGCGAACGGATCGATCCCGGTATCCTTCTCAAGCACGCCCTTGAGCGTGGTGAACGGCGTATAGATCACCGCCTCGCGCGGGTTGTAGCCCTGAACGTTTCCATAGGTGAAACGCAGCGTCGAATTCGCATCCGGATACGGCTGGACGTTCTTCATCTCCGCCATCGCCTTCTGATACTGCAGGCGGAGCGCGTCGATCTTGGAAGCGAAAGCGCGGTTGCGCGCACCAAACTCGCCGCGGGCCTCGACGATCCCGGCCGCGATTCCGTACTGTTTCGGGAACTTGGCCTTGATCGCGTCCGACGTCATCCCGTAAAGCGCGATGATCTCGTCGGCTGAGTCGAGGTCGGCATTGTTGACCACCGAATCTACGAACGCCTCCTCAGCTGAGCGCCGAGCCTTGCCCTGCGTCGAACCGAAAAGGGATTCGGCGGCTGCGAGCTTCTGATCGGGAGCAAATTCGCCGATGGCCTTCAGATAGTACTTAAGGACCTCGGCCTCGACGATCGGTTCGCGTCCGTCCATTGTGTTCTTGATCGCGCCGCGTTTGCGGTCGTCAATCTTGGCGCCCTGCATCGCGCTTCCAACCGCATCGATGAACCAGGCCATCGTCGGCGCCGACGCGGCATTCGGGATCGTGCGAAGCACCCGATCGCGCATTCCGAACTTGTAGAACGCGTCCGAAACCGATTTGAGATCGCCGAGGACGCTGCCGTATTTCGCGGAGCGTGTCGGATCGGCGGCGATCCACGTCGCGAGCCGGTTTTCTTCGGCCTGTTTTTGGGCGATCACATTGGCGCGCTTCATCGCGATTATCCCGCCTTCCCACGCTTTGATCGAATTGTTCAGACTGAAGATCTCGCCCTGGAGCTTCACGCGCTTTTCTTCGTCGGTCTCGCCGGCCTTGACAAGTCCGGCCGTCCAAGCCTGCAGATAGCTGACAAGGAACGGGAAGTTCACGTTCTGCGCGTACTCGACCGCCTGGCTCTCGCGATAGCGCGACGTGCCGCCCGGATAGCCGAGGATCATCGTGAAATCGTTCTCCTTGACGCCGTCGATCGAGATCGAAAGGAACTTCTCCGGCTTGTAGGGAACGTTTTTCGGCGAGTACTCGGCCGACTTGCCGTCCGGAGCGACGTACGCGCGCAGGAAGGTGAAATCGCCGGTGTGCCGCGACCATTCGAAGTTGTCCGGATCGCCGCCGAAGAATCCGATGCTCTGGGGCGGCGCATACACGACGCGGACATCCTTGATCTCCTTCGTTTCGTAAAGATAGTAGAAAAACCCGCTATTGAGCGACTGGATCGTGATGACGTGACCGGCCGGAGCCTTAGCCTGTTCTGCCTTCTGCAGGGCTTCGGTATTGGCCTTGATCGCCGCGGCGAGCGCTTCACCCTTGAGATCGGCAGTGCCGGCGAGGATCTTGGCCGTCACATCTTCGACCCGCGCCGTGATAAAGACGCTGTAATCCTTTGCCTCGATCTCCTCTTTCATCGAATTCGCTTTGAATCCGTTCTTCGCGAGATCGTTCTGCGCGGTCGAGGCCGCGACGAGCGCGTCGAAACCGCAGTGATGGTTCGTCAGGATGAGCCCTTGCGGCGAGACGAATTCCGACGAGCATCCGATACTGAGACGGACGACGGCGTCGGAAATGTCAGGACCGTTCGGATTGTAGAGATCCTTAGGATCGATCTTCAGGCCGCGTTTCTTGAGCGGCAGCGTCGCGATCTTGTCCGGCGTGAACATTCCCTCGTCGGGGATCGCCAGCGCCTGAAGCGCCGAGCCGGCGACCACCGCCAGCAACACGATTAATGACGTAATAAATCGAAGTTTTGAACTCATAAGTTTTTCCTTTGATTGAAATAGATGTCTGAGACGATTTTAGCGCAATCCGTGACGAAAATCATCGCATAAAAAAAGCGAGCCGAGCGGCTCGCTTTCGTTTCGATAGAAATGATGGATCAACCCAACTTGATCTCGGTCGGTTCCGGCGGCAGGAAAAACCGCGGATTGATCGGCTTGTCGTCCAAACGCAATTCATAGTGAAGGTGCGGCCCGGTCGAACGGCCGGTCGAGCCGACGTAGCCGATGAGATCGCTGCGCGAAACGCGCTGGCCGACCTCGACTTCGATCTTCGAGAGATGGCCGTAGCGGGTAGTGATCCCATTGCCGTGATCGATCTCGATCAGATTGCCGTAACCGCCTTGCCATCCGGCTTTGATGACGACTCCGTCGCCCGGCGCGACGACCGCATCGCCCTTTTCTCCGTCGATGTCCATCCCGGCGTGAAACTCGTAGCTTCGGCCACCGAACGGGTTACGGCGAAAGCCAAACTCGTTGTTGATCTTGCCAACGTGCGCCCAGGATGTCGGGAGCGTCTCGGGGGGCGCCGAAGCACGGATCGCGCGAAGGCGCTTTTCAATGTCAGCGGACTCCGAATCATCGATCTCGCTTCCTGTCAGCTGAAGATCAGAATCCGGACCGCCGCTGTTTGTCGCAAACTCGTCCGACGCTTGCGGCCGGTTGTAATTCAGTGAACGGGGTTCAATCAGCTGCGGCGGAGCGACGACCTGTTGAGCAACAAGGATCGGCGTCGGACCGGGCTCGTTCTTCGCCATCACGTCAAAACGCGTGAAGCTGAAGACGCCGATCGAGGCGATTACGAGCGCAAAAATGAAAACTGCGAATCCTGAATGAATGAGCTGTTTCGAAATCTCGATTCTTCGAATATAGATCTTTGATTTTGTTGTATGTGTTACTAAAAAACTGTAATTCTTATTGTTGTTTTGCATTACGCTTTGAAAGCTCCTTTCAATGATTGCGTTCCGAAAATCCAGCGTTTCGGCACGCGGAATCACGCAAGAACAGCCGCAAGCGACTAAACGCGAATCCTTACCGAAGTTCAAAAAACGAACTCCGAAATTAGGGGGTTGTTAATTCAAATGTTTGTTAATGAATAACTTAAATGAATTGTGTAAAAGTTACCATACGCGCGGAGCGAAATCAAGCGATTCGGGCCGCGCGTCCTGTGTACGACTCTAAGTGTACTATTTGCTTTAGTTGCGCTCAGTCTTCAGAGCGACGGCTTTCCCTGAACGTTCGGAAAACCAACAGCCCGATGGTGACGAAGACGGCCACGAAAGCAAGGACGATGATGATCTTTATGGCCGTCGTGATGAACCCGACGAGCCCGATCAATCCTTTCAAAAGCGCGATGATCAGCGCCAGAACTACCAAAAGCGTACTGCCGATACCTGCGGCTTTGACAAACATTGACATACCTTAGAACCTCTCTTCACCACAGGACCGTCAATTACAAACAACCAACGCCGTCCCGTTTCCATATTAGACCACTCTCAGCGGTTTCGCCAAGATCCTGATTCCGACCGGCGCGCCTCGAATCCGGAATCGTATCGTTCCGAACCGAATTCCGGCACGGCCGTGATCAACCCGGCCCGATCCGAAGTCAGATCCGACCGGTCCCCGCTCTTGAAGATGTAAGTGCGCAAGATGTAGAAGCCAAGCCCGATAAGCATTACCGGTAGCAGGCCGCGCATCAGGAATCGGGCGTCGAGGAAAAACATCACGCCGATCCCGATCAGAACCATCGCCCAGATCTTCAGGTTGCCAGAGAATCTCTGCGCCAAAAGCGTTTCGGCCGTTTCGGGAATAACTCCGCGCCGGATCATCCGAGCCGTCTTCCAGGCATCGATCGCGGCATAAGCCCACATCGCGAGGAAGCCGAATCCGAAGATCGCCATTCCGGATTGAAGCGCAAGCTGGAACAATCCAACCGCGATCCCGAAATGGGCCAGCGCCTTGATCGTTTGGCCGTTGTACGCGGCCCCGAGTCCGGGACAGAACGACAGAGCGAACGCAAGGAACGGCGAGGTCTGCGATTGGACGAACTGAGAATACGTTCCCTGATCCTGATTTCGCAGAAGCTGAACGCCGCGAACTATGCAATCCTGACAATACGGAAACCCCTTGATGCGGTGATCGCACGCGGGACAGAGCGGCTTGCCGCAGCCGTTGCAGTTCACGTTGGCCGGATTGTGCGTATGGTAGGCGCAGTTCATCTCTTTTGTTCCTCGTTGTTCACGAACGTGCCGCGAACCGGTTCGGCCGATCTCGACTTTTCTTCATTTTCGGGGCCCAGAACGATATCCGCGCTCTGCCTGTAGGTTTGCTCGGCGAGCGCGACGCTGCGTTCGACCACGTCGGCCGACACCGTCTGGCTGAAAATGAACGCCGCGAAGATGAACATCATCAAGACCGATGCGAACTGCGGTACCGGCATCGGGAAACTCAGGCCGCGGAGCCACTCGACGGCGCGGGACGCCCAAGCGGCGCGAACATCCGCAGCGCGCGCCGTGCCGATCGTTGCCTCAAGGATGCGCTGATTGAGCGTCGCGGGGACCGGCAGTTCGTCCATCTTATAGGTGTAACAGGCTGCGATCGAGCGGACGACCGCGCCCGGCAGATCTGTACACGCGTCGCACAGGACCGCGTGGCGTTCCCAGCGGTGAAAGAGATTCGCCGGCAAGAATCCGTCGAGGTAATCCGTCAGATGATCTTCGAAAGTCTCGCAGGTCATCGACGTTTCGGGCATCGTCATCGAAAGGACGCGCGCCTCGAGATGCGTCATCGATCGCTTCGGCGCCGCGATCTCGTGGCACGCCGAGAGAGCGTCCTTGACCTCGTTGAGCAGCGAGTGGCACAGCGGACACTTGAGCGCGTGTTCCGAAGCGGCGCGACGTTCCGGCCGGTCAAGCGTGCCGTCGAGATAGTCGCTCAGTGATTCCTCAAAATCCGAGCATTGTAGAATCAGTTCGTTATCCTTGCTCATACTTTACCCCCTTGAACTACGGGATTCGCGAACGCGATGCGGGTTTGACGCCTAATTCTCATTGATTTGCCGTATTTCATATCGTCACCACCCTCATCCGGCGCAGGATCTTGGCCAACTCGATTCGCCCGCGATTGATCCGCGATTTGACCGTCCCTTCCGGGATCTTCAAAACATCGACGATCTCCTGGTAACTCAACTCTTCGATGTCGCGCAGTATGACGCAGGTTCGAAGATCGGCCGGCAACTTGTCGATACCCTCCTGGACCTGCGCCGCCAGCTCCTTACGCTCTATCTCCTTCTGGGCCGATCCGCCGATGGCCCGCAGATGGAACGAATGGTCGTCAACATCATCGGCCATCGAATCCTGCGGATTGCGTTGCCGGTGACGGTAATCATCGATGATCAGGTTCCGCGCCAGCCGCATCAGCCAGTTCGAAAGATCGCCTTGTTTCGGATCGTATTGATCGAGCGTTTTGTAGATCCGAATGAAAACATCCTGCGTCAAGTCCTCGGCCGCTTCCGCGCTCGACGTGAAGCGGTAGGCCAGGTTAAAGATCCTCCGCGAGTATGCGGTAACTATCTCTTCCCAGGCAGATCCGTCCCCTGCGCGGCACCGACGCACCAATTCCGCACCACTTTTTTCCGAAGCCAACTTTATTGCTTCCAACGCTCTTTTCTCCAACGAAACCTTTCGTTAAAACCGACTTGATGCGCCGGCCGCATCCGTCAAACTTTCCTACGAGACCCGTTTCGGAAAAGTTCCCATTAAACGGTGAGCCGGCCGATTTTTCATTTTGCCCGACTTTGAGTTAATCTTCTTTCTTTGTTCGATGGGCGTTGTTCGCCCCGATCAAGGAACAATTCTTCAACTAGTGGGCTGATTCTTCAAGGATGGGGACGATCTAAGTTGCGAAAATCCATCAAATTCATACTTCTTGCACTGTTCGCGCTGTTTCTTTTCTGGTTCTTCGGGCGAAATCTCGACTGGCAGGAAGTTTCGACAAGTCTCCAAAAAGCGAACCCATTCTTCATTATTGCGGCGGTCCTGATCATTTGTTTCGGGTATCTGCTTCGCGCGATCCGTTGGAAGGTCCTTCTCGAACCGATCACGGAATCGTCGCTTAAGGAACTTTTCGCGACGACGACCGTCGGATTCGCCGCGGTGTTCTTCATCGGCCGGGCAGGCGAGATCGTGCGACCGATGTGGCTCCCGATGCGCGACCGGCGGGTCCGCCCGTCGGCGGCGCTCGTGACACTGGCGCTTGAACGCATACTCGATCTGGCGGCGTTGATATCGTTCTTTTCGGTGACGCTGATCTGGTTCAGCTCGCCCGCGGGGCACGAGCGCGAATTCTCGTATGTGAAGATGATCGGCAATCTTCTGCTCGTCGGAATGATCGCCGGGTTCATCTGTCTTTTCATCTATCAGCGTTACGCGCGAGGAATAATCGATTGGGTCGGTCGGCTGACCGACCGGCGCTTCTTTCCGAAGCGTCTCAGACGGATTCTGCTCAGCTTGATGGAACAACTCGCCGCCTCTTTGCGGATCGTCAAGAATGCGCGCGAGATCTTTTGGGTCGTGTTCTGGACGGTGCTGCTTTGGCTTTCGATCGCGGTGCCGACCTGGTTCGTGATCCTCGCCTTCAATCTGAACATCGAGATCTCGCTCGCGGGAGCGATGTTCGTTATGTTTTGGGCCGCCCTCGGATCGCTGATCCCGACGCCTGGCGGCGCTGCCGGGGCCTTCCACGCGGTGACGGCCGGCGGACTGATCTTCCTCAACGTTGAGCCGAATGACGCGGCGGCGGTCTCGATCGTGATGCATCTTGTTTATTTCGCGCCCGCGCTTTTGTTCGGATTCTACTATCTGTTCCACGGAGATATCTCGATCGCGCGTTTCCGGAGCCTGCTCTCGGGAGAGCACGCCGTCGAGGAGGTCGAGCACGAGAATGACGCGTGACATTTGCGATTTGCTGTTTGCGATTGGGCGTTTTCGATTTGCGATTTCGGCGTCCTATACTAAGGCGAAGATTCAAGTTGAAGATTCCGGATTCAAGATTCAAGATTCAATGTAAGGATCCGAAGTTGAGAGTCCAAAATCCAAAATCCAAAATC
>CAZARD010000146.1:7115-8892 GCA_964487505.1 uncultured Blastocatellaceae bacterium | reverse complement strand
TCAGGCAGTCCGAAACTCGTCAAGAATCCGCAATGGAAATCCCAACGCGTAATTTGGGAGTGCGCCGTACTCGGTGCGATTGACTAGTGGCGGAAGGAGCCACACAGATAAATGTTGGTGAGTCTGGTAGCTGACGAGCGGCGGATTTGGGTAACCGGTTCGATGAGCGGAGACTGGAAACGCGACCTAACAAATCAGCGCGCCAGTCTTCGACTCTACTCAAGATACTCCCGAACGTCGATCAACGATTTCTTTCAAGAACTTGCTGTCAGCTTATTGTTAGCCGCGGATCTCATCCGACGACTGCGAACAAATCAGGAAGCGCGAGGCTCGAGACGGGAACACTGGCTGAAAGCTGACAGCCGGTCTCTCGTCTCAACGATTCAAAGCATCCAGCTACTAAAAGTACTTTGTTTCCCTGAGATAGATGATGTGGTCGATGACCGGAGGTTCGTGGCCTTCGTCGCGCAATGTCGTCAGCAGATTTCCGCGGTGGGTCGCTGAATGGAAGAGGACGTGCGTCAGGATCTCGCGGAACGTGTTCTCGCGCCAAACGCCCTCGCTGGTGCGGTAACGGGCGACGAGATCGAGCCCTTCTTCATCGAATTTGCGCAGCAATCGCTCGTATTTGGCGGCCGAATCGCGGGCAAGATCGCCGCATTCGCCGACCGAAAGATCCGGCCAGAAATCGAATCCTTTCGAATCTTTCCCGTAAAGCCGTTCGAAATACTCGATCTCGGTCGTGACGATGTGCGCGAGCACGCGGAGCGCGCGCGGCGAACCCGATTCGCGGACGGCGACCACGGCGCGGCGGTTGGCCCAATCGTTGAACGCGAACAGCGATCTGAGTTGCTCGACGGTTTGCATCCTTCAGTTCTCGTCCCGGTCGAACGAATATTCGCGCTCGACGCGGCAGATCCGCGTCGTGAAGCGTCGGTACCAGCGTTCGCGCCCAAGGGTCCGCGCGACGCGGTGTTCGGCGTTCTCGCGCCAGGCACGGATCGATTCGGGATCGCGCCAGTAGCTGACGGTGATCCCGATCTCGGCACGGGCCGATTCAACTCCGAGAAAGCCGTCCGACTTCCGCGCGAGTTCCAGCATTCGCGCCGACATGTCGGCGTAACCGTCGGCGTCGTCGGTCCGTTCGGAAGTGAATATCACGGCGTAATAAGGCATTCGATTTTGGATTCTAGATTTTGGATTTTAGTTCTTCGATTTTGGATTTTGGATTTCTGGATCCCGAGAGATTCCAGATTCCAATCATTCCGGATTCCAGGGATACCACAAGTCTGGGGATTCCAGATTCCGATCATTCCAGATTTCATTCGATTCCACGGATTACAGATTTCGAATTCAAGTCGTCAAGGGTCAAAGCGAAACCCAAAATCCAAAATCGGCAATCCAAAATCCCGATCAAACGATTTCCAGCGCTTTCTCGATCGGTCTCGCCAAAACCGCGCGGTCTCCGGCCTCGACGATCGGGCGTTGGAGCAAGTTTGGATTCGCGAGAACTGCCGCAACGACCTCTTCGAGCGTCGAATCGGCAGTCAGACCCGAGTCCTTGATCTCGTTCTTCCTCAAAACGGCGAACGGTGAAAGCCCGGTCTTTCGGATAAGCGCACCGAGCGTTTCCGCCGTAAATGGCTTCGTAAAGTAGTTGATCCTGTCAGCATCAATGTTGTTTTCCCGAAACAACGTAGCCAGATTGCGGCACGTCGTTCAGGTAGGTTTTTCGTATACTGTTATCTTCATAATTTGGTAGACGGTAGACGGTAGA
>CAZARD010000146.1:2242-7015 GCA_964487505.1 uncultured Blastocatellaceae bacterium | reverse complement strand
ACGGCTCACTGCTCACTTTCCGCCGCCCGCCCCGACGATTCCCATCTTCGCGAAGACGTCGTCGAGCGTCGCTCGCGCAATGACGCGCGCCTTGTCAGATCCTCTTTTCAGGATCTCGTCAAGATGCGAGTCGTCGAGCCCTTTGACGCGTTCCTGGAAGGGCTTCAGGAACTCGATGACGGCTTCGGCGAGTTCGATCTTCAAATGGCCGTAACCCTTTCCGCGGAAATGCCCCTCGATCTCGTTCGCCGACCGTCCGGTCATCAGATGATAGATCGTCAGCAGATTGTGTATCGCCGGGCGCGTCTCGTCAAAAACGATCGTCGTGCCCGAATCGGTGACAGCGCGTTTGATCTTTTTGACTATCGCGTCCGGTTCGTCGAGCAGAAAGATCGACGCGTTCGGATTGTCGTCCGACTTCGACATCTTTTTCGTCGGGTCCTGCAGCGACAGGATGTTGGCGCCGATGGGCGGAATGTACGGCTCAGGAACGATGAATGCTTTCCCGTAATCTCGGTTGAATCGTTCCGCCAGATCTCGGGACAGTTCGAGATGCTGCTTCTGGTCCTTTCCGACCGGAACAAGATGCGTCTGATAGAGCAGAATGTCGGCGGCCATCAGTACCGGGTAAGTGAACAGACCAACTCCGGCGCGTTCCGAATTGCCCTTGCCCTTGTCCTTGAACTGCGTCATCCGTTCGAGTTCGCCCATCCGCGCGATGCACGAAAGGACCCAGGCGAGTTCGGCGTGCTCGGTGACGTCCGACTGGATGAAGATCGTCGAAACTTCCGGATCGACGCCGGCGGCGAGATAGATCCGCGCCAGATCTCGCGTCTTTTGGCGAAGCGTCGCAGGATCCTGCGCGAGCGTTATCGCGTGCAGATTGACGATGCAGTAGAAACTCTCGTAATCGTTCTGGAGATCGACCCAGTTGCGGATCGCCCCGAGGTAGTTGCCCAAGTGAAGGCTTCCCGTCGGCTGCGCGCCGCTGAAAATCCGTTTCTTCATACTCAAAACCAAGGCGTGAAAAGCAAGTACTGAACCAAGACCCGGAACGGGTACATTATCAAACCGACGATGCCGAAATAGATCAGCGCCATCAGGATCAGAAAACCGAACTGCTCGAGCATGTCGAGGATCGGCTGAAAGCTCGCCGGCAGAAAGGTCGCCAACACCTTGCTGCCGTCAAGCGGAGGAAACGGCATCAGATTGAAGACCGCGAGCGAGACGTTGAGAAAGATCATGTACCACAGCAGCAGCGCGAAGATCCGCAACAGTCCGTCGCCCGACAGGCTCGCCTGCGTGAAGACCCCGTACTCGAGCAACGCCTTGAAGATCACGAAACCGATCGTCGCAAGCGCGAGGTTCGCGAGGATCCCGGCGATCGAGACCATCACGTTCGCCTGCTTGTATTTCGTCCAGTTGCGCGGGTTGACCGGTGTCGGCTTGCCCCAGCCGATCAGCGGGATCGAGGCCAGCGCACCGCCCATCGCACCGAAGATGAACCCGATGATCGGCAACAGGAGCGTTCCGATCGGGTCAGTGTGGGCGACGGGATTGAGCGTCACCCGGCCGAGCATATACGCCGTGTCGTCGCCGTATTTGTGCGACATCCACGCGTGGCCGGCCTCGTGCGACGAGATCGCCAGCAACAGCACCACCATATAGATGATCAGGTTCGAGACAAGTTCGATCGGATCGATTCCGCCCATTTTCTGCTCCTTCTGCGCTCCCCTTGTTGTTTGCAACTGAATGCCCGTTTTGTTAACGTCGAATCAAGCAATCAGCGCGGTTTGAATTAAAGATTGTGCCATTTTTCGGGCGCAGCACAAAAGGCAGCTATGAGAAAATACATCGTTTGCATCGCCAGCGAATTCAAGGGCAACGAGTTTCTGGAGGAATGCCAGAACGCGGGTTGGCACGTGACGCTCGTGACGCGCAACGACCTGACGGGATCGGACTGGTCGTGGACGAGCCTCAACGACGTTCAGACCGTCGAAGGCCACGCGTCGGTCGAGGCCTACATCCGCACGATCACGAACATCGCCGGCGGGCGGCCCATCGACCGCATCGTCGGGCTCGACGAATTCGACGTTCTGACCGCCGCCAAGGCGCGCGAGCACCTCCAGCTCGAGGGAATCTCCGGAAGTTACGGTCTTAGGTTCCGTGACAAGCTGCGGATGCGGAACCTTGCTTCATCGCTCGGCATTCCGTGTCCCGAATTTGTCGGCGTCTTCAACCAAGACACGATCAACGAGTATCTCGATCGCGTTCCGGGCCCGTGGATAGTCAAGCCGCGGACCGAGGTCTCGGCGTTCGGGATCCGGAAATGCGAAACGAAGGATCAGGTTTGGGAGACTCTGACCGATCTCGACAACCGCAACACCTGGCGCGATCACCCGTCGCAGTTCCTCATCGAGCAGTTCATAACCGGCAAGGTCTATCACGTCGATTCGGTCGTCGAGAACGGGGTAGTCGTGGCCGCCGGCGTCAGCGAATACGGGACGCCGCCCTACACCGTATCGCACCACGGCGGCGTTTTTTCGACTTTCACAGTCGATTACCGCTCGAAAGAACGCAAGGAACTCGAACGGTTGAACAAACAGTTGCTCGAAGGCTTCGAGTACAAGCGCGGGGTTTCGCACGCCGAGTTCTTGAGGTCGGACGCGACGGGCGACTATTTCCTCCTCGAGGTCGCCTGCCGGGTCGGCGGCGCGTATATCGCGAACGTCACAGAGCACGCCAACGGATTCAATTTGTGGCGCGAATGGGCAAAACTCGAGACGGCGACCGACGAGAATCCGTACAAGCCGCCAAAGCTGAGAAAGGAATACGCCGGCGTCTGCCTCGCGCTCGCGCGGGAGGAATTCCCGGACACTTCGCATATGAACGAACCGGAGGTCGTGTATCACGTCCACAAGCCGCATCACGCCGGTCTCATCGTGCGTTCGAAGAAGAAGGACCGTCTGCACGAACTGTTGGCGATGTATTCGGAAAGGATCACGAACGAATTTCTCGCGGTCGCCCCGGCGAAAGAGAGGTATGACGACTGAGACAGTTTTGGATTTTCGATTTTGGATTTTGGATCGTTGGCGAATCGAAGCAATCCAAAATCCAAAATCTAAAATATCTAAAATCTAAAATCCGAAACCGTATGGTGCTAGAAGAAATCTCTCGTCATTCTCCGGAATTGCTCGAACACGACCTGAATCAGCATTTTCCTGAACTTTTGACGTTCGAATCGATCGAGGAGACCGAGCGGAGCGAGCTTTGGAAGAAGATCCGGCCGACGGTCGAACGCATCCTCGGCGCCGTCGTGCGCGAGGACTTCAGCGAGTCGGATTCGAAATCCGAAATCCAAAATCCGAAATCGAAGATCTCTTGCGTCGCCTGGAACATCGAGCGCGGGAACGTATTCGAGGGAATCGTCGACGCGCTGAAGAATCACGAGAACCTGAGGGACAAGGACCTGCTGCTCCTGACCGAACTCGATTACGGGATGGCCCGTAGCCGGAACCGGTTCGTCGCCCGCGAACTCGCGAAAGAGCTGAAGATGAACTACGCCTTCGCGCCGGTCTACATCGCGCTGCAAAAGGGAAGCGGCGTCGAAGCTCTCGCCGAGGGCGAGAATACTAATTCGATCCATGGCCTCGCGATGTTCTCGCGCTACCCGATGCGCAACGCGCACGCCGTCGATCTGCCGAACGGAAAGGACAAGATGTGGGGCAAGGAAAAGCGGCTCGGGTATCTGCGCGCGCTGATCGCCGATATAGACCATCCGGCCGGCACGTTCCGCGCGGTGACGACCCATCTCGATGCCCACTGCTCGCGGGCGCACCGGCATCTTCAGATCAAGATCGTGCTCGACCATCTCGAAACGCTCGAGCCGTTGCCGACGATCATCGGCGGCGATTGGAACACGACGACATTCAATTCGCAGAACCACAGGCGGGCGATAATGGGTTACTGGCGGCGGGTGATGATGGGGCCGAAACGCGTCGTGACCAAGCATTTTCCGCATCCGGACCGCTATTTCGAACGCGGGCTTTTCAGGGAACTCGAGCGGCGCGGTTACAACTACAAGGACCTGAACGAGATCGGCGCCGGGACGCTCCACTATGACATCTCGAGCATCGAAAAGAACACGAATCTTCGCGATTGGGTGCCGGAATGGTGCTTTCCGTTCATCTTCTGGGCCGCCGGAAGGGTCGGCGGCAAGGTCTCGGGCCGGCTCGACTGGTTTACGGGCAAAGGCATCGAGCCGGTCGGCAAGCCCCTGACGATCGGAAACCTCAAGGACGAATCGGGCACGCCGCTTTCCGATCACGATGCGATCGCGCTCGATTTCAAACCCATTGCGGAACCCCGCGCGGAGTAAGGGGCGATCTTATTTGGGATTTCGGATTTGGGAATTCGGATTTCCGCAAACCAATGCGGAACCCCGCACGAAGTAAGGGGGCCCGATCGCGGGAGCGATCGCTTTGTTCGGGACTAGCTGGGGATCGCCGGATAAGCGAAGACGGGGAACCCCGCACGAAGTAAGGGGGCCCGATCGCGGGAGCGATCGGCCGGCAGGATTCCGGTCCCGCCAATCGCGCCGCATCTTTCTCGGTTTTTACGCAAGTTACCCGGAAGTGCTTTCCCCTCAACCGGTTTCACGATTCGCGAATGGCGAACGAGAGCGTGCCGATCGACCAATTTCCAGATTCCGATTTGAAAACACCCGCCAAACCCGTCAGAATCGATTCTACTGACTACTGACTACTGACTACT
>CAZARD010000146.1:0-2142 GCA_964487505.1 uncultured Blastocatellaceae bacterium | reverse complement strand
CTACTGACTACTGACTACTGACTACTATGGAAGTTTCATTTTGCCAGACGCTCAGCTTCAATGCTGACACATTTGAATACGAGGCCGTGTCGCAAGACAACGGGAACGCGACGGTCATCAAATTCAAGATCGACGAAAAACTTAACAGTCCGGGCGACGTCGTCGTCGTTCTGAGCGGCGAGGAGATAGTTTTTCACGGAATGATCGGAAAGATCGAGGACGGCTGGGCGTTCGCTTCGGACCCGCGCGGCTCGCTGCTCGCGGCGACCGTACAGTGACGCGATTTTGGATTTGCGATCTTAGATTCTCGATCGCGAGGGGTGAGAATTGGATGTTGGATTCAAAACTTGACGCAAGGCCTTTTGGTGCGATACCTTAGTCCTTCGCCGGATCGGTGTTTTCAGGAATCCGAAATCCAAAATCACCAATCCCAAATCGCCACGGGGATGTAGCTCAGTTTGGCAGAGCGCTGCGTTCGCAATGCAGAGGTCAGGGGTTCGACCCCCCTCATCTCCACCAGTTCGAGAAAGGCTCCGAAAGTAATTTCGGGGCCTTTTGTTATCTGAAAAGCGGAAGCGCCTTCGAGATCGTGATCCAGATTCCCCACCCGAGCGGGACGGCGACGACGATCCAGAATGCAAGGACCAGCGCCCAGCGCCCGCTGTCGGCATCAATGGAATGCGATTCCCCGACCTCCGTCACGGCGGCGCGTTCGTGCGCGAGCTGCTTTTCGGCCGCCAATTCCTCGGGAGTCATGAACCATTTCGCGGCCACCGGGCGAACCAACAGATTGCATACGAATCCCCCGATAAGCAACGCGGCAAGAATATACAGGGTCGTGTCGTAGGCTTGATTGCGCGGCACGCCGGCCCGGATCTGCGCGTCGTTGATATAGTTGACGAGCACCGGTCCGAGCACGCCGGCGGTCGACCAGGCCGTCAAGAGCCGGCCGTGGATCGCTCCGACCATCTGCGTTCCGAAGAGATCGGAAAGATATGCCGGGATCGTCGCGAATCCGCCGCCGTACATCGTTAGGATGACGCAGAAAGCCGCGACGAAAAGTCCGAGACTGCCGGAGCGTCCGAGGGTCGGCGCCATAAAGTAGAGCGCGCAGCCGAGGACGAAGAAGACGAAATATGTCGGCTTGCGGCCGATGTAGTCCGATAGCGACGCCCAGAAGAATCGCCCGCCGATATTGAACAGGCTGAGAAGGCCGGTGAAAGCCGCGCCGACCGTCGCGATCTCGGCAATCTGCGCGGCGTTGAGATCGGTAAAACCGGTATCGACCCCGATCAGACGCCCGCCGAAGATCTCCTGCAGCAGAGGCGACGCCATTCCGATGACGCCTATGCCGGCTGAGACATTGAGGCACAAGATTCCCCAAAGCAGCCAGAACTGCGGCGTCCGCCAAGCGCGGTCGACGTGGACGTGCCCCTTCGCGATCATCGTCCCGGCGCGTTCGGCGTCGGGCGGCGTCCAGCCGCTCGGCTTCCAACCCGACGGCGGGACTCGGTATGCGAACGCGCCGAGCATCATGAATGTAATGTAGATCGCGGCCATCGCGAGAAAAGTCTCCCAGACGCCGACCGATGACGATGCCGCAAAGCGCTTCATCAAGAGGTCCGCAAGGGGCGAACCGATCATCGCGCCGCCGCCGAATCCCATAATCGCCATTCCGGTCGCCATTCCCCGATGGTCCGGAAACCACTTGATCAGCGTCGAAACGGGCGAAATGTAACCGAGTCCGAGCCCGATGCCGCCGATCACACCGGAGCCGAGCCACATCAGCCAAAGCTGATGATAATAGACGCCGGTCGCGGAAATGACCAGTCCTCCGCACCAGCAGAGCGCCGAGACGAAGCCCGCTTTTCTGGGTCCGGCGTGCTCGAGCCAGCGCCCCCAAAGCGCGGCCGACGATCCGAGAAAGACGAAGAACAAGGTGTACATCCAGCCGAGCATCGGCTTGTCCCAATCGCACGTTGTCGTGACGAGCATCTGATACCAGGTCGTGCCGGCCGGACACGGCACCGAATGGTCAATGCCGAGGGCGCGCGTCAACGGGATCCAGAAAACGCTGAATCCGTATGCCATTCCGATACAGAGATGAATGCAGAGCGCGGCGGGCGGGACGAGCCATCGGTT
>CAZARD010000145.1:0-9020 GCA_964487505.1 uncultured Blastocatellaceae bacterium | reverse complement strand
GTCCCGACACACCCCGTTCCGCTTTCGCTCCACGTGGTGCTATCGTAACGTCGCGTGCTTCGCACGCTCAAGCGGCCGGGGTGCGCTTGTCAGAATGGAGGCCGCTGTTTTGTTCGCACGAATTTGCGTAGCGATCTTCAACGTTTCGCACGGGATTGATTTTCGATTTTGGAGTCCCGCAATACAGACTCGGATTCGGCTATCGTCCTGAATTGAAAAGCTCGACGGGCGCGAGGTCGTCGGTGAGGACCGGACTTGAATCGGGCGGAATGTTACGGAACTGACGGAGGAGCCTTTCGATCTCGGCGTCCGGCAAAAGGTCCATTCCATCCATTCGGTTGGCCCTCGCGACGATGAGCAGATTCTGAACCGCCTCGTCGCTCGCCTCGGGGCGCACCTTGAAGACCCGGACATCAGGGAAGACCCTTCCGAACGTCGCGAGTTCCGCCCGAAAGAAGCGGCTTTTCGGTCCGTCGATCGCACCACCGACATTGAAGATCGCAACGCCGCCGGCGCGCAGCACGCGCTTCATCTCCTGCGCGGCCTCTTGTATCGTCAAATGGAACGGGATGCTGAAAAGTGCCGTGAATGCGTCGATGAGGACAGCGTCGTATGAGGAATCGGGGGCGCGGTTCAGAAAGACGCGGCCGGCCTCGTGATGGATGCTTAGGCGGGGATCATCCTTCAGATCAAAGTACTTGCGTGCGAGTCGTGTCATCTTCGGGTCGATCTCGACGACTTCGACCGACCTTTCGGGATACCGCTTCAGAAAATCCTTCGGAAAGGAAAACCCCGCTCCGCCGATCATCAGCACGCGGCGGAATCCCGGGTTGAAATGCCGAACGAGATGATAGTAGCGAAGATACTCGGTCGCCAGGTCGTCGCCGTCCAGATACATTTTCGACTGGATGGTTCCCGGGTCGATGGCGAGTATGCGCAGAGGCCGGCCGCTCGTTTCTTCATTATCCCTGAAGATCTGAATCCGGCTGTACTCGGTATCGACGTCGATCAACTCGATCCGCCGGTTCTGGTAGATGCTGAACGCCTCACCAGTCAGAACCCCGAAAACGAAAAGCAGGACCGAGACGACCCGCATCTGCGTCACCGCAAACGGCGCAAGCAGCAGCGCCACGCCAAAAAGCCCGCCGGCGATCAGATACAGCGTTCGCGAACTTCCGACGAACGGGATCAGGACGAAGCCCGCCGCAAAGGTCCCGACGATGCTGCCGATCGTCGACAGCGCGTACAGGCGGCCGACGGTGGCTCCGGTCTCGGCCAGCGAAAGCGTGCGCAGTTTGACCGAGAACGGCGTCACGAATCCGAGCAGGACGCTCGCCGGCGCGAAAAGAAACAGCGCCGCGAGGACCGCTTTGAGTTCGAGCATCAGCGCCATGTTGGCGATGAACGCAAGAACGAGGTCCTTTACGAGGATCGTCAGTGAAACCGCGCCGCCCGCGGCGAATACGACGCCGGCGAGGAACCGCGCATCCGGGTTGTGGTCGGCGACGCGGCCGCCGTACCAGTATCCGAAACTGAGCGCCGCGAGTATGACGCCGATCAGGCTCGTCCAGACGTAGGTCGATGTGCCGATATGCGGCGCGAGGATCCTCGAACCGTTGATCTCGTAGATCATCACGATCGCGCCGCAAACGAAGACCGTGATCTCAAGCACGTGACGGGCGATTCGCGATCGTTCTTCCATTGGACGCGGATGCTCAGCCGGCGATCTCGAGATACATCGGGCCAATGTGCGGCTTGTTGGTGTTGAGGCACGTTTCGAGCGCGAGTGTCAACGCGGGCCGCAGGTCCTCCGGCGCGACGATCGCGTCGAGCAATCCGCGCGCGGCGGCGTGCTTCGCGTCGAGCTCCATATCGTACGTCTGCCGGACCTTTTCCATCTCCACCCTCATCGATTCGTCCGGCTCGTTTCCCGCCTTCTTCAATTTCTCGAGCTGCGTTCCGAAGATCGCCTGGACGGCCGAGTCGCCTTCCATAACCCCCATCCGCCCGGTCGGGAGCGAGAAGATGAAATCCGGATCGAACCCTTGGCCCGCCATCGCGTAATAGCCGGCCCCGGACGCGTGGTTGATCGTCAGCACGAGTTTCGGAACCGCCGCGCAGGCCATCGCCTCGACGAACTGAGCGCCGGCGCGAATGATGCCGGAGTGCTCGGCCTCGGCCCCGACCATGAAGCCGGAGACATCCTGGACGAAAAGCAAAGGCGTCGAGTGACGGTTGCAGTTCTCGATGAAGTAAGCCGTCTTTTCAGCAGATTCGGTGTAGACAATGCCTCCGAATTTGGGCGGTTTTCCGGCCGCGCCGCGGACCATTCCCCGCGAGTTCGCGATGACGCCGACGAGGATCCCGTTGATCCGTCCGGTCCCGCAGATCATCTCTTTCGCGAAATCCGCTTGAAACTCGTCGAGTTCACCACCGTCGAGTATCGCATCGAGACACGCCCGCATATCGTAGGGCGCGCGGTGATCGTCGGGCAGAGTGCGGTACAGCGAATCGGCGTCGTTCTTCGCGCCACGCGGCGGGGCGACCGAAACCCGCGTCTGCTCTTTCGCGGGCAATTCGGAGACAAGCTGCCTTATCTTCGCAAGGCAATCCTCGTCGTTCTTCGTGCGGAAATGCGCGACGCCCGAGATCGAGTTGTGGGTCATCGCGCCTCCGAGCGTCTCATTGTCGATGGTCTGGCCCGTCGCGCCTTTGACGAGATTGGCCCCGCCGAGCCCCATGAACGATGTCCCCTCGACCATCAGGATCACGTCGGAAAGCGCCGGCAGATACGCCCCGCCGGCAACGCACATTCCCATTACCGCCGAGATCTGCGGCACCTTCAGATAGCGCCGCATCAGCGAGTTGTAGAAGAAGATCCGCGCCGCGCCGTATTGGCCGGGGAAGACGCCGCCCTGATAGGGAAGGTTAACTCCCGCCGAATCAACCAGATAAATGATCGGAACGCGGTTCCGCATCGCGATCTCCTGGGCACGCAGGATCTTCTTGATCGTTTCCGGATACCACGCGCCGGCCTTGATCGTCGCATCGTTCGCCACCACGACGCACTCGCGGCCGCTCACCTTTCCGACCGCGGTGACTACCGCGGCCGCCGGAGCCTGACCGCCGTATTCGTCATACGCGACGAGCAGGCCGATCTCCTGGCGGTACGTTTCCTTGTCGAAAAGAAGCTCGATGCGTTCACGCGCCGTCAGTTTCCCCTGGGCGTGGATCTTCGCGATCTTGTCATCGCCGCCGCCGAGCCGGAGCCGGTTCTCGAGCTCGCGGAACTCTTCGGCAAGCTGCTGCAGGCGCGATTTCTTTCCTGATGATTCCATTGATTGTCGTTATCGGATCACAATGTTCCGCGAGCTTGAATCGCTGACCGTGCCGTCGGCAAGGCTCACGATGCGCAACCGGGCCCGTTTGGTAGTCGCCCCCCAAACGGCGAAAGCCTCGGCCCCGTCGTTCGGCGTCGATGGGTTGATGACGGTCCACGTCGTGCCTTCGTCGCGGGAAAGCTCGATCCTGACGTCGCCCGCGATATTGTCCGAATCCCACGCGAGCGTCCGCCTGATGCCCCTCGGAAGCGTCTCGCCGCCGGTGAAGCCGAGAAGTCTGAGGTTTCTTCCGCTGTATCGGTAGTTCGCGATCGCGTCAGCCGTCAAATTGATCGAACGCGCGTTGTCTCGCGTGTTGTCGACACCGGTCGGAACACCGTTGAACTCGACCATCGGATTTGAAAAATACGGTCGACGCGTGCATCCGCTGGTACACGGATCGACGTAGGACATCACCGTCCGGTACGATCCGTTGACCCAATGCCCGAAACCGAACGGGTAGGTCGCGCCCGATCCGTTCTCGGGATTGTGCGCGCTTCCCATATTGTGGCCGAGCTCGTGCGCGAAACTCAGGTTTCCGACCGCGCAGCTGCGGGCCGTGACCGTAAAACCGTTGTTCGGATTGCCGCTCGTCTGATTGCTGCCCATCAGGTAGCCGACGCCGCAGGCCCCCTGGATCTCGCCGATCATCGCGACGAGATCCGCCTTGTGCGTGTCGCGCAACGCCTGCACGTTCGCGTCGGCGCGAAGGTTCGCGAGATCGGTGCTGCCGCTGGTCGTTTCCGTATAAACCCATTCGGCGGCGTGGACCAGACGGATCCGCTGGTTGATCTTGCTGTTCAGGTACGCGGTGTTGGTGGCGTCTATCGCCTGCTGCGCAAAGGCCTGTGCCTGCGCGTCGCCGCCGAGATTGTTCTTGGTCGCAGTCGTGTAGACGACCAGAACGTCGATCCGGTCACCCGAATCGACGGTTGCAAGCGGGGCCGCGAAGTTTGGCGTCATCGGGAGATCGCTATTGACCGCTCCGCCGCATTCCGGAAAGCGCCGTTGATCGAGTTCTACGAGGAAATGCTTCGGGCCTCGCGGCACGATCTCGTAAACCGCGTCCTTCGAATAGATAAGTCCGGAAACGTGGCCGCCTTTGACTGTCAGGACGACATCGTCCGGCCCGATCTTGCCGCGCCAGGTCAGATCCCCGAGGCCGCGCGACTCGAGCGATCGGCGTTCCGCCAAGTATCGGCGGCCGTCAAGGAGCGGAATCTCGAGCGCGGTCGCCATTTCGATCGCAAAGGTCGGGAACTCGATCTCGCTTTCGCGGACCGAAGCGGCCGACCATACTCCCGGGGCCGCCGGCGCCTTGATCTCAAAAAGCTGGCGCCGGTCGTCGGCCGCGACGGCCGCGCCCGAGAAAGCAAACAACAGTACAAACAAACCCTTCAGAAAACCCTTGATCATCTTTCTTTGATAATGAACGTCGGCACCATTCCGCCGCCGCTCGAAACATTCGCCAATTCCGATGTCGAAAGCCGCGTGAACGCGGAACCGACCTTGCCGAAGAACAAAAGCGGATCGAGATCGACGAGCTGCTCGATCATCGCCAGCTTCCCTTCCTCGCCGAAAAGCATCGGGAACATCTCCTTTGACGTCTCGACGCGTTCCTGCACGAGATAATCGCCGTTCGCCAGCGCCGACACGATCGCTTCGTCCCAATCCTTTTCATCCGACGTCCAGCCGATATGAATGCCGTGCCCACCGTAATCGTCATTCGGTTTGAGGACAAGTTTCGGTCGGTTCGATCGTGTGAACTCGACGAGATCGATCGCTTCGGACTTGTAAACCGTTTGTTCGTCGCGGAAGCGACGGGTCCACGGCACGTGCCGATCGATCGCTGCAAGTTCTTCATCCGAAAAGAGATGCGCGTAACGCTCGTTGGTCAAAACGGCGAAGATGGCCTTTTTGTGGATGATCTTGCATTGGAAGTTGTTGACGAGACAGACCGCCCCGGCGCGGTACGCGTCGAGCAACGCCGGGTATTCCGTCATTATCGGCAAATACTCATTGACGAGCAGCCGTTTGTACACGATGTCGATCTTGACGCCGTCGACGTACAGATATTTGCCGTCGAACTCCAACTCGTCCGGCGAGCAGATCAGAGCGCTGCAGCCATGACCTTCAAAATAGTCGCGGAAAAGCTCGAATTCCTTTTGCGTCGGAAGGCCCTTGAGGTCGACGATCGCGATCACGGGCGGCTGTTCGGGCTCGTGGCCGAGAAACTCCTCGTGCGCCCGAAGAAGGACGTCGAGTAGTTTCGGCCGGCCCTCGAAATGCTCGACGTCGTAACGCTCGAGGAACTTCTTCATTACGGGAAGCTTCAGAAAGATCTCGGCCGCCGAATCGGCATACGCGATGCCCGCCGGACTCTCGCCGTTGAGTTCGACGTACGAATACGCATTCTCGGTCAGGAACGAATCGAGCCGCGCCGTCGGAGAGACCTGCCGATAGCCGGGATCGATGGCGACGAGTTCCCGTTCGACCGCCGTGACGCCCAGTTCGTCGAGCAACTTGTCGTCACCGATGGCCGCGTCCTTCACCTTCTGGAGCGCCGACCATACGGTCTCGCAGACCGTCCGAACGCGTTCCCAATCCCCTTTGGTCACAAAATGCGGGCGAAGGTACGGCGACAGGCGGCGTCCGCCAAAGATAAGCCGGGCGGATTCGAGCCCCTGGTCAAGGGCGTGCCTCGAGGCGTCCGCCAGTTCGCGGTCCTCAAGCAATTGATGATAATAAGCAACGGCGTCTTTCAGCATAAGATTCAATAGCGCACGGGGACTCAGAAGATTCAACGGTCGGACCGATCTTCTACGCAAGATTCAACGGTCCGACTTGATCCCGGAACGATTTTTCGGGAAACTGCCCGCGAAACACCATCAATCCGCGCTCGGCAGCTTTGATCTTAATTGCTCCCGTGTACTTCGCGCGAATCGGAATGACAACTCCCAATCGCCCGAATCTCAACAAATCAACGGGAGTTTCGGCCCCCGGCCAGGCAAGCGGCAATCCAAAACCCAAAATCCAAAATCCAAAATCGCCTCACTTTCCCATCTTGACGATCGTCTCGAATTCCGCCTTGGTCAGCGGCATTACCGAGAGGCGCGACTGTTTGATGAGCGCGATTTCCCCAAGCTTCTTCTCGGCCTTGATCGCGGCGAGCGAAACCGGCTTGGCGAATCTCTCGACCGGCGTCAGTTCGACGCAGATCCAGTTCGTGTCTGTCGGATCCGGATACTCTTCACGGGTCACCTCGGTCAGGCCGACGACCTCCTTGTCGGATACGGAATGGTAGAACAAGACCCGGTCACCGTTTCTCATCGCCCGCAAATTGTTTCGCGCCTGATAGTTCCGAACGCCGGTCCAGTCGGTCTTGCCGTCCTTCAAAAGGTCGTCGAACGAATATGCTTCCGGTTCCTGTTTTACAAGCCAGTAGTTCATTTGCCTTGTTCATTTGCGATTTTCAATTTGCAATTTGCGATTGGCGATCGCATGCGAGTCGAAATCTCCTCAGGTACCGCGCCGTCGATCAAGAATCGCAAATTGCAAATCGCAAATCGAAATCGCCCTTACTTCTTCTGCGCGGCGACCGCGCGCTTGTTGAGCCATTTCGCCCAACGCTCGATGTAGGGGCGCAACGGCTTGAAAAGCTTTGCGCGCCACGAGTTCGCGTTCTGTTTTTCGCCCCATTCGCGCAGATTCTTTTCGGCATACTGCCTGATCTGCGGTTCTAGATTCTGCTTCTTCACCGAATGGCGAAGGGTCAGATAGTAATGCTGTCCCACGAGCGAGAAGATCAGCCCCGCGAGGTTCGATTTGAACGACTGTTTCGCCATCCAACGCTTCGCGAAGCCCTCGGTCGGCTGAAGCAGCGCGCCCATCGACATTTCTAGAAACGCGTTCTGGGTTCCCATTTTGGGATGGTACAGTCCGGGCAGATCGCCCTTCATCGGTACATCCATCTTCGCAAGCCGCGGATCGTTGATGAAATCGACCAATTTGACCTTTTCGAGGCCGCGCAGATGTTCCATCGGAAGATAATCGAGGATCTTGTGGATCTGCTCGTTGGTGTCCTTAGGAAGATCGAATCCGGCTTGATTCTCGATCTTGAGTTTTGTCGCTTTCGCGGGCTTTTGCCCGGCGGTTTCAAGTGCCATAAGTATTCAGGAAATTATAAGCGTTCTTGCTGGCGCGGGCAACGAACGCCGATGCGCCGGGGAATTGATTCCGTTCGCAGTTTTCGATTGAGAATTGTGTTCGGTCTCATGCCTTGCAGCCGAAATGACCCGGACCGACCGGATCTCCCGAGATTTCAATTGAACTTGAAATTGGACGGGATCTGACGTTCGCAAACGGATCCCCGACAATCCCCGTGGCGATTGCGAAAATTAGAGAATCGTTTTGCATTTTTGCGACACGCGCCGAGCATTTGTGGAGGTTTCGCAACAACGGGCCCGGCGAAATCGCCGGTTTAACGGAGTTTTGGAACGGGTACGGTTCTTGCTCCGCGAAAGGGCAGTGAACCGACAGTTGACCTTAAGGAATCGCGTCTCGATCAGCGGCATCGGCCTTCATACCGGGGTCGAGGTGAATCTCGCCCTGAGACCGGCGCCGGAAAACACCGGTTATGTCTTCGTCCGCACCGATCTCGACGATTTCGAGATCCCGGCTTCGGTCGAGTATATTTCGCACTGCAGCTACGCGACGACCCTCGTCCGGAACGGCGTTCTTCTCTCGACCTGCGAACACCTGCTGTCCGCGCTTCGCGGATCCGGCATCGACAACTGCTTCATCGAGCTGGACAATATCGAGATCCCGATCCTCGACGGTTCAAGCGAGGGATTTCTAGAGTTGATCGAGCGCGCCGGCGTTGCCGAACAGGAAGCGAAGCGCCATTATTTGAGGATTCTTGAAAAGATCGAGTTCGAGCAGGGCGACCGTCGGATGTCGATCGAGCCGGCGGAAGGCTTCGAGATCGACTGCGTGATTGATTTTGACCACCCGTTCATCAGGCGCCAAGAGCTGAAGTTCGAACTGACGAACGGGTCGTTCGGCCGCGAGATCGCTTCGGCGCGGACCTTCGGATTCACGCACGAGATCGAGATAATGAGGCGCGCGAACCTCGCGCTCGGCGGATCGCTCGACAATGCCATCGTACTCACCGCCGACGGCATGCTGAACAAATCCCCGCTGCGTTTTCCGGACGAATTCGTCCGCCACAAGATTCTCGACATCATCGGCGACGTCGCGTTGCTCGGAATGCCGGTCCGCGGCCGGATCACCGCCGAGAAATCGGGCCACGCCGTCCACGCTTCGTTGATGAGCAAGCTCCTCAAGACCGAATCCGCCTGGCGGGTTGAGTAGGGGGATTTGCGATTTTCAATTTGCGATTTGCGATTTGCGATTCCATATTCCAGGTTTCAAGATTCCAGATTCAAGGGCCCAGGATTCCAGGGCCGAAGATTCCAAATTCCAGATTCCAGGGTCCAAGATTCCAGGATGATCTTGAGAATCTAGTTGTATGACTTGCTACTAACTACAGAGGTTGTGTGAAAACTCCGATTTGTCGTCTGCTCTATGAATTGCCACTAGCTTCAGCTAGTGGATCGAGATTCAAACTTGACTCCGGCT
>CAZARD010000144.1:4015-9143 GCA_964487505.1 uncultured Blastocatellaceae bacterium | reverse complement strand
CGAGATCAGCTCGCGCTGCGAGCTGGCCCCCTTACTTCGTGCGGGGTTCTGCATTGGGTTCTGCGTTAGAATCGACTTTTTGATTCGAAGATCCGGCCTTCGGGATGCTGCTCGTCGGTGACCGCGAAACTGAACTTCGGCTGGATCGACCACGCGCCGATCGCGCCTTTCTTGCTGATCGCGATGAATCCGACCTGAAACGTCTCGGCCTTTTTCGGATCACGCTTCACGATCCGCTCGACCGCCTCGCGGCACGCGCGTTCAGGCGAAACTCCGTTCCGCATCAGCTCGACGATAAGGTGCGTGCCGCAAATTCTAATAACCTCTTCGCCGACACCGGAACTCGTCGCCGCGCCGACCTCGTTGTCGACGTACAACCCCGCGCCGATGATCGGCGAGTCGCCGACGCGGCCGTGCATCTTGAACGCCATTCCGCTCGTCGTGCACGCGCCCGAGAGGTTGCCTTTTGCATCAAGCGCGATCGTTCCCATCGTGTCGTGGTTCGCCGATCCGTCCGCCAACTCGTACGGCGAAAACTGAGATGATTCCTTGCGGTTTTCGATGTTGATCACGGGTTCGTACTTCGAATCCTTGAGCCATTTGCGGTAGGCATCTTCAGCTTCGGGCGACAGCTTCTCAGGATGGCGTTCGAATCCGTTCGCGACGGCGAACCGTTCGGCGCCTTCGCCGGCGAGAAAGACGTGCGGCGTCGATTCCATCAGTTTGCGCGCAACTGAGATGGGGTTCTTGATCCGTCTGAGGTAAGCGACAGAGCCGCAGTTCGCGAACTCATCCATTATCGACGCATCGAGCGTGACGATGCCGTCGCGGTCCGGATTTGCGCCGAGACCGACGCAGCAGCTTATCTCGTCCTCGGCCGACCGTGCCGCCTGCTCGACGGCGTCGAGCGCGCGGCCTTTAGAGCCGAGAACCTTCCACGCCGCGGCGTTGGCGCGGATTCCGCTGTCCCACGTCGAGACGACGACCGGCCGCTTCGACTCGAGCGAAGACCTGATCTCGAAGGCCTGCGCCAGGGCCGAGTCGGCCGCGAGCAACGAAACGATCGAGGTTTGAAGAAATCGCCTTCGGTTTATCATCGTCCGACACTTTATCAGAATTTCTCCGATCTTTCCCGCCCGGGCGCCTCCGGATCCGATTTCAAACGCGCCGGCTGAGGATTGCTGTATTTTTCGGGATGAAAGAAGTAAATTAGTAACTTTGCAGAAAGGGATGAAAACGAAGCATACACAGCCCGAGAATCCGCAACCGCCGGAACTGTCGCTATTTCTGCCGGTACTGGACGAAGAGGACAATTTGCGCCCGATGCACGTCAAGATCAGCGAAGCCCTGGCGGAGCTCGGCAAGACCGCCGAAGTGATCTTTGTCGATGACGGATCGACCGACGCGAGCCTCCGCATACTGCGCGAGATCGCGTCCGAAGACGATCGTGTCAGGATCATCTCGCTGCGCCGGAACTACGGTCAGACAGCCGCGATGAGCGCCGGCATCGACGCATCGCGCGGAGAGATCCTGATACCGATGGACGCCGACCTGCAGAACGATCCGAAGGATATCGCGCGGCTGCTCGAAAAACTCGACGAGGGTTTCGACGTGGTTTCAGGCTGGCGAAAGAACCGGCAGGACAAGATGATCTCGCGCAAGCTGCCGTCGCAGATCGCGAACCGGATCATATCTTGGATCGGCGGCGTTCACCTTCACGACTACGGCTGTTCGCTGAAAGCATATCGGCGCGACGTGCTCCAGGACGTTCGGCTCTACGGCGAAATGCACCGTTTCATTCCGATCTACGCAAGTTGGGCGGGAGCGCGAGTGACCGAGATCCCGGTCGATCACCACGCGCGGACGATGGGAAAATCGAAGTACGGCATCTCGCGGACGGTGAAGGTCATTTTCGATCTGATGACGATCAAGTTCATGGCCGAATACCACACGAAACCGATCTACGTTTTCGGGACCTTCGGATTCATCGCGTTGTTCGTGTCGATCATCTCGGGCCTGTACGCGATCTTCCTCAAGTTTTCGCATCGTCTCGGCTTTCCGCAGTTTCACGCCGATTTTGTGGAAACACCGCTTCCGATCTTGTCGATCGTGATGTTCGCTATCTCGGTCCAGTTCGTCCTGATGGGGCTCCTCGCCGAAATGCTTGTCCGGACCTATCACGAATCTCAGGACAAGCCGATCTACGCGGTCCGTGAGAAGATCGGGTTTCAAGAATGATGGATTGAAGGATGGATTTGACTTCTTTCGGGTTCCCGATGCGGTTGAATTCCGACGGTCTCCAGAAACCTAAATGTGCGGAATAACTGGCTGGATCAGCCTCGATAAAAAAAGATCCTTGGAGAATCGGGCGGTTCTGCACGCGATGTGCGAGCGGATGAAGCATCGCGGTCCCGATTCTGAAGGGCTGTGGCACGACGAACAGGTCGCGCTCGGTATGCGCCGGCTCTCGATCATCGATCTTCATACCGGCGAACAGCCCGTTTACAACGAGGACCGCACGGTCGTCGTCGTAATGAACGGCGAGCTCTACAACTATCGCGAGGTCCGCGCCGATCTCGAAAAGCGCGGCCATAAGTTCATCACGAACAGCGACACCGAGATACTGCCGCATCTCTACGAGGAATACGGTGACGCGATGGTCGATGAGATCAACGGGATGTTCGCCTTCGCGCTCTGGGACAAGACGCGCGAAAAGATGATCATCGCCCGCGACCGCTTCGGAGAGAAACCGCTCTACTACGGCGTTTTCGGCGACAAACTGATTTTTGGTTCGGAACTCAAGGTGCTGCTCGAAAACCCTTCGGTTACCGCCGAGATCGATCTCGACGCGCTTCGGCATTACCTTTCGTTCGATTACGTACCGGCGCCGCGTTCGATCTTCAAGGGAATCTCGAAACTGCCCGCCGCCCATCTCCTGACCGTCGAGAACGGAAAGATCGCGACAAAGCGTTACTGGAACCTGACGTGGCAAAAAGAAGAGAACAAAAGCGGCGCGGAGATCCCGGAAAAGAAGCTGGAAGAACTTCGTGAACTCCTCGCCGACGCGGTCCGTATGCGGCTCGTTTCCGATGTCCCGCTCGGGATCTTGCTTTCGGGCGGCATCGATTCATCGACGGTCGCGGCATTCGCGACGCAGTTTTCGACCGAACGCGTCAAGACCTTTTCGATCGGTTTTGAAGAGGATTCGTTCGACGAGTCGAGATTCGCGCGCGAGGTCGCGACGCATCTCGGAACCGAACATCACGAAGATCGCCTGAGCGTCGAACGCGCCGCCGATCTGATCTCGGAGATCGGCAAATGGCTTGACGAACCGATGTCCGACGGTTCGCTGATCCCGACCTTCCTTCTTTCCGGATTCGTGCGCCGGAGCGTGACGGTCGCACTCGGCGGCGACGGCGGCGACGAGATCTTCGCCGGCTATCCGATGTACTACGCCCACAAGGTCGCGCGCGCCTACGAGCGCGTCCCGCGTATCGTTCGCCGCGGCCTTATCGAACCGGTCGTCAACGCGCTTCCGGTTTCGACGAAGAACCTGTCGTTCGACTACAAGGCGAAGCGGTTTGTGGCGGCCTCGAAATACGATCTCGTGACTCGGCATCATTCGTATTTCGGCTCGTTCTCGGTCGACGAGGTCCGGAGTCTTCTCACCCCCGAAGTCCGCGAAAAGACCGACGCCGATGTTTATCGTGACGCGAAGGATCTGCTCGCCATCTGCGACGCGACCGACGACATTGAGAAGATGCAGTTTCTCGACATCAACTACTATTTGGCGGAAGACATCCTGACAAAGGTCGATCGCGCATCGATGGCGGTGTCGCTCGAAGTTCGCGCGCCGTTCCTCGATCCGCGCGTCGCGCAGTTCGCCGCATCGCTTCCGGTCGATCACAAACTCCGCGGGAAGAACGGAAAGTACATTCTGAAGAAGGCCGTCGAGCCGCTTCTGCCCCGCGGCATTCTCGAGCGGCCGAAAAAGGGATTCGGCATCCCGATCGCATCCTGGCTCAAAGGCCGGCTCAATCCGCTGATGCACGAAAAACTCTCGCCCTCGCGTCTGAAAGATCAGGGATTGTTCGAACCGGACCACGTCGCGAAGCTCATCCGCGAACACGAATCCGGCGCGGCTTCGCATCACAAACAGCTCTGGACGCTTCTGGTTTTCGAATTGTGGTCGGAGAATTTTCTTGGCAAGCGTTGATCAAAAATTCACGAGACGAAGTCCGCCGCGCGCGATCTCTTGCTTCGGAACGAAATCGCCGCGTTCCGAAGCGAGGTATTCCGGCAGAGCGTCGGCAGGAAAAGGTTTCGACAAATAGTAACCCTGACCGCTGATACAACCGATCCGCAGCAGCTCCTCGAACTGATTCTCGGTGTCGATACCCTCGGCGGTCGTTTCCATTTTCAGGCTCGCAGCCAACGCGATGATGGCTTTCAGGATCTCGATTCCTTCCTTCTCGCTGTCGATTCGATTGACGAACGAGCGGTCGATCTTGAGCACCGATATCGGCAGCTCATGCAGATAATTGAGCGATGAATAGCCCGTGCCGAAGTCGTCGAGCGCGATCCTGACGCCGAGGAAACTGAGCTCGCGAAGGATCGTCGCCGTGTTCTTGAGATTCTTGATCATCGCCGTCTCCGTGATCTCAAGCAGTAACTTCGAGGGCGAAAGGGCCGTTTCGATCAAGACGTCCTTCACAGTATCGAACAGGCCGACTTGGGCAAACTGCCTGGATGAGACGTTGACCGAGATCGCAACGTCGCGCAGCTCGTCGAACTCGCTCTGCCATTCTTTCATTTGCCGGCAGGCGTTCAGCATGACCCAGTTGTCGATCTCGTTGACGATGCCGTTCTCTTCGGCGAGCGGAATGAACTCCATCGGCGAGAGCATACCAAGCGTCGGATGATTCCATCGGACGAGCGCCTCGAATGCTCGGATCTCATTCGATTCCAAAGATCTTATCGGCTGGTAATGGATCGTGAACTCGTCGCGCTCGACGGCGCGGCGCAGATCATTGGCGAGGTGCAGCATTCTGAGCGCGTTCGAGTACATCTCGTTGTCGAAGACGCTGTAGCATCCTTTGCCCGAGGCCTTCGCCTGATACATCGCGGC
>CAZARD010000144.1:0-3915 GCA_964487505.1 uncultured Blastocatellaceae bacterium | reverse complement strand
TTGACGATCTTGAACCCGTCGAGGTCGAGAAACAGCACGGCGTACATCGGATGTTCGCAGGTCATTCTGCCTTCGACGATCTCGGTCAGTCTCGAGACGAATGAAGCCCGGTTCGGCAGTCCCGTCAGGGCATCGTGATGGGCATCGAACCAGAGCTTTTCCTCGGCGTTCTTGCGCGAGGTGATGTCCTGGACCTGAAATATCAAGTGCCGGATCTCGCCCTGCGAGTCGTGTGCCGTCGAGACGCCGAGCGTCGCCCAAACCCGCTTGTCATCGCGGCCGAGGAATTGGGTTTCGATCTGGAACGCAGGGATCTCGCCGGCGATCACCCGGTCGATCCTCTCTTGCACCTCGATCAGGCTTTCCGGGTGCAGCGTGTTCCTGTAATTCGATCCGAGAAGTTCGCTCTCCTCAAGCACAAGCATTTCGCCAAGGCTCCGGTTTACCTGCAACCATATCCCGCCCGTCGAGACGATTCCCATCCCGATCGTCGCGTAATCGAAGGAACTTCGGAATCGGGATTCCGATGCCTGCAGGGCATCGACGGTTCGGATATAGCTGGTGTATGCGAAATATGAAATGATCGCGATCGGTGCGATCAGAATCACGGCAACGATGCCGCCGAGAAAGAGGAGCTTGGCAAAGATCCCCGCAAGGACCGCGCCGAAGAAGAATGTGATACAGGTCCAAAGGTAATATCGCGACCACGTCTTCCAGAGCGCGATCTCGAGTTTCAGCATCTGCATCGTCGCCGTCAGAACCAGACTCGAGACGAAGTATGTAAGGGCCAGAAGGCACATCGCGAGGGCGAACGTGAATCCGGGAAGTTGTTGCGAGAGCATCTCAGGAGGTCCGAAGGTCCGCAGCAACACGCCGTTCGCGATCCACGCGATCAGCGCGGCGCACGTCGTGTTGAAAAGATACGTCCGGATCAGGCGGCTCCTGAGTCTGTAGGTCAGCGCGACCGCTTCGGCGACCGCCGTCACGATCGCGGCCGGCACGCCCCACATCAGGAGCGCAACGAATATCAGGGAATCGGAGACAGTGATCGTTCCGTTAAAGCTCGGAAACTTGATCGAGATACGGGATGCGAAGAGGCTCGTGAACGCGACCAGGACCAGAAGATTCACATTGAGCGGACCGTTGCCGATCTCGAGCAAACTGAGAATGATAACCGGCAGCCCGCACAAAATCACGAGCCACCGGTAAGCCTCAAGTATGTGGGTCTTCTTGATTGGAAATCTAGGAAATGGTCCCATCGTGTCCTTGGTTCATGCGCGATCAAAAGTGAAGCGATCTGAGTTCTTGGGGGACGGTCCGGAACGTTTGGCGAGATCGCGCCAACAATCTTTAACAATGATAATCAATTGGGCCGTTGCAAGACAAGAAGTATTTTCATTCCAAGCACTTAGCTTCACGGACCCGAGGTGGCGGCCTGAACTGCTTCGCAACCTGCCGGCGGGCGTTCCTTCAGTCGTTGAAAATCCGTTTGGGAGACGCCGTGTTCGAATTCAAACACCGTGCCTGTCCAGTAAATAAAGCGGCTTCATAAGTTACGGCCGTGAGGCCGGGATGATAAGCGTTCAGCCAAGTTCAATTTGACCGAGCTTTTCGTTCCTTCTGGCGGTTATGGTAGATTATTGGTTTGGTCTTCGCCCGGCGATGCCAAACACTTTTGACTATGAGCAATCACGAACCCAACAAGATCATCTTCTCGATGGTCAAGGTCAGCAAGTTTTACGACAAAAAACCGGTTTTGAAGGACATCTATCTGTCGTTCTTCTACGGCGCCAAGATCGGCGTCCTCGGCCTCAACGGATCCGGAAAGTCATCGCTTCTCAAGATCATTGCCGGGGTCGACAAGGATTTCAACGGCGAGGTCGTTTTCTCGAAAGGCTATTCGGTAGGATATCTCGAACAGGAACCGAGACTTGACGAAAACAAGACTGTCAGGGAGATCGTCGAGGAAGCGGTCCAGGGAACCGTCGATCTTCTCAAGGAATTCGAAGAGATAAATATGAAGTTCGCCGAGCCGATGACGGACGACGAAATGAACGCCCTCATCGAACGGCAAGGCGAGGTCCAGGAAAAGCTCGACCACGCCGACGCGTGGGATCTCGATTCACGTCTCGAAATGGCGATGGACGCGCTCCGATGCCCGCCGGCGGACACGCCGATAAAGGTCCTTTCGGGCGGCGAGAAACGTCGCGTCGCGCTCTGTCGGTTGCTGCTCCAAAAGCCCGACATTCTGTTGCTGGACGAGCCGACCAACCATCTCGACGCCGAGTCGGTCGCTTGGCTCGAGCATCATTTGCAGCGTTACGAAGGAACGATCATCGCCGTCACGCACGACCGGTACTTCCTCGACAACGTCGCCGGCTGGATCCTTGAACTCGATCGCGGCGAAGGAATCCCGTATCAGGGAAATTACTCGTCGTGGCTCGAGCAGAAACAGCAGCGCCTCGCGCAGGAACAGAGGCAGGACGACAAACGGGCCAAAACGCTTGAACGCGAGCTTGAATGGATCAGAATGTCGCCGAAAGGCCGCCACGCAAAGTCGAAGGCGAGGATCAACGACTACGAGAAGCTCGTTGCCGAAGAATCCGAGAAGCGAAACGAGACGCTCGAACTCTTCATCCCGCCCGGCGATCGGCTCGGTGACGTCGTCATCGAAGCGCACGGAGTTTCAAAGGGGTACGGCGACAAACTGCTTTTCGACAACTTGGAGTTCTCGTTGCCGAAGGGCGGGATCGTCGGCGTCATCGGCGCGAACGGCGCCGGGAAATCGACCCTCTTCAAGTTGATCACCGGACAGGAAACCGCCGACTCCGGAGATTTCAAGGTCGGTGAAACGGTGAAGCTCGGCTACGTCGATCAGTCGCGGGACGCGCTTGACGCGAACAAGACGATCTGGGAAGAGATCGCGGACGGACTCGACGTCGTTCAGCTCGGAAAGCGCGAAATGAACTCGCGGGCGTATGTTTCGCGGTTCAACTTTTCCGGCACCGACCAGCAGAAGCGCGTCGGGCAGCTTTCGGGTGGCGAACGGAACCGGGTGCATCTCGCGAAGATGCTGAAATCGGGAGCCAACGTGTTGCTGCTCGACGAACCGACGAACGATCTCGACGTCAACACGATGCGCGCGCTTGAGGAAGCGCTTGAGAATTTCGGCGGTTGCGCCGTCGTTATCAGCCACGACCGGTGGTTCCTGGACCGCATCGCGACGCATATCCTGGCCTTCGAGGGCGATTCGCAGGTCGTCTTTTTCGACGGGAATTTCTCGCAGTACGAGGAGGACCGAAAACGCAGGCTTGGACACGATGCCGATCAGCCGCATCGGATCAAATACCGCAATCTGACGAGGGACTGAAATCTACCTCTCCGCCGGCCGGAATCCAAGGCTCCGGCCCGGCGGCGATCCTTTTTGATTTTGAGACCGGGATCGCGCCCCTGCAAATGATGGATTGACCCTGTCAATCCGTCATAAGTCGCCGCATTCCAAGTAGTAGCTCAGCACCCAACCCAGAACCCGGCCCCTGCGCGCGACTTTGGACCACTCGTCCGCGACAGCGACGACTTTTACCTCGGTTCCATTCAGGAGTTTCCCGACGATCCTCCCGGACGTGCTCGGGATTGAACGGATGTTGAGTCGTCCACCGTCGGTCGCAACGACGCAGTAGTATCCCTGATACATCATCGGATCAACGAAGTTGTCGACCGGAAGATCGAATGCTGAGGACGAGACGAAAAGGCTCGAATCATTCTGAGCCTGCGCAGCGGAAGCTGCCCGGGAACTGATCGCGGCAAAGAAAAGGATCGCGACCAAAACGCATATCTTCTTCATACGTTATTCCTCCTATGAACTAATAATAGTCCTCGACCTGGTAATGCTCCATTGGATCAGCGGATAAGACG
>CAZARD010000143.1:0-9177 GCA_964487505.1 uncultured Blastocatellaceae bacterium | reverse complement strand
CTAGCACAACCATTGCGAACGCTCCGAAAACGTGCGTATGATGAACTTAAAGGCTTTAATAATCCCAAGAAGGAGAACTTTTGAAACCGTGAGAAGATTCATCATTTTTGTTGCGATCGCGGCGCTGGCCGCTGTTGCCGCGTCGTGCGGCGGCACAAAGCAAGCCGACAACAAGGCCGCGAACACGAAATCGAACTCGACCGACTCGACCAACAAGGCCGCGACTTCGGGCTCGAAGGACTATTACACCTCGGTCTACGCGCTGAAGGGTCCGCGGATGCCCGATGACGCGAAACTCGCCGAACAGAAGCGCGAGTTCGTCAATGCGCTGCACGTCAAACTGAAGAAGACCGACGGCATCACTTCGATGAACTGGGACGAGAAGTTCAAGGAACCGGTGAACCTGAAACTCGTCGAAGACGAATCGGTGGTCGTCGTGACGCTGGCGTCGCCGGCGGGCGGCAAGCTCGACAAAGGCGTCTACGAGGCGACCGACGCGGCCGATGCGGCCGATACGGCGGCCAAGGACAAGAATCTTGCGATCATTACGCTGATCAATTCCTCTGGCGCGAAACGCCTGAAGGGCAAGGTAAAGGTCACCGACGCCGGCAAGATCATTATGTACAGTTTCGATGAAAAACCCGACGCGCCGAATCTCGATTCAATGAGTTTCGGGGCACCATATAAGAATTAATTCGGATTGGCGATTTGGGATTTCGCAACGGGTTTTCAGGCCCGGGAAATCCGCAATCCCAAATCCCACATCCCAAATTGCAAATGGAGCTCACTTTTGCCATAACCGGTGCATCCGGAACGATTTACGCTTATCGAGCGCTGCAGCTGATCGCCGCGAGCGGCGCGGTCGAGACGGTCAACCTTATTATATCGGGCGTCGTCCCGACGGTCGCGCAAGTCGAACTCGGGGTCAATCTGAAAGATGCCGATTCGAAACGGATCAACGAATGGCTTGGCCTGCCGGCCGATTCGAAACTCATCAGGCTCTGGCGGCTCGACAATCTGGCGGCAAAGCCGTCATCGGGATCGAACAAGCAGGCCGGAATGATCATCGCCCCGTGTTCGATGGGCACGCTTGGCGCGATCGCGAGCGGCGCCGGAACGAACCTCATCCATCGCGCCGCCGACGTTTGCCTGAAAGAAGGACGCAAGCTAGTCATCGTCCCCCGCGAAACTCCCCTCAACGCGATCCATCTGGAAAATATGCTCCGGTTGTCACGGGCGGGCGCCCGGATCCTGCCGGCGAGCCCGGGATTCTACCACCGCCCGAAATCGATCGGCGAGCTCGTCGATCATCTCTGTTTCCGCATCCTGGACCAGTTCGACATCCCGCATTCGGACCGATCGGCGTGGACCGGAGACGAGGTTCTCGAACCCTGACGGATTCCGATTTTTTGAAAAAATGCGGGATCGCAAGGAGGTATCAATGCGAACCACATTGTTTTTTCTGCTTGTCACGATCGGCATCGTATGCGTTCCGGCGCAGGAACGCTTTGTCAAACCGGTCGACGACGCGAAGAAGGACGCGACGCTGGTCGCGTTTCGCAACAAGCTTGTCGCGGCGACGAAGCGGCGCGACGTGAGATTCATTGTCAGCATTCTCGATCCGAAGGTCGTGGCCAGTTTCGGCGGCGATGAAGGTATCGCCGATTTCAAGCGCTTTTGGAAGATCTCGCAGGCGAAAAGCGAATTTTGGGAAACGTTCTTGCCGGTCATCACGAACGGCGGCAAGTTCATTGAGGGCGACCGAAAGCTCTTCTGCGCGCCGTACCTATTCGCGGCGTTTCCGGACGATCTCGACTCGTTCACGTATCTCGCGATCTTCGGCAACAACGTCAATCTCCGATCCGGACCGTCGATGAGGTCGCCGATCCTCGATCGGCTCTCGTACAACGTCGTCGAACCCGTGAGTCAGGGCGACAGGATCGAAAAGGCCGACTGGATCGAGATCCGGACGCTCGGCGGCAAGAAGGGCTTCGTCCAATCGAAGTTTGTCCGCAGCCCCATCGACTACCGCGCCTGCTTCGCGAAAAAAGGCGGCAAATGGAAGATGACGGCCTTCGTCGCCGGAGATTGAACATAAAGATGAGCGATACTGTCGGGCGGTTCTCGGACCGCGTGGAAAACTATGTCAAGTTTCGACCGTCCTACCCGGCCGAGATCTTTGGCGTCTTCGCCGCCGAAATGAACTGGTCGCCGGAGAGCTCGGTCGCGGACGTCGGTTCGGGCACGGGGATTTCGGCGCGTCCGTTCCTCGAGCGCGGGAACACGGTCTTCGGCGTCGAGCCGAACTCCGAAATGAGGCGCGCCGCCGAGCAGTTTCTCGCGCCATTCCCGAGATTCCGCAGCATCGACGGAACGGCAGAGGCGACGACGCTCCCTGACGCATCGGTCGATCTGGTCGTTGCCGCGCAGGCCTATCATTGGTTCGACGCGCCCCGGGCCCGGGATGAGTTTCAGCGGATCCTCAAGCCCGGCGGATTCGTCGCCCTTATCTGGAACGAACGCCTGCTCGACGCGAACGCGTTTCTGATCGAGTATGAATCGCTTCTGAAGGAATTCGCGAACGACTACGATCAGGTCCGGCACGATCTGATCGATATCGCTCGGCTCGAACACGAGTTCCGCGCGAACTTCGCCCTGGCCGCCTTCTCGAACGCGCAAATCCTTGATTTTCAAGGATTAAAGGGACGGCTGCACTCTTCTTCCTATATGCCGCCCGAAACGGATCGGCGCGCCCCCGCGCTTTCCGTGAAACTCAAAACGCTCTTTGATAAATATTCCGAAAACGGTAGAATAAGCCTTTTGTATCAGACGAATATCTTTTACACACGACTATAAGAAGTTTTATGGACGCCAAATCGGAAGTACGCACAATCTCCGTCGCCCATTCACCGGATTCGGACGACGCCTTTATGTTTTACGGCCTCGCCACGAACAAACTCGAAACGGAAGGCCTCAAGTTCGAGCATACGCTCAAAGACATCCAGTCGCTCAACGAAGATGCGAAGAACGGCGTTTTTGACGTGACGGCCGTCAGTTTTCACGCCTACGCTTACATCCACGACAAGTACGCGCTCCTTCCGCACGGCGCGAGCATCGGGGACAAATACGGCCCGATCGTCGTTTCGAAAGAACAGTTCACGGCCGATGACATTCCGAATTTGAAGATCGCGGTTCCGGGTGAGCTGACAAGCGCGTTCCTCGCGTTGCGGATATACAATCAGGATTTCCAGTACGGCGTCGTGCCGTTCGACGAGATCATCGAAGAGGTCCAGCGCGGCAAGTATGACGCCGGGTTGCTGATCCACGAAGGCCAGCTTTTTTACAAACAGAAGGGTTTGAGCAAGGTGCTGGACCTTGGCGAGTGGTGGTTTGAGAAGACCGGATTGCCCTTGCCGATGGGCGGCAACGCGATCCGCCGCGATCTCGGGCCGGAACTGATGAAACAGGTTTCCAACCATCTTCACCGAAGCATCGTCTACTCGCTCGAGAACCGCGAAGACGCGCTCTCTTACGCGATGCAGTTTGCCCGCGATATGCCTACCGAGCTGGCCGACCGCTTCGTCGGGATGTGGGTCAACGACCTGACGCTCGATTACGGCGAACGCGGCCGCGAGGGCGTCCGTCGCCTGTTGAAGGAAGGATTTGATAAGGGCATCATTCCGCATTACGTCGAAGTCGAGTTCGTTGACTGACGCGATTCGCTTGCCTGCGACGCAAATTGTTGTGTCAAAAGCCGCCCGATGACCTATTTGCCAACGTTCGGGGCTGGACTCTGCCCACCCGCGTGCTTCGCCTTCACTGGCAAACGCGATCTTCATTCCGACCACTGTCCGTTCGCTGAATCCGAATTATGCGATAAGTTGACTTAGTAGAGTCGAAGACTGGCGCGCTGATTTGTTAGGTCGCGTTTCCGGTCCCCGCTCATCGAACCGGACGTGCGGATTTCCCGCATCCGGCTCTCCGACTTGATTCATTGCAACGCTGTCGGCAGAGAGCCATTTCTTCCTTTGCCAGTTTGGTGAACTCCGAAATCGGTAGAGATCTTGGCGTTAGCAAACTGACGGGTGACCCGCGAGGACACCTTGTGGCGCCACTGCAAGAAGTTCCGCACCGTTCTGATCAATTGGGCATTGACTGCCTGATAGCTCTTCCGTTTGCTGCCGTATTGGAAGTATCCTCCCCGTCCGATCTGCGTGCGGTTGAGTTGCGATCGGGCAATCCAAATCCAAAATCGCAAATCCAAAATCGAAAGGCCGTTCTGGTTCGTCGCCACCCGCGGGCTGCCCAAGTGATCTGCTGTCAAATAGCTTACCTGCGCCGCCGGTGCCGGGTCGTTCCCCGTCAGGGCCTTGTATTCGGCGACAAGCGTTCCTCCACCATCATAGACGAACACGGTCGTCTCGGTCGATGATTTTCCAGTCGGATTGAACGGCGGACGTTACGAGAAATCCGGATACAATCTGAAATCCAAAATATCCAAAATCGAAGATCCAAAGATTGGGTTGTTCGCTGACCGAAAGAGCTTTGTCTGATGATTTTCGGCGTCGTAAACAAACCGCCGGTTTTCAAAGGCGTTTGTAGGTTCGCTGAAAATCTATCTCGGACAGTTTTTCGCCCCTGCACTGATAAGATCAGCTTCGATCTCGCGAAATTTCAGTTCAACCGCATAGTCCAGTGCGCTCTTTGCTTCGCCGGTTCCGCTATCGACCGATTTGCACAAATCGGCTCCCTTTACGATCAACAACTTCACTACTTCTGGATGGTTGTAAATTAAGGCCGCCATCAACGGAGTCTTTCCCCAACTGTCTCCCTTGTCCAACAAAGCGCCGTTTTCGATCAAGAATTCGGCGATTTCTTTATGTCCGTGGATCGCCGCGGAATACAATGGCGGAAAACGATGCGAATACCAACCGTTGACGTTCGCCCCTGAACTTATCAACTCCTTGATCCGATCAAGATCGCCGTCAATAATCGCATTATCGAGCTTTTCGTGGAGATCCGTACAGCGAAGATATTCCGGCGTATAGCCCGGATCGCTCTCGTACCGCTCGCCAAAATATTCGGCCGGACACTTATTCGAAGATTGCCTGTCAGCGGGTTCGGTTGATGGCGAACCGGCGATTTGCGTCGGCTTGGGGCTCGAGCCATTCTTCGGTACGGCTCCTCCGTTTGAGCAGCCGTGCGCTGTCAACAAAAGACCGATCACCAAAATTACAAATCTTTCCGAAACTGAATTCAACGACATACTTGTTCTCCTAAGGTTTGCCCGTGTAGCGCCGCACTGTTCGCGGCTCATGCCCGCTCAACATGGCCGAATCAAGAAAAGTCAGCGTCTGGGCAATCGGAGTGCCGTCAACTCCGCCGCCGGCATAAACCACAATTCCGCCACCGACATAAATTGCTGAGTGTCCGCTTTCACTCGTATTACTGTTTCGGTACGCGACGATATCGCCCATCCTGAGCGACCCGTCAGTGACCACCGGTATGTTTCGCAGTTTCTGCATGTCCCTGCTATCCCCTAACCAGTTTGCCACAGGGTATTTGCCGCCAACCAACGGATAGCCGGTCTTGCCCAAGACCGCTGCTCGGCTCGTTGCGGTGTTGATGGTTATTCCAACAAAAAGATTACATTTGTTTCCTGAGTAGGGCCCGCCGGTTGCGTTAAGGGATGTCCCGTCTCTGTAGTCGGTATCCCCGATGTGATTTATCGCCTGAATTGCTATGTTCAGTCCAACATCATTTTTATACCCGGCTTCGATCCGGCTCAGGATTTCCGCTTTTGCCGCAGTCAATGCTTTGCCCAGATCTGAGACCCAAGCGATGCCCAGAATCGATGTGGTCTCAGCCGCAATCAACTCATCCAATTTTGCGATGGCCTTCTCCTGATCAGGTGACACTGGTGGAGGCGGTGGAGATGGTGGCGGCGCGGTTGATGCATTCGGGGTGGTGCCGTGAAGACCGGTTGCGTCATTCGTTGTGCTGTCTTGAGTCGGACCGGAATCCGCAGGCCCCGCTGAATCCTCTTCAAGGAATCCCCCAGGTCCGTCGCGCGTCTCGCAGGTACTGCACCAAGCGAATCCGCCGTTCGCTCCCGTATCCCTGGAAATCAATCCGAGCGGGTCGGTGAACTAATACGGCGAATTGAGGACGTAAGAATAGCGATTGAACGTCTGCGGGTTCCTGGCATTCGCCGATGCCGTGAGCGGATCGACCGAGATGAAGCGGCCGTGTTTCGGGTTGTAGTATCTCGCCTGCGCGAAGCCCAAGCCCGATTCGTCGTCCTTTTCGTATCCGGTGTAGCCTTTCCGCGTTTCGGGAACCTGGTCGTAGCCGAGGCCCGAGGCGCGTTTGTTGAATTCGACTTCTTCGCCGAACGCCATCCAGTCGGTCCGTTTGATCACCTCGTCGTTCTGGTTTGTCACAACCCGCGGGCTTCCCAAATGATCTGCTGTCAAATAACTTACCTGCGGCGTCGGCGCTAGGTTGCTTGGTGTCCGGGGTCGTGGAATGAACGCGCCGGCAATGCCGTCGCCGACGACCCCTCTTTTCACTTACCGCAACGATAACCGCATGAGTCGGTTTTCATCTATCAATATTGGCCCTTGCTCTGATTCAGTCAGGCGAAAATAAATGTATCTCGGCTTACCAAGCTTGCGACTTGCAGTGATGTTAAGCGCCGAATCGAGCACGACTACCTCATCTGAATCACCGGTGAACCAAACCTCTTTGCCATCTCTTGAGAAAACCGCCTTATAAAATTTGGTTCCCGTTGGAGGAAGTTCGATTCGCATCCAGTTCTTGCCCCCATCTTCCGTCCGATAAACAACCCCCGATTCTCCGAAGACATAGCCTTCCTGGGAATTCTTGAAGCGAATACCTCGCAAATTCTTCGCTATTTCACGTTCAAAATCAGAAACCAGTGTCGTTGTTGCCCCCGAAGGGTTAATTCGAAGTAAATTTCCAAAATTATCAAGGACGACGACCCTCGAGTCATCTAAGACGTCGAAATCAACGATCCAGCGTTCCTTGCCGGGACAAATCCAAAATGGATACCAAGATTTTCCATCATCATCAGACGTAAGAAGCCCCGAACCATCGGGTAAATACGCGGCGACTAAAACCGTGTCTCCAAACTTCCGAATCTGAGGGCGAGGTGTGAACATACCTTCTGATGGGTCATCCCTGTAGGTAAAATTCGTGACAAACCAAGATCTATCCAGGTCGGTTAATAACACGCTCCAGATTTGGACTGTGTGTTCGCACGTCACAACAACGAACGTCCTTCCTGATTTCGTTGTGGCTGAGCTTTGAATATTACATAGACGCTGAATGCCTACGTCGCCAGTGTTTTCGTAACTCCGTCCTCCATCCTTGGTCACTGTTTCAATGCCGACAACTCCCCGTTTTGATTGCCACTCACGTCCGCCATTGTGGGAAAAGTAAGCTTGGCCGGACCCGACTAACAAAACGACGTTATCAAATGTGCTGACCAAAGTTGATCGGATATCCTCAGGTAGAACGGAAACATCAACTTTCATCTCCTCAGAAGAAATTTCCCGCGGTTGGGTTACGGTGATTGTCTTGGATTGCTTTGAATCAAGTTCGGACTGGAAACTCATGCCATTATAACCACATCCGCAGACAATAACAGATCCAAAGCCCAACGCCACGAAAAACATCCAATGCTCTTTTATTTCTTTAGATGTCATAAATCTCCTTAGGTCGCATCGGTAGAAACCTACTTACGCGTTTTCCAATAGTTCGCTTGGTTTTTTTCGATGATCTTCTTCAACTCTGGCGATGGACCTGAATCAGTCCGCATGGGGGCTATGCTCCACCACGTGAAGTGCACTGGGTCATCAGCAACATTTCGTTCAAATCCGGCATCCTTAAAATACTGAAAGATTGCTCCCTGTTCTGCATAGGTGTATTCACTCAACTTGACGTCAAATGAAAGACCCGCCTCATGAGTGCTAGTGCCCGGTTCGTCAGCCGGAAGTCCTTTCGACCCACCTTCAATATATTTCTCGCGCAACTTTTTTTGCCAGAACTCTGGTCGGAACATCTCAGTAAATAAGACCTTTTTCCCAATCTCTTCTTCGATTTTTAACACTGCCGCTTTAAATCGGTCGACAACAACCGAATCCATGAAGCCAAATTCGACCGGTGCCCCATCGGTGGAGCCATCGCGCCCATCATTAATGAAACCGCGAATTTCGGTAAGGCTATCGCCAAAATCCCCCACTGGCAGTAGTGGCGACGCGGTTCCCGGTTCTCCTTCCGCAGTCGACGGACCCGGAGCCGAAGCGGAAGGCGCCGAGGCGGCAGGGTCGGGGGTTGTCGCGCCGCCGCCGGGTTCGCTTGCCGAGTCGGTGTTGCTTTCGGGCGTCGGACCGGCGGAGTCGCAATCGGCCGTGCAAATCGTCTCCCATTTGTCATTGCCGTACGTCGACGCCATCCCGCCCCCAGAACTGCCGTCCCAGTTCGTGCAGCGATTTCCGCACGCCCCGGTTTCGACCGAGAGCAACCCCAAGGGATCCGAGAACTTGTAAGGCGAATTGAGGACGTACGAATATCGGTTGAACGTCTGCGGGTTCTTGACGTTTGCCGAGGCCGTGAGCGGATCGACGGAGGTGAAGCGGCCGTGTTTCGGGTTGTAGTATCTCGCCTGGGCGAAATTGAGTCCCGATTCGTCGTCCTTTTCGTATCCGGTGTAGCCTTTTCTTGTCTCGGGAACCTCGTCGTAGCCGAGGCCCGAGGCGCGCTTATTGAATTCGACCTCTTCGCCGAATGCCATCCAGTCGGTCCGTTTGATCACCTCGCCCCCCTGGTTTGTCACCACCCGCGGGCTTCCCAAGTGATCTGCTGTCAAATAACTTACCTGCGGCGTCGGTGCCGGGTCGGCAGTTGCCCACGCGGTGTATTCCGCCACAAGCGTTCCTCCACCATCGTACACGAAAATCGTCGTTTCGGACGATGAGATTTTCTTCACGCGGCGGCCTTCACCGTCATACTTGTAGATGGCGTCGGGCGTCCCGGAGCTGTTCGCTGACAGAAAGAGCTTTGTCTGATGGTTCTCGGCGTCGTAAACGAAACGCCGGTTTTCGGCATCGACGGTGAGATTTCCGGCCTGATCGTACGTATAGCCGTTGAGCC
>CAZARD010000142.1:0-9229 GCA_964487505.1 uncultured Blastocatellaceae bacterium | reverse complement strand
GGACAAAACACAGAACAATATGTGAGAAATCGTGCAATCCGTGGCGAAAAAGCCGTCAAGTCATCCTATCGCGTAATCTGGGATATAGACCGCGTCGTCAGCACCCGCCGTCCGTCAGCAACGGGCGGCGGTTTGCCTTTTGCGCGCCGGCGCTTGTCTCAAAATCGCGACGGCAAATATAATGTTCGCCCGGGACTTCGAAATTCATCGGCCCTAGACATTGCTGATTTGCTGGAACCGCGAAAAGAACGCCCGCCGGTTTGGTATACTCCGCCGCTGATAATGGACGGCGTGCGGCTTTTCGTGCGCGGCGTCAGCAAGATCCTTTGGCGCGTCCGTTACCAAGGCACCGAAAATCTGCGTGAATTGCCGCCCGGGCCGCTGATGATCATTTCCAATCATCAGACGTATATGGATCCGTTCTGGATCTGCTCGCCGATGAAGCGCAAGTTCCGTTTCATGGCGTGGAACCGCGCCTTTGACTGGTTTCTGATCGGTCCGATCATGAAGTTCCTGGGATCGTTTCCGGTCAACACCGAGTCCGGACGGACGAAGGACGCGCTGCGTGAATCGCTCGAGGCACTTCACGACGGGGCGACGCTGATGGTCTTCCCGGAAGGAGTGCGCGAATTCTCGGACGGAAAACTGCTCGAATTCAAAACGGGCGCGGCACGGATCGCCACGGCGACCGGCGTTCCGGTCCTTCCCGTGACGGTCATCGGAGCGAACCGCGTCTGGCCGCAGGATATGAAGATGCCGAGATTCCGCCGTGTGACGATCGTCTACCACCCGCTGACGAAGATTGAAAAGCCCGCCGACGGACGAATCACCCGCGAATACCTCGAAGCCGAAACGGCGCGGATCGTCGCGATCATCACATCGGCGAATCCGGCTGCGAGGCCATAGGGCGGAAGCTCAAGGCGTGACTCCAGGATCCTGAAGCCTGGTGGGATACTCCGGACCGCGGTCAAAATGGAACTTGACGCCCCCGGGGCGTAGCCCGGACCCCGCCATTCATTCCTTGACTGGCTGGGCAGGAGCCCAACCCTGACACAGGCTGGGCAGGGGTCCAGCCCTGAACGATTGTCTTTCCACCTGAACGCGCCCTTCCGAAAGATGAAATCACCGGCTGCGAGCACGGCATATCCGAAATTCGAGACTGCCCCCGGGTTAATCCCAAATTACCCGATACGATGACTTAACGGCTTTGCGCCACGGATTGCACGAATTCTTACATATTATTCTGTGTTTTGTTCGCGAAATTCGTGGAATCCGTGGCAGAACTCTTCAAATGCGTGATCCGGGTTAATCCGGATTTTTCGGATCGGGCGGACGATTCTGCATCTCGCGCTGCAGTTCCAGCGCCCGGCGCAGTTTCTTCCGCTGAATTGGGGTCATCTTCCGCCAGACATCGGGCGGAATTGTCTGATTCGTCCGCGGATCGCGCGGCGGCGGACCGAGTTCGTCAGGTGGAGGAGGGGTCGGCCGTTCACCGGCGACCGGATCGCCCCGACGGTCGGGAGGCGTCGTGACCGGCTGCGCATCGACCTGCGTCTGGGCTCCGGTTCCATCGGGCGTTTTCTGCGTTGCGGCCTTCGGATCATCGCGACCCGGTTCCGTTTTCGCCTGAACCGTCGGCGACGGAACACTCACCGTATTCGCCTCGCGCGCCGTATTCGAGTTCTCGCCCGCTGTATTCGCCACGGTGATCTTGTTCGCGGAGTTCGAGTCCGTCAAAGGTCTCGGTTCCTGAACTGCCGGGCGGAAAAGATAGACCGCGCCGGCCGCGCAACCTAGCAGGAGCAATCCGCCAAGGGTAGCGCCGAGCGCCACGCCGCGCCGCTTCGGAGCCCCCTTTTCGGAAGCGGTGTTCGCCGGCACGACATCTCCCGTCCGGAGCGATGTTTTGAGCCGCGTCTCCTTCGACACCGAACCCGAGAACGACTCGGTCATCATCTCAGACTGTTTCGTCGGCTCGTGAACTTCTGACTGCAATTGCGTCCTCTGCGTGAAGAGATTCGTCTCCGGAGCCTTTTCGACGAACGTCGGCGGCGCCGCGAAGATCTCTCCCTTGGCCGCCGCCGACAGCATCCGGCGCATCTCTGCCGCACTCTCCGGCCGCTCGTTGGCGTTCAGCGACATCGCCCTTTCAAGCACGTCCGAAACGGCCGCCGGCACTTCGGGACGGACTGCCGAAATCGGCTGCGAAGGATCTTTCTTGTCGCTCAGGACGTTCATCGCGCGGGTCAGCGCGTCGACCGGCGGATTGCCGGCGAGCAGATGGTAGAGAGTCGCGGCAAGACTGTACAAATCGCTTCGCGGATCGGTGCCGGTCCCCTGGATCTGCTCGAGCGAGGCATAATTCCGGCTGTAACCGAAGACGCTTTTCGCCGCGGTCGCCGACTCCGGGTTCGTCGCGTTGCCTTTCGCGAGTCCGAAATCGAGAAGCACGACCTGCCCTTTCGAAGTCAGTTTGAGGTTCTGCGGCTTGATGTCGCGATGGATCACCGGCATCGCCTGCGAATGGAGATAATCCAGCGCGTCAAGCAGTTGATCGGCCCAGTTCAGAACGTCGCCGACCGCAAACGCGTGGCCTTCCTGCTCGATCTGTTCCGAAAGGTCGTCGCCGTCGATGAACTCCATCACGAGGAACTGCCCGTTCCCTTCGATAAAATGGTCGCTGACGCGGGGCAACGCGGGATGCCGCAGGCTGTTCAGCAGCCGCGCCTCGCGCTCGAACGCCTTCCGGAACTTCTCATCGGTGAAGAAGGTCTCCTTGATCGCCACGGTGCTTCCGAAGCGCTCATCGGTCGCGATATAAACCGCGCCCATTCCACCTTGGCCGATCTGCCGCTCGACCCGGTATCGTTCCTGTAAGATCTTTCCAGCTTCGATCATCGCGCTAATCCGAAATACCCGACATTCTACTACATTTTCGCAAAGAACGGGGCGGACTTTTCGGCCCGCCCCGTTTCAACCGCATTTCAGATCATTATTACTTGTAAACCGCGGAACCGACCCTCGGCAAATTGTAAACATCGGCGAGCGAATTCAGTTCGTACCGAACCTTTGACCAGTTCGATTCGGTCGATGCCCCGAACCTGTAATTCTTCATATTGTTGTCGATGTCGCTGGCGATGTTCAGGCAACGGCGCACCTCTTCCTTGTTTTCGATCCACGCATCACGGCGATCGAACTCCCGCGAAAGCTCGTCGGTCGCGCCTTCAAGATCACGTGCCCGCTTCATCAGCCAATCTTCACGGCTCGAACCGTCAAGCTTGCTCCGATCGAGCGACTTGTCGTAGTTCTTGACGAAATTGTCGACGCGGTCTTCGACGCGATTGATGATCAGTTTGACCTCGGCCTTCGACTTCATCTTGCCGCGCGACTCGCGACGGCGCTGCGCGTTGCTGACGTCGGCGAAAGTCAAGACCATAACGACCGCGAACAAACCCAATATGATGTTTCCAAAGTGCTTTCTCATTTTTCTCTCTCCTTTTTCTTCGTACTGCTGATAATGACCCAAAACTCCCTTGATCGGGTGCGGATCTCGTCCGCACGGTTCTTCTGACGTCGCCGAATCGGCGAAAGTCGAAGAAAAAATGGAAAATCTTGCCACGAAGTTTTCTTGTAAATTATTACGCAAAAAGCAGTTTACCGAAACGTCAACCCGATTTTAGATTTTAGATTTTAGATTTTAGATTTTAGATTTTAGATTTTAGATTTCGGATTTTCGGATTTTGGATATTAGATTTTAGATTTCTTGGGATTCTTGGGTTTTGAATCCTGATCGTTCGGGCAAGCAAACCCAGGAGAATGGATTCTGGCGAGCGGAAATCCAAAATCAACAATCCAAAATCTAAAATCCAAAATCAAAAATCCAAAATCGTCAGTGCCAGTTCTCCGTCATATCGCACCAGATAGCAAGGCCGCGCCAGCGGCCGAATGCCTCGTAGAAGTCAGCTATCGCGCGATCGTCGCAGACCTCTCCGCCGTTGTGCTTCTTGTAGAACTGCGACCGCAGCCACGAATCGAGCGCGAGACCGTCATATCGTCCGACGAGCTTCAAAAGATTCTCGGCGGCATAGTCCCCGACCCCCTTGACGCGTTTCATTTCTTTTTTCAACTCCGGCGTCGGAAGTTCCGACGCAAGCCACGATTCCGGATCGATCTCCCCTTCCGTGACAAGCGTTGCGAGTTCAACGAAATAAGGCGCGCGATAACCAGACCGGACCTCGTCGCGATAGAATTCCTCGTCGCGCGAAGCCATTGCCTCGGCCGTTGGAAAAGCCCGCCGCCCGTCCGCCGTCGCGGCGCCGAGTTTGTCGACAAGGTTTCCGATCATTATCTTCGTCAGCGACCACGAGCAGTTCGTCGTACATATCGTCTTGACGAGGTCTTCCCACACCGTCGCCGATCGAAGCAGACGTCCGGCAGAAAGTTCAGCCACCCAAGAGAGTCTTTTTTGTTCCGATGTCAGAAAGTAGAATTCGGCGAGATCGTCGTCGAATCGGAGAATATGCGAAACGGTTTCAAGCAAGCTTGCGTCCGAATCGGGCGGTCCGCCGGTCGCGATGTTCAAGACGCCGTCGGTTTCACGGATCTCGATCGCGAACGCCGGCCGAACCGCGTCGCCGATGACATACGAGAGCGTCGCGTTCGCTTCGTCAAACGCGAAGGGTCTGAGATCGTACCAGCCGTGGCCGGAAACCGCCGTCCGGAAATTGAAATTCGCCGGCGTCGAAAGCCGGAGACTTCGGTCCATTGCCCGACAATTCTATTCCTCGAAAGGAATTTGGACAAATCGCGATCATTTTTCGGCCAAAGCGGAATTCGCGCCGTCTAAGAAAAAGCACTGATTCCAATGGGTTTCGCGGTCGATTTTCAAACGGAAAAAACCGCTTGATATTGCCGGCGGCAATCCTCTAAAATTGTAAAACATCATTTTACGACGTCGTCCGACCGTCGATAGTTACCGGGAATCAAAAGTTGATCGATTTGACCATAAAGGAGGAAAGGGTATGACAAGCGAAGCATCGCGCTTCTGGCAAAGGATCGCCGGAATTGGTCTCGTGGTTTTCGCGCTGGCGCTCACAGCGTTCGCGCAGGACGATCCGAATCCGAATTCGCCGACGCCGGTTCTGTTGAGCGAGGAAGGCTCGACCCGCGCCTTGGCGACAACGGCCGCGCGTTCACGCCGGACCAATCTGGAGAAGATCGAATCACAGGCGTTCCGCCCGGAATCGAAGGTCGTTATCTACGTCACGAACATCGAACTGCAAAAGGGTGAGGACGCATCGGCATTCCGCGTTTATGCGGAAAGCGCCGACGGCCGGACCTACCGCTACCCGGTCAAGGACATCCGCGAATCGGATGTCTATCCGGGGATCTACGCGATGACGTTCGAACTCAAGGATCAGTTCGGGTTCTGGGACCAACCGACTTTCGGCGACATCCTGCTCTCGGTCACTTGGCGCGGACTCGCGAGCAACCGTGTCAAGCTCGGATTCGGAGCGATGGGCGGCAACATCCGCGACGATGAGGGCTCGGCTCCGACGCCGCTGAAAGATTACCTTTTCAAGACCCCGGAGGTCCCGACGACCAGCGATTACGTTGGCTACACGTATTCCGGCGATCGGGTCCGGTTCATGGAACAGGCCACGTTCGGTCCGACGCCGGCGCTCGACAGCCGTCTGCGGCGCATCGGACTGAAGACCTGGCTTGCCGAGCAGTTTCAGATGCCGTACCCGTCGGCCTCGAATCCGTATCCGAACCTGCCGCTGAAACCGATCAACGCCCCGGCCGATTGCGATGGCGATCAAACCGTCACTCCGGACGTGCCGGCTACCTGTTTCCGCGACACTTACACGATGTACCCGATCCAGACCTGGTTCTACAAAGAGGCTTTCTACGGCGAGCCGCAGCTGCGGCATCGCGTCGCGTGGGCGCTCAGCCAGATCTGGGTCATCTCGGGATTCAACGGCGACACGCAGCAGTCGAGCCATATGATCGCGTACCACCAGATCCTGAGCAACAACGCGTTCGGCAACTGGCGCGACCTGATGGGCCAGATGACTCTGAATCCGGGAATGGGAAATTACCTCGATATGATGCGATCAACTCGCACTAGTCCGAATGAGAATTACCCGCGCGAGATCCTCCAGCTTTTCAACATCGGCCTCTTTATGTTGAATCAGGACGGAACCGTTCAGACCGACGGCCAGGGCACTCCGCTTCCGACATACGACCAGAACGTCGTCAACAATTTCACCAAGGTCTTTACCGGGTGGCGCGCCTGTCAGCCGACCGATTTTGGAGCTTCGTGCCCGAACAATACGGTCGGCGCGCCGAACTTCAAGGATCCGATGACGCTTGTCACGACAAACCATGATCTTACGGCAAAAACGTTGCTGACATATCCGGGCTCGACGACGACGAACGTCCCGGCCTGCTCGGGCTGCACGACCGCCGCGCAGATCGGGCCGTATGCGAACAACTCGCTGAACCAAGCGCTCGACAACATCTACAACCATCCGAACGTCGCCCCGTTCGTCAGCAAGCTCCTGATCCAGCATCTGGTGACGAGCGACCCGACTCCGGCCTACGTCGGACGCGTCGCGGCGGTTTTCAACGCCAACAGGACGAGCCAGAATCAACTGAAAGAGGTCGTCAAGGCGATCCTGCTCGATCCGGAAGCCCGCGGCGACGTCAAGACCGATCCGCGGTACGGCAAACTCCGCGAACCTGTCCAGCTGTTCACCAACGTGATGCGCAACTTCAACGTCTCGTCGGCCGACACCCTTGGGCAGAGCGACGGCAACGTCAACCGTTTCCTTTCCCCGCTCGGGCAGGACGCGTTCCGCGCGACGACGGTTTTCAATTACTACTCGCCGGATTATGTCGTTCCGGGAACGACCGTACTCGCGCCGGAATTCAACATTTATACGACAAGCACGTCGATCGGGCGCGCAAACCTATTCAATACCTTTGCTTTCAGCCAGGTGAATGTTTCGAATCCCGACACGCCGAACGGAACCCGCGCGAATTTCGCCGATCTTTCGGCGATCGCCGCAGCCGATACGACCAGCAGCCAGCTGCTCGATCATCTCAACGTCAGGATGCTCCACGGCACGATGACGCCGCAGATGAAAACGACACTTCAGACCGCCGTCAACGCTGTGTCGTCGGCGACTCCTTTGACACGGGCGCAGACCGCGGTTTATCTGATCGCGACCTCGTCACAATTCCAGGTGCAGAGATAGGGAGGTAGAAAACGATGAAACAGAACAGAAGAGAGTTTTTGGCCAAGACCGGCTGCGCCCTGAGTATGACCGCGTTGGCGACGCAGATGAGCCATTTCGGGATGATGAGCGCGCTCGCACAGGAGGCGAAGGACGCTCAGGACAGCCTTGTGCCGAGCGACTACCGCGCGTTGGTCTTCATCCTCCTCGCGGGCGGCAACGACGGCAACAATACCGTCATTCCGAATCACAGCGATGCGACGATCTCGAATTACAATTCGTATTTCACGGCCCGCAACACACAGGGTTTGGCGCTGGCGCAAGGCACGCTTCTCCCGATCAGCGTTCCGCGCCTCGGAGGCCTGACGTACGGTCTCCATCCGGGACTCGGACCGCAGACGCCGGCGACGAATATCGTGAACAACGGAATCCACGAACTTTGGGCGCAGAACAAATTGGCGATCGTGGTCAACAACGGAACGCTCGTCGCGCCGATGACGAAGGCGCAGTATTCGAACGGTTCGGTCCAGAAACCGTTCCAGTTGTTCTCGCATTCGGACCAGGTCTCGCAGTATCAGGGCGGTCGGAGCGACACCGCTTCGTATACCGGTTGGGGCGGAAGAATTTCGGATTTCCGGACATCGCCCGATAATCCGAGCGGTCTCGTTCCGATGATCACGTCGATATCGGGAGCGCAGCTTTTCACCGCGGGCCAGACGACGCTGCCGCTCGCGATCGCCAACGCCGGAACGTCGCTTGCGAACGTGCTCAACCCGGCCGGGTACACCGGAACCGCGGCCTCAAATGCGCGTCTCGCGGCGTTCAATCAGCTCCGGACCCAGGAACTGAGCCAGGAACTGATCGCTGCGGCAAGCAATATCACCAATTCGGCGATGCAGGCGAATGCCGTGTTCCAGGTTTCGCAGGAAGTCACGGCGCCGTTCCCGAACACGAGCATCGGTTTGCAGCTCAAACAGGTCGCGCGAATCATCAAGAAGCGGACCGATCTAAGCGTCAACCGGCAGATCTTCTATTGCCAGCTCGGCGGCTTCGACACGCACAACGGGCAATTGAACAACCAGAACACGCTTTTGGTCCAGCTCAGCCAGGCGATGCGCGCCTTCTATGACGAGATGGTCGTCCAGGGGATCGCGGACAAGGTCACCCAATTCACGATGGCCGACTTCTCGCGGACGATGAATCCGGCGGGGTCGGGCGCGACGGTCGGCAGCGATCACGCTTGGGGAAATCATCATTTCGTTGTCGGTGGCGGCATCGTCGCTGCCGATTTCTACGGCGGAACGCGGCCTGACGGGTCGGGCAACTACTATCCGACGCTGACCTTCAACGGACCGGACGATGCCGACAGCGGAACATCGGCCCGAGGCCGCTGGATCCCGACCACATCGGTCGAACAGTATGCCGCGACCCTTGCCCGCTGGTACGGTCTCCCCGAAGCGAATATGAACGCGGTGTTCCCGAAACTCGCCAATTTCTCGACATCGAATCTCGGATTCATGGGACCGGCGTGACGCTTTGGGATTTTCGATTTGGGATTTTCGATTTTGGGGGCGAAAGCCCCCTTTTCCATTTGGGATTGAGAATTGGGGATTTGGGATTTGGGATTTGGGATTTTGGGATTTTGGGATCTTGGGATTGTGGCCGGGGCGCCACCGACTGGAGCGCAACCGTCCCGGTTGCAATGAGCGCCACGCGCGAACGGCAGCGGAAAAGATCCTCGCGCGGTGATGGTTCACTGTTCTTTGTCTCGGAGTTACGTTGACCATTAGCTGAAGAGGTTGTGTCAAAACCCCGACTTGTCTTCGGCTTTGTGATTGAGATTCAAACTTGACCTCGGCTTGCGTTACGAGGCTGTCTGACGATCAATCTTCGACGCGCGAAGCCCGCTCGGCAAGGATCACCACGACACCGGCACAACGAGATCCGAAGTCGCAATCCGCGATCGTGCTCCCGGTCGCGTAGCGACA
>CAZARD010000141.1:0-9305 GCA_964487505.1 uncultured Blastocatellaceae bacterium | reverse complement strand
ACTGAACGGGATCGGCACCTTCGGAACCGAACAGTTCGGGCAGGGACTGAGGTGATTCTCGATCTGGGATTCCATGCACCGAATCTCGCCGGAAAGATAGAAAATCGAACGAACCTGCCCGTCAAAACCGCCTTATTTTGACGGTTTGATGCCCCAAAATGCCCCGACCGCGGCGAGAACCGTTCCGATCCAGGTCTTTCCGACCTCGACAACCGATTCGACCGGTTTCGGTCTAAGCAACCCGAAGTAGACCGCGGCCAGTCCGCAGACGAACCAAGTCAGGACGAACGCGAGGGGAATTGCCTTTTCGATCGAGCTCCCGATTACCTCGTTTCGTCCGGAGGTTAGGTTCAGCCCGGCTGTCGGAAGCGTGTTCGGTTCCGCGATCGCCAAGAATCCGACGGCGAACGCCGTAACCAAACCGCCGATCCCGGAAAGGAGATATCCGACGCCAGCCTCGTTGGGAGTCTCGATCAAGATTGTCGCGACCATGGCGTACACATAAAGTCCGATCAATGCGATGGCAAGAAGACTCACTACCAGTAGTTTAAGGTTCATTTTTTCCTCCTTTTGTGTTCTTGTTTATGTCGGTTTGGATTCGACCTGTTTCGCGCTCAGGCATCGCCTGAGCGGGAAGTTTTCCGAGGTCGGCAAACTTCCCGATCGTTTCGCGCCGTCCCCGGAGACCTCCGATGTTCAGCACTGAGAAGCTTGTTGGATCTGCGTCGTCAGCCTCATACCGGATCAGTATCGGCGGCTGATATCTCCTTGTTTCTTAGCTTTCGATGATCCTGATCGCGGCCGCGCGGTTCTGTTCTGAGACAAGAGCAATTCGCGCATTCCTCATCTTTTCTTCGATGACTTCCCTTTCTTCGTTTGCCCTCTCCTTTGCGAATTGCGCCGCATCGGCACGGTTTGTCTGCCGGGCGATCTCGGCCGAAAGGGCGCGCTCGACGTGGCGCGACGAAGATCGCGCGAAGCAGTATCCGAGCAGCACGAAAATGATCGGCTCCAGCCGCATCAGCATCGTGCTGTCGCGCAGCGGATCAAGCTTTCCGACGGAGGCGGCAGCGTAAAGCCCGACAAAGAACATCGCTAAAACGACGATGATCGAGTCGCCCGCGATTTCCGACCAGCGCAGAGCGCGGCGCGTGCCGTCGTCATTGTTTGGCTTCATATCTACCCCCCACGTGCCGCAGTATGACGTTTCACGGTAAGTGCATTCACCATATCATTTAGATCATTTAGACCTCAAAAAAACGGTTGCAATAATCCGGTTCTGGAGCTATATTCCTTGCAGTCAAACGAAAATCGCTTTCACGTGTCTTTGGAAACACCAAATCGAGCGAAATACTCTCGAAGCAATTCGCACTTTTTTGGAATTCTTGTGTCGATTGGCGTTTGCCGGATATCAAGATGAACGCTCCCTCCGAGATTACCGGTCTGCTCGTTGCCTGGAACAACGGGGATCAGTCCGCTCTTGAACGGTTGCTTCCGTTGGTCGAAAAGGAGCTCTACCGGATCGCGCGCCTGAACATGCGGCGCGTGAAGACGGGAAACACGATCGAAACCACCGCGCTCATTAACGAGACATACCTTCATTTAATCCGGCACAAGAAGATCGACTGGCAGAATCGCGTGCATTTCTTCAGCATTGCGGCGATCATTATGCGCCAGTTCCTGCTCAATTACGTACGCGACCAAAACCGAAAGAAACGAGGGGGCGGGGCGATCCGCGTCACTCTCGGCGACGCGATGATCGTGTCGGACGAACGCTCGGCAGAGATTTTGGCGCTCGAAGAGGCGCTGACGGAACTTGAACAGATCGATCCGAGAAAGGCGAAGGTCGTGGAGTTGAGGTATTACGGAGGTATGACCGTCGCCGAAACTGCTCACGTTCTGAAGGTTTCCGAAATCACGGTGATGCGTGATTGGAACATGGCCCGCGCCTTTTTGGCGAAACGCGTTCGATGAAGGATAACTGGGCGAAAATCGAGGACATTTTTCATTCCGCGCTCGAACTGGAACCGCACGCCCGTGAATCTTTTCTGGCATTGCGATGCGAAGGCGACCCGCAACTCAGATCCGAGATCGACGATTTGCTCGACGGATTCGAGCCCGAATCCGATTTCCTCAATGCGCCGGTCTTCGATGTCGGTCTCAAGGCGCTTGTTAGCTCGCGGGCACGGAGTCTGGTTGGCCGCACTTTCGGACCGTACGAGATAGTCGAAAAGATCGGAGAAGGCGGAATGGGCGAGGTCTTCCGCGCGATCGACACGAAGCTTGACCGGGTCGTCGCGGTTAAGTTCCTGTCGGACGCGCTTGAAAGCGACGGCCGCGCCCGGAGGCAGCTTGCCAAGGAAGCCCGCGCCGCAGCGGCTCTCGATCATCCGGGTATCTGCGCGGCGTACGGGTTGGAGGAATTCGATGGCCAGCACTTCATCGTTATGCAGCATATCGCTGGCCGAACCTTGAGCGACATTCTAAGGGAACGTCGCCTTGATTTGGAGGAGTTCAGATCGCTCGGGAAGCAGATAATCGAAGCAGTTGCTTTCGCGCACTCGCACGGCATCATCCATCGTGACCTCAAACCCGGAAATATTATGATTACCGATAACGGTCGAGTGAAGATGCTCGATTTCGGCCTTGCGAAAGCGATCAACGCGAATCCGCTGCTCGACGGCGGCGGTGAATCGAGTCTGTTTTCGAATTACGGCGCGCTCGTCGGAACGGTGGCTTATATGTCTCCGGAACAGCTTCGAGGTGAAAAGCTCGATTTCCGCAGCGACATCTTCAGTCTCGGGATCGTGCTTCACGAAATGCTGAGCGGCAAAAACCCCGTCGCACGCACGACGCAAGCCGAAACGATTGCCGCGATTCTTGGCGGCGACTTGACCTCCGGGCAATCTGAAGATCCCGATGTCAGGCGCATCATTGAAGCGGTCTCAGACAGATGCCTCTCAGCTTCTCGCGATTCGCGGGAGCCGTCGGCGGCCGAGCTGCTTTTTCTCATTTCGCCGACGATCGCCCGACGTCCGCGTCGAGTCTCTCTAGTCGCCGCGGTCGGGTTGACGCTGTTGATTTCATTGCTTGGCATTGTTTGGTTCGCAATCACATATCTTGCAACTCCGCCCCCGACGCGAACGATCGCAATCATGCCGGTTGAGATGAAAGATGATCCCGACGAACTGGCTTATTTTCTCGACGCCCTACCAGAATCTATCGGCTCCAGATTAAGCAGAATCAAGCTGCTCAAAGTCAGAAGTCAGGATTTCGTCAAAACGGTCGATGAATCCGGCCTGGATCTTCGCACGGCCGGTTCGACGATCGGAGTCGACGCGTTGTTGGCGACCCGTCTGATGACGGTTGATGGCCGAAGGATGCTTCACGCCGAGATGATCCGATTGGCTGATGAAAAGACGATCGCCTCAAGTGAATTTGAGATTCCGAAGGATTCGGTATCGACCGTCCCCGATAGACTCGCGCTGTGGGCTATTCCGTTGCTGTTGCGTGGGATTTCCGAAGAAGAGATTCGAAGCGTCCGAACGCCGGAAACAAAAAGCGCCGCGGCACGTGAGGAGTATGAAAGAGGTAGGTTTCTGATGAAGCGGTCAACCGGCGATCAAGACACTGAGGCGGCGATCAAGCATTTCCTGAATTCCAAAGACTATGACCAGAATTACTCGATGGCATGGGCCGGCCTCGCCGACGCCTATTTGTCGATGAGCGCGCCGGGTGTCGGAAAGCCCTTCCCGCCCAAGGCCGCGGCTGAGCTTGCACGCGATGCCGCCCTGAAAGCTATCGAACTCGATCAGGCCCTTCCTGATTCCTATTTGGCACTCGGGCGGCTGGCGTCGGAGTTCGATTGGAATTGGAGCGATGCCGAAAGCTACTTTCGACAGGCCCTTGCGATCGACGAGTCACACCTCGGCGCGCGACTGGGGCTGGTGAGCGTCCTTCAACTCAGTGGAAGGTTCGATGAGGCTCTCAGGGAATCTGCAATCGTCCGACAAATCGACCCGATTTCCTTTAATTCCGAGTTATCCGAGGCGCAAACGCTATATTTCAAGGGCGAATTCGGTCGCAGTCTCGAAATCCTGGACGGCCTTGAGTTGAAGTACGGCATGAAGCTCAGGATTCGTTACACCCGGGCGTATGTCTTGATTCAACTAAACAGGTATGAAGAGGCGATCGGAATTTTGAAAACGTATTACGATTCGGAATCGGAAGACAATCGGGTCTTGGCCGCCGCGCCTTACGGTTACCTGTTGGGACGCCTGAACCGAGACGCTGAAGCGAAGGCGGTAATTGCCGAATTGCAGAAGATCAGTCGGCGACGATTCGTACCCGCCCAAGAGAAAGCCCTCATCTATCTGGGAATGGGCGATTTGGATTCGGTGTTCCGCGAATTGGATAAATCATGCCAGGAACGCTTCCCCAACTTTCCGGGTTGGGTGATTGATCCCATCACTGCCAGCGTCCGCAATGACACCCGCTTTGATCGTGTTTTGAAATGCGCCAACCTTACTCATTTCGCCAAGAATCCGGAGTAGTTTTTTCCGGGCGACTCGGATCGAATCAAGTTCTCCGGAAAGAAGTTCGTCAATCAGACGCGAGAGCGTTGCCGGTACGGTTCGACGTGGGGAACCGAGGCGGACTGGGCGCCCGGCTCCAATTCGATCCCCGGTGATCAAATGATACATAACTGCGCCGAGAGAATACGAGTCCCCTCGCTTGGGGTCCGAAAATCCGATGCTCTGAAGCCCAAAACGGTTCACGGTCCCCAATCGATGAGCGCCCTCGAAATCAATCGGCCGTATCGACCCATCAGGGCAGATGATCAAATTCGCGGGTTTGCAGTCGCCCCAACGCCAACCGGCCGATTCGATCGAAATCAGGACGTCGGCGATCATCAACGAAATCCCGATTGCGCGCCTGACCGACAATCGCCGGACTCTTCGTTCGAGATAAGCTTCAAGCGAAACCCCCTTGATTGCTTCTATCGCGCAGTACGCATTCCTCCCGTATTCGAAGAATTCGATCGGTCTCGGAACCGGCACGCCGGCCAAGAAAAGTTCGGACAGCGCCGTGAATTCATTTGCTGTCAGATCAAATCCGTCGGAGCCGTCCCAAGATGTCTCTCCATCGCGTCGCCCTTCCTTTACCACGACGATCCGGGGATTGTCCCCGAAAGTATCGATAGCGTGATAAGCCCCGCCTTTTCCGCGTTGGGAAAACGCATCAAACACGCGGAAACGCGACGAGAAGATATCCGCCGATCGATCGACCGCCGATTCGGATCCAAGTTGAAACGGATCATCAATTCCCGCGGGCACCGGATTTCGTCGATCATCAGCAACGGTCCGGCCATTCACGACGATCCAATCTTCGTCCGAACTTTTCGAAACGAAAGCCCCAAAGCGATAGTAAACCTGGCTTCGTTCGTGCAGGCGCCTGTCGAAAGGTATCACCGGACCGGTGAATCGGCTTGTGAGCGCGTCGAGCTCCCTCGCGAGACGAACCGCTTCGAACTCATTAGATGGATAAACCGTGAGAAATTTGCCAACCTGACAATACGATGGGCCGATTCCCTGATTTATTCGGGCGAGCACGGACAGAGTCCGGGGGACCTTAAAGCAAACGCCGTCGCGTTTAAGATACGGCCCAACCGCCCTCAGGACGCCGGCGGCATTCGTGATCGTCGCCGAAACGTGCAGTTTCCATCCGAACTCGGGACCATCCTCGGACTGCTCGCCGCCGTAGGCCCAGTCGGCGTCGGAGGCCGTGGTAAAACGCGCGCTTACCCGACGCCAACTCGTTTCCAATCGCTTTCGTTCAGGGTTGGGCGATTTCGTTGCCATGTCCGAAGGGCCAAGAGTCATTTGTCGAGATTCTCGATCATCCCGGTCGGCATATTCAGCAGAGTGTGTCCCACCGCCTCGCCTTTTCGCGTCGTTCGAATAGTACAGAGGGCATTTGCCGCAACATAGGTCGGCGTCAAGCGTCCCCACGCGGTATCGTTGAAATTCTTGTCCCGTCCGCAAAGACGGTCGAGTTCGGGACCCGTCTTAGCATAGAACTTCATAAACGTTTCCCATTCAGGCGAGTCCATTCCGTGCTTGATCGCTTCAAGCGCCGCCGCCGCGATATCCTCGGCCCGTGTGAACCCGGCACCGTTCTCGTCGGCAAGGATGAACTCCCGTTGATCGTTGATGTTCTTGACAATATTCATAGCCTGTCTCCTTTTTTTGGTTGTTTTCTAGTCTCCGAGCGGATTTCGTTCGTCAAACGGTTTCATATCCGGATATAGTTCGCTTCCAAATTCTTCATTGACCCGTTGCACGAAACTAACAAGTTCCTTCATGCCGAATTGATCTCCCGTGTCGGCCTTTGCCAGATCGTCTTCATCTTGGCCCAACGGATTCGAAATAACTGAATAATCGCTTTGACTCAGAGCGTTGATTATCACCGAGACAACGATCAGTTCACCCACTCCGGCAAGCCTTCCGTTCCCGCGCGTCTCGGCTTCGGCAAGGATGTAGAACCAAAGCGGCGTGCAACCGAAAAAGGTCTCCCGGAGCCGCTCGAAATCGGGGGAAATCCGAACTCTCTGATCTGAGAAAACAAGGTCGAATTCGACTTCGTTCAACCTTGGAATATGCAACTGATCAGCGATTTCCTCTCCGCTGGGCAAACCGACCGATCGTCCGCGAAAGAGATCAATCGCCGCGAGCGATGTCGCCCGCCCATCTTCATTCTGATCGACTTGCGGTCGCAAGGTCAGTAACCCGGTCGACAGCACGGTATCGATCGGTTCCGCGAAATTCAGCCTCTCGAGCCCTTTGATATCAAAAAATCTCGTCCAGTCGATCACCCATAGACTGGGTAGATTGACATTGCTGTTTCCGTTCATTTTTCCCGGCCCGGTGAACATTGTCAGGTTTCTGAGGTTTCCCAATTGCGAATCGACTCCGAGATTTAAATGATAGGTGTTGCGCACCATCGAATGGCCGAAACGAAAACAAGCCACGGCAAATTCATACGGCATTACTGGGTCCCCGGCTGAGGGGCCCGCGACGGACAAGCTGCCCGACAACACTTTGTCGATGGTCGCCCGCGTTGCAATTCGCGAAAGGTAATCGGTCAGAATGATATGCTGAAAATGCCGGACCGATGATTTCCTAGCTCGTTCAAAAAGTCGGAATGCGTCCGTCTCCGCAGCTTCAAAGCGTTTCACATTCGCGTTGTGAAACTTCATGAACAACAGCGATAGCTGCGAAACGATGAGGTTTTCATCGTTTCGCGAATCGGCAATCAAGGCCACGCCGGACTTCTGATCGCGTTCGTGATCGCAAGGATAAGACCGCGCAGTGGTGGGCGGGGATTCATTCAAACCCTTTGTTCTCCCGATCTTGAAGTACGGGTATCCGCCGAGCGATCCATCGTTCTTCCCGTAAATGCACTCCAGCTCAAGCCATTTTTGGCGCAGATTCGCCCTGTCGCCAAACGAACCGGTAGCCCACGGGCGATCCGACGGCTTCGTTCTGTCGCTGCGCGAGTCAAAGCTCAAATCGTGAGCTATGAACTGACCAAGGTAGGTGTAGCCGGCCGGAATTCGAGACGTATCCGTTTCCGGCGGTGAGAAGGAGGGCTTCACACGCCCATCCGGCAGCGCCCCGTATCCGCTCATGAATCCGGCAAGTTTCATCAGATCCGCATCCGAATGACGACAGTCTCCCTTCGTTCTGAACATCAATTGGTAGTCAACCATCGAAACTCACTCCTCGATCAGATCGAACGCGATGTCGCATTCGATGAGCGTGTTGGCTCGCGTGAATGTCTGCAACCCTGGTCGGAGACCGTACCCGCGGCTGGCACGGCCGGAGTAGGCAATCGAGAACAGCAGATCATCGTGGTTCTTCTTAAGGATAACCGGAATTGCCCTGACGATCGCGGCGGCGACATCACCGATGAGCGGGGCCGCGATATCTGAACCGGCCGAGATTAGGCTATGAATGCCATTTTTGATCGTTTTGTCACCAAGAAGCCCTTCGAAAAGATTTCCGGCACTGCGGTGTCCGGCGTCGCTTTCAACAATGAAGACATCGAGCCCGAGCAGGCCTTTCGGATCGAGTTCGGCGTAAAGGATGATCCCGTCGCCGATCATTGAAACCGGATTGCCGGGACGGATCTTTTCATAAATGTTCGAGATCGCAATCACATAGAACTTGAGAAGCGACCTATCTGCGTTCCCCGGAACAACACGGTCGAGCGGTTGATTGTTCGCCGAAACGGTCCGATCGAACTCCTCGGTCGGACCGCGCAAATCGGTCGCGACCGAGATCACGTAAAGCTCTTTGTTTCCGCCCTTCAGACTTTCAAGGCGCGGCATCGATGCGAAGATCTTCACAAAAACTCCTTATGCAACACTTAATGCCGTTTGATTGCGATTCCTTTCATCTTGCCGGCGATTTCTTTTCAGGCGAACCAGGAAGCGAGGATTCGCGGGCAAATTTCTCCAATGCGTAATCTGGGATCAATTTCGGGCCGCGAGCCACTCAAGAATCAAAGCCGCGGTGAAATCCTGCGACCCGTCCGGTCAAGGCGCGTTCGGAGCGAAACGGCAGTTATGGAAAACCGAAAGCGACGCAGCGCGCAATGCGGGGCGGATAGCCGTTTAGTAGAGTCGAAGACTGGCGCGCTGATTTGTTAGGTCGCGTTTCCAGTCTCCGCTCATCGAACCGGTTACCCAAATCCGCCGCTCGTCAGCTACCAGACTCACCAACATTTATCTGTGTGGCTCCTTCCGCCACTAGTCAATCGCACCGAGTACGGCGCACTCCCAGATTACGCATTGGGAGAACTCTGCCAGTAGAGTAGAGACAGACGGCTGTGGAACAGTCCGTCTGCCCCCCTCGTCAAACCGTACGTGAGGTTTTCCCTCATACGGCTTTCCCGCGGTCTTCTTTGCAGGCCTTCACAGTGAGTTTTGAACGCGGTGTTTCGTCGGATCGATCAGTCCGTACTGCCCGACCAAAAGATCGTATGCCTGCGTGCCATGCAAGCGACTGCGTCTCGTGCAATCGGTGGCGAAACGCCGTTAAGTCATCCTATCGTTTAATCCCGGTTTATCGTGTTTGTGTCCGCGCAACGCTCGTCACAAACATCAGACTACGATCATCAAAGGCACAATTGGCGTCAATGTTCTTCCAACCATTCTTACAAATTTGACGGCAGAGCGAATGCGCCGATGTGCGGCTTGTTGGTGTTGAGGCACGTTTCGAGCGCGAGTGTCAACGCGGGCC
>CAZARD010000140.1:0-9780 GCA_964487505.1 uncultured Blastocatellaceae bacterium | reverse complement strand
CGCTGATCGCGTAGCGATCATCCGAATTTAGCCGTGGGTTTCAACCCACGGAAATCGTGGATCTTTCGATCCCGTCGCGTCAGCGACGATTGACTCAGCCGAAATCAGTCGTCGCTGACGCGACGCGGACCCGAACCGCATCGGTCCGTGGGTTGAAACCCACGGCTAAATTCACGGCACCGCTTACGCGGCTGAATCCGGAATTTGGAATCCGGAATATTGGAGATTTGAAATCAATGCTGTCCTAAACGATTGAGGTCGATGCCGTTGGTTCAATTGACACCGATGCCCGCAAGACGGTTGAAGTCACTATTCGAAATCGAGCGAGTTCTTGACGCCCTTTCTCGCGAAGAAACTCAAAGCCCGGTCCGAGTCCTTCTGGATTTGTAATTTGAGTTCTTCGATGCCGTTGAACCGCCGTTCGTCGCGGATGCGGCGGAGAAAGCGTACACGGAGCACCTCGCCGTAAAGGTCGCCGTCGAAATCGAAGACGAACGTCTCGATCGACGGAAGTTGGTCGCCGTCGAATGTCGGCCGGACGCCGACGTTGGTGATGCTCCGCCGCCAGACCCCGTCGATCAGCGACGCCGTGGCGTAAACACCGAACTTCGGGATGACGCGGTTCACGGGTTTGAGGTTCGCGGTCGGAAACCCGATCGTCCGGCCGCGTTTCAGACCGTGAACGACCTGGCCTTCGACACCATACGGCCGTCCGAGCATCCGCCGTGCGAGATTCACTTTGCCCTCGGCCAGCAGATGTCTGATCTGCGACGACGAGACACGCGTGCCGCGCAGGGTTACCTCATCGACCTCGTCCGCGACAAATCCAAGCCGGCGGCTCATATCGCGCAAAAGATCGATGTTCCCGCCGCGGTTGCGCCCGAAAGCGAATCCCGCGCCGAGATAGACCTCGCGCGCCTGCAGACGTTCGCAAGCTACATCGGTCAGAAATCGCTCGGCGTCGGTCGCCGCGAATTCCTGATCGAAGCGGATGACGATCGCTTGCTTGATGCCGAGGAACTCGAAGTTCGCAAGCCGCTGATCGAGCGTCTGCAGGAGCGGCGGCGCGTTGACCGGATGGAGCACCGCGCGCGGATGCGGATCGAACGTGATGACCGTCGGAACTGTCCCGGTCGCCGCAGCGCGCTCGACAACCTTTTTCATTATCCGCTGATGCCCGATATGGAGGCCGTCGAAGACGCCGAGCGTCAGCGTCGTGCCCCTCAAGATCCCTGCGTTGTCGGTTCCGTGAAAGATCTTCATCGTTTATCGCTCAGCCCTCGACGACGAGTTCGTCGTAAGCAAACTGCACGTTTTCAGGCAATAGCCTTGAATCGCGCCCATGCATTATGTCGTGATTGAGATGCGTCAGAAACGCTCGTTTCGGCTTCAGCTCGTCGATGTATGCCAACGCTTCCTCGAGACAAAGATGGGTCGAGTGCGGTTTGATGCGGACGCAATCGAGCACCAGCACATCAAGATCCCGCAGGCCGTCCATCGAATCCGTCGGAATCGTCTTCAGATCGGTCGCGTAGGCGAAATCGTTGAAGCGGTACGCGATCACCGGCAGCTTTCCGTGGATCACCTCGAGCGGCGTCACCTCAAGGTCCCGTCCGAACGAGAAGGGCGAATTGTGAACGACCGAATGCGGGATCAACTGCGGCAACCCGCCACCGAAATGTGTCGGTTCGAAGATGTACTTGAAGATCCGGCGCAGGTCCTTCCAGGCGATGTCGTTCGCATAGACGCCCATCGGGCCGTATCGGAAATTGAACGGGCGGATATCGTCGAGCCCGAAAACGTGATCGACGTGGCAATGCGTGATAAAGACCGCGTCGAGCCGCTTCAGCCCGGCCCGCAACGCCTGCTGGCGAAAGTCGATCGACGTGTCGACGAGGATCTGCCGCCCCGCGTGCTCGATCATCACCGAGACCCGCAAGCGCTTGTCACGCGGATCGTTCGAGACGCAGACCTCGCATTCGCACCCGATTGTCGGCACGCCCGTCGAAGTTCCGGTTCCGAGAAAAGTAAGTTTCATCCGTTCAGAGTATCGGGCCGCAGAAATCGGCGCTCCGAACTACTTTTTCCCGAGAATGTCGCCTGCCGAGAACTTCTGGGCGGCCTGTTGCTTGAGACGTTCCTCGGTCGCGCGGACAAGCTGGACGTACTGCATCCTCAGATCGGCGAGAAGGCCGTCGAGCAGGCGCGATTCCTGGGGATGGAGATTCCCTTTGGTCTTGTCGCGGAGCATGCCGAGAATGTCGAGCCAGTATTTTCCGGAATCGAGATCGAGCTGCCGCTTCCCGGTCGCCGGATGCGGCATCGCGCCGAGCGCCGCGGCGGCGTTCGTCGCGAGCGTCGAAAGGAAATTGACGAAACTCGCCGGGTCGTTCGCACCGGGGATCTCGTCGCCCTCGGGTATTTCGGATTCGGCAGGCGATTCATCGACGGTGCTTGCGGAAGCGGGCGGTTCGACGGGCTTCTGGTCCACCCGCGGCCGCTCCGGCTCCTTCTCCACTCCTTCCCGAATGCTGCCGTCGAGGTTGAATTTGCGCTTGTCGGTGACTTTGACGACGTTGCTTTCTTCTTCTCTTTCGCTCATCTTATATGTCCTTTATGCCCTTCGATAGTAGCATTTCGCGGAAAAAGAATTCAAAATCGAAGTTTGTCCGCGGAGAGATGAACTAAATGTCCAGATCGTTTGACGAACTTGTAAGCGTGATGGCGCGATTGCGCGCGCCCGGCGGCTGTCCTTGGGACCGTGAGCAGACATACGCGTCGCTTGCGCAGTACCTTGTCGAGGAGTGCTACGAAACGATAGAGGCGATCCACGAGGCCGACGAGACGGGCGCGACGCACAATCTGAGCGAGGAGCTAGGCGACATTCTGTTGCAGGTCGTGTTCCATTCGGCGATCGGCGCGGAGCGCGGCGAGTTCACGATCGATGACGTCGTCCGCAGCGTTACGCAGAAACTTGTCCTCAGGCATCCGCACGTGTTTGGCGAAAAGGACCTTGCGACCGCCGCAGACGTTCTCAACAACTGGGACGAGCTGAAGAAGGCGGAACGCGCCGCGTCGGGGAAAAAGGAAAAACAGGTCGAATCCATTCTTGACGAGGTTCCGGTCCATTTCCCGGCGCTTCTCGAAGGTCAGAAGATCACCAGGAAGGCGGCAAAGGTGAACTTCGATTGGAAGAATGTCGATCAGATCTTCGACAAGCTAGACGAGGAAACGGGCGAACTGCGCGCCGCGATCGCGAACGGCGGGAACATCGAAGAAGAGATCGGCGATCTGCTCTTCGTGGCCGTAAATCTTGCCCGCAAGCTCGATGTCGATGCCGAAACGGCCCTCAAGAGGACAAACCGCAAGTTCCGGCGAAGATTCAAGTTCATCGAAGAGGAACTCGCATCCGCGGGACGTTCGTTCGACGAGACAGACCTCGCCGAGCTTGACGCGTTGTGGAACAAGGCGAAAGAAAAATAGGGTCTCGAGGGATTCAAGATTCGGGATTTGAGAGCCAGATTCAAGAACAATGTGGTCCAAACCCTGCGCATCTGCGAGCCGAACTCCCGATTAAAACGAATGCGTATTGCCGCATTTCGCAATGAACCCCTCGTTCTTCCTCGTCCGGTCGGCCGACAAGATCCTAAAATCTGAAAGCCCCGAAGGGGCGCGGGAGCGATAACCTCGGGTGCGAACCCGGGGACACGTCTCAAGATAGGAAAGAAAGCCGCGAAGGGGCGTAGCCGCGCCGTCGAATATTGGAATGTGCGATCCGCTGGCGCTTGGTTGCGGGGCGATCTACGCCCCTTGCGGGGCTTGCGGCCCACTCGCAGCGGATCGGCCCCGGGTTCGCACCCGGGGTTACCGTCCCTGCGCCCCTTCGGGGCTGATATCAACGCGCAGTTTGCGAGCTGCGGGCTTGAGGCGAGCTGTAAGAAACGCTTTCTTTACCGATTCCAACTGATGTCTTGGACAGGATTGGTCTAAGACCCAAGAATCAAGATTCAGGACATCTTGAATCTTGATTCTTGAATTTCTTGAATCTTGAATCTTGAATCTTGAATCTTGATCGAATCCTATTTCACCACTCCGCGGGTTGAAGATTCGATGAAACCGAGAAGGTAATCGACCTCGGGACAATCCTTGACCTCTTCGCGGATGCGCTCGACGGCCTGGGTCGTATTGAGTTTCGACGATAGCAGGAGATGATAAGCGCGGTGGAGCTTTTCGATCGCCTCCTTTGAGTATCCGCGCCGCTTCATCCCGATCCGGTTCAGTCCGTAGCATTTCGCGTGATTGCCTTGCGAGATCGCGAACGGCAACGCGTCCTTGACGACGACCGAATAGCCGCCGACGAATGCCTCGCGGCCGATGCGGCAAAACTGATGAACACCCGAATACGCGCCGACGTTCGCGCGGTCCGCGATCTCGACGTGACCGGCGAGCGTCGCGGCGTTCGCCATTATCACTTCGTTCCCGATCTGGCAGTCGTGCGCGACGTGCGCCTGCGCCATAAGCAAATTGTCGTCGCCGATACGCGTAACGCCGCCGCCGCCTTCGGTTCCGCGATGCACGGTGACGAATTCGCGAAGGTGATTTCGTTTTCCGATCTCGACCGAGGTCGGTTCGCCCTTGTACTTAAGATCCTGCGGGGCGTGGCCGATCGAGACGAACGGGAAGACGCGCGTCTCGTCGCCGATTACGGTCTTTCCGTCGACGACGACGTGCGACTCAAGATGCACTCCCGCGCCCAGCGTGACCTCGGCCCCGATCGTGCAGAACGGTCCGATATGACAACCGTCGCCCAAGATCGCGCCGTCGGCGACGATCGCCGTCGGATGAATGAATGAACTCATTTCGATTTATGATTGTTGGTCTTCAGGGGATTCGATCTCGGCAACGGCCGAAGCCTCGGCCGCCGGTTCCGATGGATTTCGAAGAATCAGCCACACGAAAACGAGAACCGTGATCAGCGAGAACAGACTCCAAAGCGCGCCGGCCGCGATCGTGACCACAAACCCGATCAGCGCGAGCTTTTTCTTGCCCTTGTAGAGTCCCAGCCCAAGGGGGACCAGCCCGAGGATCAAGCCGACCCCGAGACCTATCAGAACCATCTGAGAATATGTGACTTCGATCCTTTGCATTTTACTCCTTTGGGCGGTCGCCGAGTATGCACATGATCTCGGCCTCGGCGGTAATCTGGCCATCGACGCGCGTCTCGCCGCGCATCTTCTGAACCTTCGATCCGATGCGGAGCGCGACGACCTCGATCATCAGCGTATCTCCGGGAACGACAGGGCGTCGAAAACGGGCCTTCTCGATGCCGCTGAAGAAGGGGATCTTGTTGTCGCGGTCTTCGAACTCGCGCAACGCGAGGATCGCGCCGACCTGCGCCATCGCCTCGATCTGAAGAACGCCGGGCATTACCGGCGCCCCCGGAAAATGACCTTGGAAGAACTGCTCGTTGACCGTGACCTGCTTCACGCCGACGATCCGCACTTTTGGTTCGAGCTCGACGATCTTATCGACCAAAAGGAACGGATAGCGATGCGGCAGGATTCTCTGGATCGCTTGCGAATCGAGAATGCTCATTGTGTCGAGTAATTTATCACAGAAGCCGTGAAAAATCAGAAGCCGACGAACTCGCCGGCTTCTGAGCTGATACACAATTATTGGCGGCTTACTTGGGAGCCACAGGCGTCGTCGCAGGCGTCGGGCGGGCATTGTAGAAAACGATGAAATCGTCCGTCACATCCGCCTTGCGGTTGAAACCGAGGAGGATCCCTCCCTGTTGGAGACGCGCGCCGTCGAGGATCATCGCGTAACCCTTGGCCGTCGCGTACTCGCTCAGCGCGTTCAGGATGTCATCCTGGATCGGTCCGATCACGATGTTCGCACGGCTTTGGTAAGCCGCCTTGGCGTCCTCCTGCTTCTTCTTGATGTCGCGGTCGAGCTGACCGTAGGAATCGACCTTTTTCTGCAGATCGGCCTGCGAGATCGGGATGTTCTTACCGCCATCGATCAAGTCCTTGAAGCCCTGGATCTCCTTGCCGAGCGCGTCGAACTTCGTCGCCAGCGTTCTCAATTCGTCGTTAACCGGCTTGAATTCGACGTCAAGCGCGTTAAGTGCCGCGACATACTTCTTGATGCCCTTCGTCGGATCTTCGAACTTGCCCCAGTCAACCAGTCCGACCGACAGCGGGGCCGCGGTCTGCGCGTTTGCGGCAACCGCCATAAATGCCGCAAAGAACAAACCGACGGCAATAAAGCTGAATCTTTTCATCTTGTTATCTTGATACTCCTTAAACGTTAAAACGGTATGTCCTAACTAAATCCTTTTGAAACAAAAACTCTCCAAACTGTTGCCCGTTTTACGTTTCGCAAAGAAACGCAATAGTAAGTTATCGGGAAAACCTTGTCAACGCACTAGAACGTGCGGCCGACAGTGAACCTGAAGCCGCTTCGTTTGCCCGGAAGGAACAGTCCCGGAAGCTCTTCACGCAATCCGACCTTCGCGTTCGGGTTGTAATAGTAGATCAAACGGAACGGTACGTTGACGACCGGAACCTGGACGCGGAACTCGACGCCGACGCTCGATCTGAAATCGCCGATCTTGCTGAACGCCGAATCGTCGACCCGCACGAGATTGTTCGTCTGCGCGTCGCCGCGCAGAAACACCTGACGGATATCGCGCGATGAACTGGTCGGGCATCCGAACGGGTTCTGGTAACAATACTGACGGAATTCGGTGACCGTCAGAAGGCGGCCGTTGATCAGGAACAGGTTGTTGAAATTGTTGACGTTCGGGACGTTGCGCGCCGCGAGAGCCGTCACGAGTCCGGCTCCGATGAATGTGTCATCCGCGAGAAAATTGCTATCGATGCGCTGTGTTCCGGTCTTCCTCATATTGAAGACCGAACCGATGTCGGCGAATAGCGCGACACTCGCCGGCCCAAAGATCGGAATGCGGTATTCGAAGTTCCCCAACACCTGGGTGTCGCCGCCGATGAACCGGTACGAATTGGTGTAAAGCGCCGGATTTGCGCCGCTCGGTCCGGTCAGCGTTCCGAGACTGATCAGATCGGCCTGCGTCGAGGAAGAAAGTCCCGGAACGGTCGTGACCGTTCCGACCGAACCGGTCGCGACCGACACGTTGCGCGTCGTGACGTACGTATCAAAAGGCGCGATCGGCCCGATCGAACGAGTGTTGTAACCGCGAACATCGTACTCGCTTCCGAGGAAGTAACGCTCGTAGATCGGGACTCCCCCGACGAATGAAAGCGAATTCGCGTTCCGGATCTTGTTGGTCGTCGCGAAACTCCCGATCGTTCCGGCAACGATCCGGAATCCGAACACCTCCGCGTTCTTCGACTTCTTCCGCCGGATCGGATAGAAGGATGTGTACGAAATGCTCGGCTGATATGTGCGGACATCTCCGCCAAGGCCCGAGAATGCGAACGATGCCGCCAGCTGCGTTCCGCGCAGCGTATCGATTCCGTTCTCCGCCGGCTGCCTCGAATCATAGACGAAGCTTCCGGTGACGCGGCTCGTGATGATGTTCGGCTGCGAATACAGGACCGGGATCGCGGTCGCCGCATTGCCGGCTTGGTTGACCGAGGGTTCCTTGATCGTCGTCGCCGAGAACTGATACGTCAGACCGACGCGCGAGAACTGCGTGAACTTTCGTTTCTTGAAGAACAGTTCCGAAAGCGGAGCCGTCGCAAACACAGACGCGCCATAGCTCGATTGCGTGAACAGATTCGCATCGCTCGTAGTCACCGTGCTGTATGGATTCGTCAGGATATCCGATATCAGATCCGTGTTCTGCGACAGAAACGTGCCTTCTCCGAAGAACTTGTAGCGGGTCGCAAAGAGCGTGAATCCGACCGAGATCGGCCGATCACGGAAATAGGGGTTCTGGTACGTGAGCTGGAAGCTCTGTTGGCGGTTCCCGACGCCAAATTGGAGCGAAACCGTTTCGCCGCGGCCAAGCAGGTTGTTCGTCGAGTATTCCAGTCCGAAGAACGATCCGCCGATGCCCGAGATGCCGCCGTTAAGCGAGATCTGCTGACGTCCCTTTTCGCGGACCTTGATCACAAGATCGACTTCGCCTTCCTCTTCATCGGTGCGGATCTCAACGTCCTTGTCCTTGTCGATCGGATCGAAATATCCGGTTTGATTGAGCCGGATGACCGACGTTTCAAGCCAGATCTGGTTGTAGATGTCACCCTCGTTGATGAGGACCTCGCGCCGCAGGATCTTGTCGCGGGTGAAAGTATTGCCCGTAAACTCCAACCGGCGAAGACGGAATTGCTTACCCTCGTCGATTGTGATCGTAATGTCGACGATGCCTTCCGCCGCATTCGACGGATTGTCCTTGAACTCCGGACTGAAATCGGCGTCGTAAAGGACGAAGCCCTGCGATCCGTAAACCTTCTTGAGGTCCTCGTAGACCGCCTCCTGCAAACGCTTGCCGTCGGCGACCTCACCCTTTTTCAGACCGACGTAACCGAGGATCTGCTGTTCGGAAAAGATCGAATTGCCTTCGACCTTCAGTTCGCCGACACGGAACGCGCGACCTTCGTTGACCGGGACGATGATCTTCAGCGTGTCGTCCTTCGACGTCACCAATGGAAGCGGGAAGAGCTTGAGAACCGGGAAGCCGGTCCGTTTGTAGCCAAGCCCTTCGACCTGCGGCTCACCGATGCGCGCCTGAAAGTATCCCTTCGACCACATATAAGCCAGCACGTTCTTGCGCAGATCGTACTGCAGCTTGCGGAGATCGAGGATGTCCTGGCCCTTGAATCGAGAGATCAGGCCGGTCTTGCGCACGAGCTGAAGCTGGCCGCGAAGCTCGCCGTCCTTGAAGATCGAATTGCCCTCGAACTCGATCTGAACGATACGCGACCGGTTGCCCTGATCGACCTCGAAATAGATCGCGGTCGAGGTCGCCGAAACCTCTTCCTCGCGCACCGTCACTTTTGCGTTGGGATAACCCTTGCCGGCGAGGAGTTCGCGGATCACGCGAATCCCTTTGTTGGCATTGACCGGGTTGTAGATCGCTTCCTTCGAAATGCCGACACGCTGTTCGCGGAACGCCTTCAGGACCTCCGACTCGGGAACCGCCTTCATCCCCTCGAACTGCAGATCGCGGATGATCGGGAGTTCGACGACCTCAAAGATCACGTTCACGCCGCCACGGACGCCTTCCTCGGTAAGAACGCGCGTCTTGACCTTGTCAAAAAAGTTGAGCGAAAGAAGCTCTCGAAGATCACGTTCGAGCGCCGCCTGACTGAAGACATCGCCGGGACGCGTCTTGATGTAGTAAAGCAGGTCGTCATCCTTCAGCCGACGGTTGCCTTGAATATCGACCGTCTCAACCAACTGCTGCTGGGCGACCGGAGCGGGTTTCGGAGCTTCATCCGACCTGTTGCCGCGAGCCGCGAACACGTTCGCCGCGAACATCGTCAAGGTCAACAAGATCAGCCCAAAAGCGCGAAAATTCTGCATAAAACCGAATTCCTTATTAGTGCAAGTTGCGGCCTAAACATAGCCGAAAATCTGAATCAATTTGCCCAAACTTCAAACAAGATCGATCAATTTTCTAAGTTCAATGAAGGCGTTCAAATCGTTGGGTTGATACGCGGAGTTTGATTCGCTCAAACATAGCCGGGTTGCCTTTCGGCGATAACTCCAACAAATCGTAAAATTATACAGATAAAAGCCCGAAACTGAAAAGGCTCACGCGCGGGATTTGCGATTTGCCGCTCGCGATGC
>CAZARD010000139.1:0-9872 GCA_964487505.1 uncultured Blastocatellaceae bacterium | reverse complement strand
GATAAGACGTATGCCGACTAAGAACCCTACCGCTTCGCCGGCCGCAGATCGAACCTGGCAACGGCGACTGTTCCAATCGAGTTGCAACGCCCGTTGTCAACAGAAAGTTCGGTCAACGAGCGTTTCCTGTCATTCGCCGCAGTTCAAATAGTAGCTGAGCACCCAACCCAGAACGCGGCCCGTCCGGCCGCTCGAGGTAGACACAGCGACCTTCGACCAGTCGTTCCTAACACCGACCTCCCGAACGACGGTCCCGTTCGCAAGTTTCCCGACGATTCTTCCGGAAGTGCTGGGGATCGAACGAATGTTGAGTCGGCTGCCTTGGGTCGTGACCACGCAGACGTATCCCTGATACATCATCGGATCAACAAAGTTGTCTTCTGAAAGCACGAATGCTGAAGATGAGGCGAACAAGCTCGAATCATCAGGGCCTGACTTTGCATCTCCGGCACGGGAACTGATCGCGGCCAAGAAAAGGATCGCAAACAAAACGCATATCTTCTTCATACGCTTTTCCTCCCTTGCATTGATTATAGTCCCCGGCGGGGCAATGTTCCATCTCTTCAGCGGACAGTTCGGAAGCGTTCGATTGCGAAGTCAACGGCATTCTGCTTAAATTCAAGAAACGCGCTCCGATCCGTTTTCGACTAGCAATTTGATGAAAATCCGGGCCAAAATTGCCGTTGCCGCAATCCTGTGGCTTTGTATCGTGACGAACGCCTGCGGCGATCGCAAGGCAGAAACGAACAGGGTCGAGATCAGCGAACAGACACCTGCCGCGACGAGTCCCGCGATACCCGAGCCTTCGCCGTCAGCAAGTCCGAGAATCCCGAACCTACAGGCTGAGATACTCGAAAAGAACTCGACCGCGAGCTCATCGCCGATCGGCAAGTTCGATTTCAAAAACTTCAGCTATCCGTTGCCCCGCGGTTGGCAGGACTCGGACGGTGAAGAAGCGAAGCTCGTAAACGGCAAGCGCCCCTTCACGATGACGCCGGAGATCGAGCGGATCGGGCTCTCGTTTGTGACGGTCAAGTACTTCGACGCGACGGGCGACGGTGAGGACGAGGCCGTCGTGATACTGAAGATCGAGACTGGCGGATCGGCGATACCGCAGCTTGTCTACATTTACAAATGGAAGGATGATGCACCTGAACTGATCTGGAATTTCCGCACCGGCGATCGGGCGGACGGAGGCCTAAAGAATATAAGGTTGGACGGAGGCGACATTGTTGTTGAACTGTTCGGACAGGACCGGTATATCGTCGGCGAACTCGATACGGCGAAGATCACCGGCGACGAAGAACAGCTTTGTTGCCCGACTCATTGGACAAGGTCGCGATACAAATGGAACGGCAGCGCGTTCCGCATGCAGGGAAAGCGTTTGACGTTTTCCACTGCCGACAGCAACGCGGCGCCGATCGAGAATATGGTCGAGGTCGTCGAGAAAAAGAACGGTGGAAAAAAATAAAGGATTTCTGATCATTGCCTTGTATTTGTTCGTCGCAGTATATCTGCTGCCGATGTTCCCGCATGGCGGATCGGCAAACGAATTGACACGCTGGGCGACCGCCGCTTCACTTGTCGAACGCTCGTCGTTCGAGATCGGGTGGACATCGGACTTGATCGGACCGAACGTCGACACGGCGAAGATCGAGACCGGGACCTACTCGAACAAGCCGCCGGGAACGTCCCTTCTGGCCGCGCCTGTCTATGCCCTGACACGCGTCGCAATCGGCCCGCCAAACGAGTCGAACATCCGCATCAGCTGGTTCGCGATGCGTTTCTTCCTGTCGACGCTCCCGCTGCTGTTGCTCGCTTATTGGCTTTACAGCCGCGACACTGATGAGCTTTCGCTGGCCGTGCTGCTTTTCGCTTCGCCGCTTTTCGTTTATTCGCTCCTGTTCTTCTCGCACGTTCTGGTCGCCGTCTTGCTTTATTTCGCTTTCCGCGTGATCTACGATTCGCCCCGGATCTTTCTCAGGAACTGCTTTTTCGCCGGACTGATCTGCGGCTTTGCTGTGATCTGCGAGTTTCCGGCGTTGATCCCGGTCGCGGTGCTCGGCGCCGGACTTCTTTTTACCGATCGGCGCGACCGATTCCGGAACGTTATGTTCTTTGTCGCCGGCGGCTTGCCGTTCGGAATATTCCTTCTGGCATACAATCAAGCCGTGTTCGGTTCCGCGTTCGCGATGTCCTATGCGCACGAGTCGTTTCCGGAATGGGCAGAGGTCGCGAGTCAGGGAGTTTTTGGAATCAGCTACCCGTCAATATCGAATCTCTATCTGCTGCTGATCTCGCCGGCGCGCGGGCTTCTGTTCTTCGCGCCGATCCTGGTGCTTTCGGTGATCGCGTTCGTCCTTTCGCGCGAATCGAAAACGCTTCGGCATAGGGTCAAGGTCGCGGCGATCGTGCTGACGGTGATAGTGATGAGCGGTCACGGAGCGGCGCACGGCGGGTGGGCGTTCGGTCCCCGTTACATCGTGATGATCGTGCCTTTGCTGCTCGATTCGTTCTTTGACGGCGAGGTCTATGAAACGTCGAACGTTTGGCAGGGATTACTTTTCGTCATCTCGTTCGTGCTGTGCACGCTGCCGATCCTGACGTTTCCTTTCGCTCCGCCGGAGTTCAAGTACCCGCACAACAGTTTCTGGGGCAGTTTTATCTGGGGCGAGAACTGGTTCGCGCCGAATCTCGCGAACGCCTTCGGCGCGCCGGCCGGAATCATCGCGACCGTTCCGGCGATCGTCGCGCTCGCCGTCGTCGTTTATATCGTCTGGCGATACGCGCGCCGTCCATTGCGGTTCTTCATCGGCGCGATCGCCGGCACGCTCGTCGTGACGGGTTATCTTTTGCTGCCGAATCTGGACAGCGCGGAGAACCGGTTCCGGCGGGCGACGATCGCCGAACGCTATTTCAAGCCCGGTGGCCGGCTTGATGCGTTTCGGAGTTCCGTTCCGGTCGAGATGGTCAGGAGTTTCGAATGGCGGATCGCCGATGCTCGTGCGTACGGTCCCAACGACTTCCCGTATCTCGTGACGCGGGAGCGTTCAAAATCGCCGACCGCAGTCGTTCGGGACGCGGCGGCTCTGCAACAGGCGGGCCGGATCGCCGAAGCCGAGGCGTTGCTTCAGAGTTCGCGCGACGAGTTCCCATTCGCGCGTTGCGAATTTACCACGAATCTCGGAGTGATCTATTTTGCAACGGACAGGAAAGATGCGGCCCGTGCCGAATTGGAATCGATCCAAGGACTGATCGATGCGAATTCGCGACCCGACTGCCAGCGCGCTCAGTTCTTCCTTGGGTCGATTTATCAAGAAATCGGGGACAAGGACAAGGCCGGCTTGCTGTTCGCCAGGTTCATCACCAACACAGCCAAATCGACGGATCCGAAGATCAAGGCGATGCGACAACAGCTCGGCGTGAAATAGGTCCTGTACGATTCTCGAGGGCGGGAATTTTTCCTATTACTTTACGTCACAAAGTTCTTGACATTGCGAACAACTTGGCATATTCTCGACTCGAATATGGGAAATCCCAAGTTTGAACGAAACGAACTGCCGGAACCTGTGAACATCGGCGAACGCGCGGTCGACAACCTTCGGTTCATTCGCGAAACGATGGAACGCTCGACGAGTTTCACCGCCGTTCCGGGCTACGGCGGCGTTCTGATGGGCGTGACGGCGATCGGCGCGGCCTACATCGCGAACCTTCAGCCTTTCCTCCGGGACTGGATCGCCGTCTGGCTGACCGAGGCGGCGCTCGCCTCGGCGATCGGCTTGCTGGCGATGTGGCAGAAGACGAAGTTGTCGAAAACGTCGCTCGCCTCCGGTCCCGCGCGCAAACTGCTTATGAACTCGGTGCCCCCGATGCTCTGCGGAATCTTCATAACCCTTGGTCTGTGGCGGCTCGGCCACTTCGAAATGATGGTCCCCGTCTGGATCATTTGTTATGGAGCTGCGGTCGTGTGCGGCGGCGCTTTCTCCGTTCGGCCCGTTCCGATCATGGGCTGGTGCTTTATGGCGATCGGTGCGGCGGCTTTCTTTCTACCGGCCGGCTACGGAAACACGATGATGGGCGTGAGCTTCGGAGTTCTGCACATCATTTTCGGTACGGTCATCGGTCGGAAATTCGGAGGTTGATTGAACGGCGAACGGCGATTGACAGAGGTTTTTGGCAATGCGATGAACGGGCTATGGCTCGTCATTCTGACCCAGCGCAACGCAAAGATTCATTTGGTCGGAACGATCGCGGTCATCATCTCCGGCGTCGCGCTGCAGGTCAGCGATTCTGATTGGCGCTGGCTTATCGCCGCGATCGTATCCGTCTGGGCCTTCGAGGCGATCAACACATCGCTCGAAGAACTGACCGATCTGGTTTCGCCGGGGTTTCATCCCGTCGCGGGGAGAGTGAAGGATATCGCGGCAGCGGCGGTCCTTATCGTGGCGACGGGAGCGGCAATAATCGGTTTCACCGTCTTCGGTCGGCATCTGATTGGCAATTGATATGGCATTACGAAAAGTTTCAGCACCGACTGGTGACGAGCCCGAGACCCGAACCGCGTTGCGGCTCGAAAAGGCCGCCGGCCGGGTTTCGAACGAGCTCGACAAGATCATTCACGAGCGGATGCGGCTCGGTATCATCAGCGCGCTTGCGGCGAATGAATTGCTTTCCTTCGGCGATCTCAAGAATATTCTGAACACGACCGACGGCAACGTCAGTGTTCACGCCCGGAAACTTGAGGACGCGGGCTATCTGACGTGCGAGAAATCATTTAAGGGCCGCGTGCCTTTGACCGTGTACCGGATCACGGATTCCGGGCGCGCCGCTCTTGATCGGTATCTCAACCATATGGAAGCGCTGATCAATGCGATGAAAGGGTAAAAGACTGTGATCGGGGTGTTGCTTTTCATAATAACGATCGGCGGGTTGGCCGCTGCGGTCCTTCTTCTTGGCGTTTCACTCGTGACCGGGAGGGCTCGGCTTGGGACGCTCGCTTCGCGCGGAGTGCTGATCTGGATCGTGGTTTACGCGGTCGCTCTGTTGGAATCGTCGGTCACGAGCAAAGAACGGATCTTGGCCCGAAACGAAGCGAAGGAGTTCTGCGGATTCTATCTCGATTGTCACCTGCGCGTCGCGGTGAGTGACGTGCAGACGGCGCGATCGATCGCGGATCGAAAAGCGATGGGAAACTTTTACATCGTCACTCTGCGGGTGATCAGTGATGCGCGGAATCCGTCGACAAAAATGAGACTGCTCGATCCGCAGGTTTCGGTCGTTGATGGCTTCGGAAACCGATTTCCGCGCGATGTCAATGCCGAGGCGGGACTGCCCTCGGGCGGGGTGGACCTCGGCAATGACGTGACCGCGAAAACGCCGTTCGAGAAAGAAATAGTTTTCGATCTTCCTGAGTCTGCGACAAATCCGCGGCTCGATATCAGAGAGGGCTACGCGATCGATGTGGCGATCGAAGCAATTCTGATAGGGGATGAGGACAGCTTTCTCCATAAGCGGACGTACCTTGGTCTGGAAGGCGCGAGGTGATCAGTGATGGGAACGAGAAACTTGATATTGACGGTCGCCGGTTGCATGTTCGCGCTGCTGTCAGCGTTCTTTTTGTACTACACGATCCGATTGGTCCTGATGAATATGTTCGCGGCAGACGCGGCGGCGCATCGAACCTCCGGAATGCTGATCGGATTTATCGCGTTCCCGATCGCGACGATCGCGTTCGGGATCATCAGCCGGATTTGCTTTAATTACCGTTCGAGCGACGCTAAATGATATGAACTACGACGTCGTCATTATCGGAGCCGGACTTGCGGGTCTGCAGTTCGCAAAACTGATATCGCTTCGCGGCTTCACCGTCCTGTTGGTCGATCGAAAGACCGATCTCACGCGCGGCGTGCACACGACCGGGATCTTCGTCAGAAAGACGCTCGAAGACTTCGATTTCCCGGCGGGTACGCTCGGTCCGCCGGTCCGATCCGTGTCGCTTTTTTCGCCGCGGCTGAAGAAGATCGATCTCATAAGCGAGCACGATGAATTCCGCGTTGGCAAGATGGGTTTGCTTTACGATTGCCTTTTGCGTGAATGCATCGCGAACGGCGTCGAATTCTGCCCCGGAACCAGATACCTGAAAACACGCATCTGCGCGGGCGAGCGATCCACGGTAGAACTCGAAAAAGGCGGCATCAGATTCTGCGTGTCGTCGAAGGTCGTCGTCGGCGCCGACGGGGCGAACTCGCGCGTCGCGCGCGATCTCGGGCTCGACGAGAACCGGGAATGGATCGTCGGATTCGAGGAAGTTTTCGCTTCCCGGCTGGCCGGCGGCGAACCGCGCCTCGACTGCTTCCTCGACGCGGACCTCGCGCCGGGATATCTCGCTTGGATCGCCGACGACGGCGAGGAGATGCACGTCGGCGTCGGCGGTTATGCCGCCGACTTCGATCCGCGCTCCGCGCTGCGCGCGTTCAAGCAAAAAACGAGATCGATATGCGATCTCGCGGGAACAGAACCGATCGAATCGCGCGGCGGCCGGATCCCGGTCGGCGGCGTGCTTCGCCGAATCGCGAACGAGCGCGGGTTGCTCGTCGGTGACGCGGCCGGCGCGGTTTCGCCGCTGACCGCCGGCGGACTCGATCCGGCGATGAGGCTTTCTCAATATGCCGCCGAAGTCGTCGCGAAGAGGCTCGAGTCGGAAGATTCGTCGCGGCTTCTGGATTATTCCGGAGAGCGTTTTCGTGCCAGATTCGTTTCGCGGATCTGGATGCGCCGCCTGATCCGGGTGTTCGCGAGCGGGTCACTGCTCGAGTTCGGCTTCCTCTTTCTCAGATCCGCGATCGGACGGCGCTTTGCGAAGCACGTCTTCTTCGGCCGAGGGTCGTTTCCGGACGCCGAGCAGTTGGCGAAGGACGGCCGCTTCGGGCTCGGCCCGATAGGCGAGGTGAAGTTATGAATGAAAGGTCAAAAACCGGAATCGAGATACTGCAGGCGTCAATCCTTCTCGGACTGATGGGTGACGTGCTTCTGCGTGCGACGCCTTGGGGGCTCAACGTGTTCCTGTTCGTCGGGACGCTGGCGGCGGCGATCGTGATGCTCTTCAGGCGGCGCGGGCCAGCCGTCTGGAATTCGAACACGATCGCGCTGATCTCCGCGATGACGTTCTTCGGCGCCTGTTTCTTGTGGCGCGATTCGATCGAACTGAGGGTCTTCGATTCATTTGCGGTCATCATCATCGCCGCGCTGCTCGTCTTGCCGACGCTCAAGATCGAGGTCCAGCACGCCGGCGTCTTCAACTACGCGCTGGCGTTGTTGTGGTCGGGGTTCAGCGCGGCCTTCGCTCCGTTCCTGCTGCTTTTCAACGACATTGAATGGGCCGCCGTATCGAAGGCCGGTTGGCGAAAACACTTCGTTGCCGTACTTCGAGGAGTCGCGATCGCGACGCCACTACTATTCATTTTCGGCGCTCTGTTCGTTGCCGCGGACGCGATGTTCGAGGGATTCATCGAAAAGACGCTGAAGATCGAGCCCGACATTATCCTGCAGCACCTTTTTCTGATCCTTTTCTTCGGATGGCTTTCGGCCGGCTATCTTCGCGCGATCGTCACCGCGACTTTCGCCGAGGATGCGAAAGATATGTTGCTCGTCGCTGAAGATCCAAAACAGCCGGAATCGAGCGTCACAGAAACTACCGAAGAACCGACCGCCAAGAACGAACCGGCGCCCGAAAGTTGGAGCTGGCGTCAGCCGGACAATTCTTTTCTGCCGAACGGCCTGACGCTCGGATCGGTCGAGATCGGAGTCTCGATGGGATTGATCAACGCGCTTTTCCTGGCGTTCGTGGTCTTCCAGATCCCGTATCTTTTTGGCGGTTTCGAGCTTGTCCAGCAGACCGAGAATCTCAAGCTTGCCGACTACGCGCGTCGCGGATTCGGCGAACTCGTGACTGTCGCCGCGCTGGTTCTGCCGATCCTGCTTTTCTCGCATTGGCTGATCCGAAAGGACTCGCCCGCGGCCGAAAAAATCTATCGCGTTATGGCCGGTATCCAGGTCGCGCTGTTGTTCGTGATAATGGCGTCGGCGGCGCAGAGGCTCTTCGTCCTCACCGGCAATCTCGGCTACGGATTGACGACCGTTCGGTTCTATCCGATGGTCTTTATGATCTGGCTGGCGATCGTTTTCATATGGTTCTCGGCGACTGTCCTGCGCGGCGCGCGGGCGCGTTTCGCGTGGGGCGCCTTGTGGTCGGCCATCGGCGTGCTCGCGATCCTGCATTTCGTGAACCCCGACGGCTACATCGTGCGAACGAACATCCGGCTGATGCAGCAAGGCCGTCCGTTCGACGGTCATTACAACGCGCGGCTCAGCGCCGACTCGGTGCCGGCGATGCTTGAGGCGTTTCCCGAGATCGCCAACGAGACCGAATTTTTTGAAAACCGTGAGCGCTTCTTCGTCAAACGGCAGTTGATGTGGCGTTACTGCCGATTGATCGAAGGTTCGGACGTCCGAACCTGGAACTATTCCCGTTGGCAGGCAAAACGCGTCTTCGATCAGAACGCGAACTGGGCCGAGACCACGAACAACTGCGCCGGACTGAGCGACAGCGATTGAGCGCGTGGTATCATTCACGAGGTGAACGATTCCGCAAAAAGACGCGATCTGCTCGGCGAGTATCTGCTGTATCTGCGCGTTGAGAAGGGTCTCGCGGCAAACTCCGTCGAGAGTTACGGACGCGATCTGAAGAAGTTCGAACGATGGGCGGACCGGACCGGATTCGATCTGCTGAAGGTGACGCGGCGCGATCTGCGGGAATTTCTGATCGATCTCGGAAGCGAAAAGCTGACGCCGACATCGGTCAACCGGATCGTCAGTTCGATACGCGGTTTCTACAAGTTCCTGCAATTCGACCGGCATATCGACAAGAATCCGGCCGAGGACCTTGAAGCCCAGAAGACGACGGCTTATCTGCCGAATTTTCTCAACAGCGACGAGATCGAACGATTGCTCTTGGTTCCTGACACTTCAGGCGAGATCGGGATTCGCGACCGGACGATCCTTGAGACGATGTATGCCTGCGGACTGCGTGTCTCGGAGGTATGCAGCCTGCGAACCGGCGACCTGGACCTCGAAGCCGGCATCCTGACCTGCAAGGGCAAAGGCAGCAAAACACGCCGCGTTCCGATCGGATCATCGGCGGTCGGCTGGTTGCGCCGTTACGCGGAGATCAGGCGCCGAAAAGACGAGATCGATACGCCGAATCTGTTCGTTTCGGTCTTCGGAAAGCCGATCACGCGGCAGGATGTGCATCGCGTCGTTAAACAATGCGGCGAAAAGATCGGCCGCGGCGACATCTCACCCCACACGTTGCGGCATTCGTTTGCCACGCATCTTGTCCAAAACGCCGCCGACATCCGCTCCGTCCAGCAGATGCTCGGCCACGCGGACATTTCGACGACGCAGATCTACACCCATATCACCGACCAGCATATGCGAAAGACCTATGAGAGGTTCCACCCGCGCGCGACGGCCAAACCGGAATCCGACAAAAACCCTGAAGACTGACTTGCAAATTCCGAATTCGTTGGATAATATGTCAATTTTGCTAACTAGCTTCAGAAGCTGGCATTAGCGACAATAAGATACAGGCAAGGGTGGTCGAGTGGTTAATGGCACCGGGCTGTAAACCCGGCGGAGTAACTTCCTACGTAGGTTCGAATCCTACCCCTTGCACCAGATCGATTTTGGATTTTCGATTTTGGATTTTGAAATGTTCATGAACCCAGAATCTAAAATCGGCAATCCAAAATCTAAAATTATATGCGGGAGTAGCTCAGTTGGTAGAGCATCAGCCTTCCAAGCTGAGGGTCGCG
>CAZARD010000138.1:0-10169 GCA_964487505.1 uncultured Blastocatellaceae bacterium | reverse complement strand
CACGCGTCTCCGGTCCGTTTGGGCACGAGACGCGTGTTTCACACGCTCATTGATCGCGTTGGAAATTCCGCACCAGGCTCGGCTGCGCCTTCGCCTGGTGCTATCGACACAACGCGTGCTCGGCACCCTAAATGACATTCTGTCGAATCGATCGGACGTGCCGCGAGAAACCGGGGGGCGTTTCGAAAACGCCGATTACGGCAATTGTCAGGCAATCAAATCAGGGCTACGTGAAGAAGTCGTCAAACGTTTGGAACAGCGCTATTTTGGTATTTCGGATTTGGGATTTGCGAATACGCTCGCTTTCCGAAATCCAAAATCCAAAATCCAAAATCCAAAATCCAAAATCCGAAATCCCAAATCCCAAATCCCAAATCCCAAATCCCAAATCCCAAATCCCAAATCCCAACGCCTTTCTCAATTATGTTCGACCGTGCTGGTCCTCGAACCGGTGCCGCCCGATTTGAATACGAGTGTTCCGCTGCCGGTCCGGCATTCAGCATCCATTGTCCACTCGTAGTAGCCGGACCAGCCGTTGGGATTGGACCACTCGATCCGCATCACGTTCTTCGTCATGCTGGCCGTTCCTGTCGACGCGCCGAGCCCTGATTCGATTGCCTTTCCGTCCGACGTCACGTGCCACGTCGACCTTCCCAAACCGGTCGCATACTGTGTCCACGAGCCTTCAATGCTGCAGTCAGTCTCTTCGGTTTCGGGTCTGTCGCAACCGAGCGTCTCGAGATCCTTGGACGCGGACTTGAGCCGGCTCTCGGCATCGGCCCGTGCGGCACGCGCGGCTCCGGGGTCGTTGCGGATCAGCAACAATCTGTCAAGGCGTTTTGTGACAAAAGGTCGAATGGTCTGAATGTACTGCCGCATTGCGTTCCGGTCGTTGATATTGACGTTGGCGAAGTCGCCGAGGACGCCGTACCGATTGGCAAAATCCTTGAGCCCACCTCCTCTGACGATCAGCGAGACGAAGTCCGCCCCGCTTTGAGTCGCGCGCCAATCCGGATCGGATGTATTGGCGATAGCTCTGCTCAGAATTCCGAGGGCATCTCTGGTGGATTCAATCCGATCTTCAAATGCGTCTGGTGTTAGATCACCCACTTCTGCTCTGAGTGCGGCGATCTCGTCTCTCTTCGCGTCGCAGGGGGTTTTCTTGACCGTTTCGGTCGCCGGATCGTTTTCGTCAGAATCGGTCTCGTCGCATTTCATTTTGGCGAGTTCTGCCTTCCTTTCGGCAACCTTCGCCTCCGATTCCTTCAGGGCGGCGGCGGCCGCATCGGGATTTTCGTCGAACGATTTGAGCAAATCGATCCGTGCGACCACCCCCGCACGCGTCGCGGCGATGAATGCGCGCAACGACTCCTTGTCGGTCGCAGACACGCCGGCGAAGGTCCCGGGGACCTCATATTGGTCCGCCATGGCTGCAAAGCCGCCGCGGTTTCGCACGCTGTTAAGGAATTCCGCTATCGTTGGGCTCGTTTCCCAATTAGCGGACGAAAGTTCCGACATTGCGCTGTTGAGCATTCCGAGGTCGGTTCGGCTTAAGTTTGTCTGTGCGGTCCGTACCGGAGGAATGACGAATGCGGAGAGTTGACTTGTCTTTTTCTCGAGCTGCGCGATCTCACCTCTTTTTGCGTCGCAACGTGCCTTCTCGTCCTGGCCGAAGGCCGGCGAGATCAGCAGCAAGAGAGCAACGGCAAATGCCGACGCGATCAAACCGCTACAGAAGTTAAGGGACGTCGTGAATCTCATTTTCCTGCCTCCTGCCGATGCCGTCACGCAGGAACCGGTCGCGAAGCGGATTGCGAAAACAACGAAACGCAAGCGGATCGAAACGGGGATGCGTCAAGCACAAGCGCCAATGGAAGCGAATGCAAGGGAAATGCCAGATCGGCCGGGTTGGGGAACGGGCGGCGAGACGCGGCTCGATATGAAATTGACAGTCCGATCCGGTGCCTTTGGTGGGGCGTTGTTCGCGGTTGCCGGTTGATTTGACCGAACGCCAGGTGAATTCGGATCCACTCAACTCCGGGACGGATCTCCCGCGAGTCGCGGTCCGAAGCTGAAACGTCGGAGCGGGGAATTCTGCGGCCGTTGAAAACATCCGCCAGAACGGATCAAAAAAAGAGAGGCCGCCAATGATGACGGCCTCTCTTCTTCGAAATGGTCGGGGCGAGATGATTTGAACATCCGACCTCACGGTCCCGAACCGTGCGCTCTACCAGGCTGAGCCACGCCCCGTTAAGTCAAGGATAAATTCTAGGCTACCGGACCACTGAAGTCAAACGCGACAGGTTCGCGGTTCGTGATTCGTGGCTCAGGATTCCAAATTCCAGGATTTCAGATTCCAAGATTCCAGATTCCAAGATTTCAGATTCCAAGATTCAAGATTCCAAGATTCAAGATAAGATTCGAGATTTCAAGATTAGGAGACGGTCAGATTTGAGAACCCAAGTCACCGCGACCTGGAATATGGAATCTTGGAATCTGGAATCTTGGAATCTGGACTCTGGAATGTTTGATATTGACTCTTGGAATACCGGAGTCTGGAATCAGGTCCTTTGAAAAACCCGAGCCACCGACCGTTCGTGTCCGGTTCGTACTGCCGCGTGGATGAAAAGCGCTGACATTCACAAAGTAGCACCAAGGTGACACGAAGAACGCTTCAGGTCACGATTTGTGGATTTCGTTGGAATCCTGAATGTGGATTCCAGATTCGAGATTCGCGGTTCGAGATTCAAAAATTCCAGGATTTCAGATTCCAAGGTTTCAGATTCCAATATTTCAAATTCCAAGATTCCAAATTCCAACGATAGCGCCACGTGGAGCGGAGCGGAGCGTGGTGTGTCGGGCCCGGTTTTGGCCGGAGCGTGTGGAACACGCGTCTCCGGCCGTTCGGACAGAAGACGCGTGTTCCACACGCTCGTTGATCGTATTGGAAATCCCTCTGATTCCGATTCGCGTGCCGGGCGCCGATCGTGGCAGGCCGGACAAATCGCAAATCGCAAATCGAAAATGGCTCACTCCGCCGGCTGTTCTTTTTTCGAATACCGATGTTTGACATATTCGATCATCGGCGGAAGGAGCGACAGGAATACGACGAGAATGACGACCTTTTCGATATGCGCCTCAAGCTTTATCCCAAGCGCGTTCTCGATCGCGGTGCCGAGGAAATATCCCGCGAGAACCATGCTCGAGATCCAAAGTAGCCCGCCGATCAGACTGTATGTCAGGAATTTCGGATAAGACATCTCTGCGGCGCCGATGACGAGCGGCGCGAAGGTTCGCACGATCGGAACGAAGCGCGCCAAGACGACCGTTTTCGGACCATATTTCTCGAAGAACTCGTGAGCTTTCGTGACCCGTGACGGTTTGAAGATCCGCGAGTTCTCGCGATTGAAGAGCCGTTTTCCCATCAAACGTCCCGTCCAGTATCCGGTCGAATCGCCGATCACCGACCCGAGAAAGAACGAAAGCATCACGAGCAGAACGTTCAGTTTCTCCGGATACGTGCGAGCGAAGAGCCCCGTCACGACGAGCAGGGAATCGCCGGGCAAAAAGAAACCGACCGCGAGGCCCGTTTCGGCGAAGACGATGAAGAAAAGCCCGAAATAGGCGTAGACGCCCAGGTAATCAAGAAGAGTGTTGATAAGGACATTCGGGTCGAGAAACCAAAAGGTCTTCTTGATGTCCTCAAAAATGCCGAAAAGAAAAGCCAAGAGCATAAATCAAACGTTCCAAATTCGAAGAATCCGAAGTCTAACGAGCCTGCTCACAAATTCGAGATCCCGTTTGGAATACTGAAATCTTGAAAGCTCGGAATCAGAACCTGCCAAGTCCCGTCAAAAATCCAAAATCCAAAATCCAAAATCGAAAATCCCAAATCGCAAACCTCTACTTCCATCCGTGCTTTCCGATCAGCGGGACGAACGAGCACGGGCCGAAGTTCTCGCTGTCGTAGCCGCCGTTCGGGCGCCGAGTGACGCGGACCAACTGCTGGTCGCGCTGATCGTTGCCGATCGGGATCACGAGCCGGCCGCCCGGTTTCAGCTGCGCGACGAGCGGTTCCGGGATCGCCGGGCCTCCGGCGGCGACGAGTATGCCGTCATAGGGAGCGTAGACTTCCCAGCCTTCGGTACCGTCGGCGCATTTAAGCGAAACGTTTCGTATGCCGAGCGTGCGCAGGCGCTGCTCGGCTTCGGCGGCGAGATTCGGTACCCGTTCGATCGCAAAAACGCTGGCCGCCAGCTTTCCGAGGATCGCTGATTGGTAGCCCGAACCGGCGCCGATCTCGAGTATCCGATGCGTCGGCTTGATCTCGAGAATTTCAGTCATCCGCGCGACGATGAACGGCTGCGAAATCGTCTGATTTGCCGCGATCGGCAACGCGTTGTCGCGGTAGGCTTGGGACTTGAAAGCCGCCGGAACGAAGAAATCCCTCGGAACTTCAGACATCGCGGCGAGAACGCGCTCGTCCGCGATAAGGTATTCGTCGCGCAGTTTGCGGATCATCTGTCCGCGAAGGATCTCATATTCTTTGAGCAGTTTTTGGCCGTTGACCATCGATTTCCAGTCCGAAACAAATGACTATCATAACGGCGAGTCCCATTTTTGCAAATGTCCGATCGCCTGGTGGTTCGTCAGGTCGCTGCGCATCGGCGTGATCGACACGAATCCGTCGTCGATCGCCTCAAAATCAGTTCCGCCCCCGGCGTGAAAGCCCTCGCGCAGTTCGCCGATCCAATAATAGGGCTTTCCGCGCGGATCGATATGTTCGGTGATGATCGGCCGGGCGTTCTTGAATCCCTGTTTGGTGATCCGCAATCCCCGCGGAACGCCTTTGGGGATATTGACGTTTAGCAGCGTCGCCGCCGGCAGGCCTTCGACAAGTGCCCGACCAGTGACGTCGCGCGCGATGCGTATGGATTCGGAAAAATCGCATTCGCGGCTCGCGACAAGACTGAACGCCAGTCCGGGAACGCCGAGGATCGTCGCCTCGAGCGCGCCGGCGACGGTTCCGGAATAGGTCGCGTCATCGCCGAGGTTCGGCCCGTGGTTGATGCCCGACGCGCAAATGTCCGGAACGAGTTCGGGGCCGAGGATCTTGTTGATGGCGAGCGTCACGCAGTCGGTCGGCGTCCCGTCGACCGTCCAGTGCCGGTCGTCGATCCGGCGAATCCGCAACGGCCGCGAAAGCGTCAGACTGTGCGCGGCCCCGGACATTTCGGTCGCCGGTGCGACAACATAGACGTCCCCGAGAGGGCGCAAGGCCTCTTCGAGCGCGATGATGCCCTCGGAATGGTAGCCGTCGTCGTTGGTGATCAGGATTCTTGGTCGTTTATCGGACATCGGAATGTGAAAAAGCGAATGCGCGAAACGAGTTTTCGATTTGTTACGAAACTCGTTTCGCGCATTCGATCCGCGACATTCGGGCCGGCATTAACCGTTTGACGGCGCCGAGCTCTGGGCCCGCATCGAACGCATACGTTTCTTGTTGCGTTTGCGGGCGTTCTGCGACTTAAGCTTCGCTTTCTGACCCGGAGGGACGAAATGCGCGTGCTTCTTGAGATCTTTGATGATCTCTTCGGTCATCACTTTCCGCTTGAAACGGCGGAGCGCGTTCTCGATCGATTCGTTCGCGTTGACGACTACAAATGCCATAATTCGATTCACCCCCTCTTTGGCGCAGGATACTTGCCCTTGGAGCAAACATCGATTAAACCACGGAAACGGCCGGCAAGGCAAGGCGATTTTGGATTTTGGATTGCTATCGGAGCGTGGCCGCCCCGATAGCAATGAGCGTCTCAAGCCAATCAGCCTAGTTGATTACTGGTCGGTGATCTGACCTCGACCCTTCGATTTGCGGGCCCGACCAATCCAAAATCCAAAATCCAAAATCCAAAATCGAAGATCGCCTCACTTAAGCGGGACGCTCAACAGATGGCCCGAATACGCGAAGTAAACCTTGGCCTCGGTTTCATCGACCCACATCCTCATACTGTCGAACTCTATCAGCGGCAGCGTGATCAGCGCCTTGAAGGTCAGGGTCCGTTGGTTGTAGGTCCCGATCTGGGTCTGGTTCTTTTCCGAATCCGGGATCGCGGCCCAGAACTCGTCGGGTTTGCCCGTCACGCCCTGGAGCGGACGAAACATCTGTTGCGAGAGCGGCAGGACGTTGCTCTTGGTCTCCGTCAGCGTCCCGGTCTCGGGATCGAGCCAAAGGAACTTCTCGAAGGTGATCCGCCCGTCGTTGTCCGGCCCTTCTCCCTCAAACTCGCCCTCAAAACCCTCGCCGCCGTACCCGTATGTCGCCCCGCAAAGAATCTTGTTCTGCCCGACGACGAAGGCGATCGGCATCAGCGGCGGGTATTGCGCGTAATCGACTCGAAACTCCTTGCCGGTCGCGAGATTCACGCGCACGAGACGCGGACCGTAAGGATCCTGGTCGGAATCGTCTTCGGCCTCGCCGGTGCCGTATTTTTTGGCGATCACCCACCGGCCGCTCGGCGTCAGTACCGGCGCCTCGAAATAACCCGGCCGCAGCCGCGTCAGTTGGCCGCGGACGACCTTGTACAGTCCTTCGTTGTTGGCGCGGATCTCGAGGGTCGCGGATCGCGACTTCCACTGCGTCTGGTCCGGTTGCGCCGTGAGCGAGTCGCGGCTGGGAATGAACGAGAAATCCGGCGGTTGCTGTGCCGTCGCGATCGGCCGGCCGTTTCCGAACCTCATCCACGCGAGGTTCTCGTATGCGCGCTGCTCGCGCCGTTTGCGGTTGCGCTCCTGAAGTTCCTCGTACGAAAGGTTCGCATTCTCTTCGTCGGCGTCCGACTGCGCCTTGAGTTCCTTGTCGATCGCCTCGCGGCGCGGCCGATTGTCGGTCAGAACACGCAGTTCGGGACCGTTCTTCCAGACTGCGAGCGCCGCCAACTGCTCGTCCTCGAACAAGATCTCGAGCCCCGGAACACGCTTCTGCATATAATACTGAAGCTTTGCCGGTCGCTTCCGAAAGTCCTTGAAGATTGCGTCAAGCTGTTCGAAGAACGGTGCTTTCGGGAAGCCCACCGTGAAAACGCGGCGGCCGCCGGCCTTGCCGACCATCAGAAGTTCCTTCGCGTCCGGACAGTATTCGCCGCAGAATGACAGGAACGGAACGAGTTCGTCCACCTGCGATTCGGCGAGATAGCCCTTGAGGCGGTCGAACTCGTCCGGATCGAGCGGGCGTTCCCGGAATCGCGCCGGATCCTCCTCGTAACTGAAGACCACCTTGTCTGCATAGATCTTGACGAAATTATTGTCGTATGCATAAACACCGGCGAGCTCCGGCGTTTCAACGACCTCTTTTCTGACACGCTCCTCGATCTTGTTGAGTTCGTCTTCATCGAATCCAAGCGCGGGGCCGACGACATCCATCTCCGCGATGCTGCCGAAGACCTCGTAGATCGAATCATCGGTCTCGCCCTTGCCTGGAAAAGATGCCCGCGCGCCGAGGATCAACGCTTCGTTCGGGTGCCTGGCCAGGACATACGACCGCGCCTCGGCCGAATCTTCGGAGATCAGGTACTTTTCCGCCGCGGCCGCAAGCGTCTTGTCTGGCGAATTGAGCAATCCGGCAACCCTTTGGACCGGCAGCTTGGCGCGGATGAGCCGCGCGCACGCGAGCATCGCGCTCTTGACCTCGACGTTGTCGCCATCGAGCGCGGCATCGTACTCGCCCGGTTGATCGAGCAAGCAGTTGCCGAGTCCGACGGCGAACGGCACGCCTCCTCGCATATCGTAGACGTCGTTGATCTGTTTCTCGCGCATCTCCGCCCGCCGCGCAAGAAGTTTCAGCGCGTCCGGCAGTTCGCCCTTGCCGTTCTTGACCGTCCGGGCGAGCATGGCGTTGACAGTGATCCCGCGCCAGTTCCGGAGCGTCGAACGCATCTGCGCCGCGACGCCGGGCTCTTTTTTCTCGAGCGCTTCGATGCGGTTCATCATCGCCGTGACGACATCTTCCGGCGGATTGTCATACTGGTAGAGCGTGCTTCCGAGCATCGATTTTATCTCTTCGGGGCCGATCGTTGCCGGATTCACCGGTCGCGTCGCCGTATTCGTGGCGGTGGCGATCTCCGGAAGAGGAGCGGAAGCGTTCGCGGTATTTGCCGCCATCATCAGTTCGGCAGCCGCCTGGGACCGAGCCGTGAACTCAACGGCTTCGACCTGCTCGTAAGCCGAGAACGCGCCGCAGGCGAGCATCGCCGCCACGACCTGCTGGCGTTGCCAGCTCTCAAACTCAGGCATGATAGCGCGGAGTTCCGGAATTGCGCGCGGATCGCGCTGGTTTCCAAGGGCGCCGACTATCTCGCCAAGAAACGCGAGCAACTCATAATTGTTTTGCATATCGCGAAAGTCATCGGTTCCGGCGACGTTCGCATTAGTATTGACAGGGGCACGCTGCGGTTTCGGGCGGAGCGTCCGGTCCGAGAGCAGCGAAAGGAGACCGGGGACGCTTTCGGGTATCTTGAATTCCTTGAGGGCCGAAACCAGGGCGCGGCGCGAGTTCGCGACATCGTTGGCCCAATTCGCGTCCTCAAGCCACGGCAACATCAGTCGAACAGCCTCTTCGCTCTTGATCCCGCCGCCGTTGGCGAGATTTCGGATCGCCGCGCTGCGGACCGATTTGCTGTCGCTCTTGAGCAATTCGATCATTCGCTCGTTGTACTTGCCTTCGGGCGAATGGTTGATCATCGTCGTCAGGCCCGTATAGGTCTGGCCGTTGACGCGCAGGTCGTGAAGCGTTTCGTCCTCGAGCAGCTTCATATACCATTCGTCGCGGCCTTCGAAATCACCTCCGCGAACGATCGCGTCCATCGCGAGATCGCGGTTTCCGGGCTTCGCCGTCTTGTCTTCGACCGTTTTCATCAACTGCTCGCGCCATTTTGACACGTCGAACGAATCGTTTGTATCGATCGCGTGCTGGTAGTACGCCCATCGTGCCAGCGTCTGACGGACCGGCTGCGTGCCGTCATTGACCATCCGGTTGAGCAGCGGCTCAGCCTTGTCCCAATCGACTTTCGCCAGGGCCAGCAGTTCGTCCTGGTTCGTGACGTACTCGTTCTCGTCCCGGACGGTCTCGGCGATCCGGAGCAGTTCATTGCTGAAGAACGGGCTGTTGTATGTCAGCCAGTTCTTGACCGATTCCCGCCATTCTTTCTCGAATTTCCGGTTGATGAGTTCGGAATCGTACAGGCGCTTGATGAAGTCGATGCCGTCCTTGTTGCCGGCGAACAGATTAAGGTACTGGGGCGCTTTCTCCGGATCCTCGGAAATCTCGTCCATGATCCGCTCCAGCGTCTTGTCGGACGGTTTCGCGGCATAGCTCCGAGATCGGTCGACGCGGTTCTGATTGGACCAGTACTCCATCAGGTCATCGATCGGCGCATCATCGGATGGCGGTTTCGCGGCGTCGTAGAATGCCGCCGTCCGATCCATCCGGTTCGGCCGGAATATCGGGTTCGGAGGCGGGGGCGCCGGCAGGTCGAGTAATTTCTGTGCGAGATTTCCGTCAGCCGTGGAAGTTGGCGAAAAAGCGATCAGGCCGATGGTAAGAAGGAGCGCACAAAGTCCGAGCGACGTCAGAAACCGTTTCATAAAGACCAATCACCTCGATGGCTGAATTATCTTGCTATCGGGCCAAAAATGCAACGAACTTTGGATGTCGTGATCGGGCTTTTCGATGTCTACCGGCGCGTTGCCGGACTGAGGCCGCGCTCGAGAACGGCGTCGATCTTCTCGAAGACCGCACGGCCGAGGTCCTTTCTCTGCTTACGGCTTTCCAGGTATTCGAACAAATGATGATTTTCAAGGATTCCGATGACGTGTACCAACGCGAGTCCGATATCGTCGTTGCTGTGGCGTTCGAACGCGTTCGTGATCGGTTCAAGTTCGCCTTCCGCGGCAAGCAGGGCGATCAGCGCGACCGACTCAAGGACCTGTTCGCGTTCCGGACGCGTTAGCCGGTCGATCGCGCGCTGCGGAAAATCACCGTCCGCAACCGCGCGGGCGCATTGGCGGCGGCGTCCTCGGTCGGGCATTTCAGCGAGTCGCAGCCACGCTTCGCGGCGGTCGATCGTGAGTCGGAAAATAGCTCGGGCGGCCGCGGCCTTGACCTCGCGTGACGG
>CAZARD010000137.1:0-10584 GCA_964487505.1 uncultured Blastocatellaceae bacterium | reverse complement strand
CTAAAGTCTTGCACTAAAGTGCATAGTTTGTACTAGCGTGTTTAGGATAATCAAATGCCGTTGATCGGCGTGTTGCTATGGGTCGGAGTCTACGGCTACAACATTTATTCACTTTTGCGGATTGGACGAAGACATGCGGTTTTGCCGAGTGATCGGTGACCCCTGGGGCATTATGTATCATTCCGAAGTGCCTGAAAATGACTGGAGTAATTTCGCCGCGGATATACCAGGTTTGGTCCACCGTGCTCGGGAACAGCCTTTCGACATGAAGAACTGGCAATGAAACTACTCGCGGCATGATTCCGCCGCTTTCAGACCGGCCTCGACACGGACAATCTCGTCGCGAACGGCGCGAACGTTCCGCTGAAACGTCGAACGGCTTTCGTAACCGCGACGGGCCTCAAGCAACTCTTTCCGCGCTTCGCAAAAGCGTTCGGCCTTGATCAGGGTTTCACCTTTCAATAACAGAAACGGCTCGTTCCTCGACATCCCTTGGGCGATTCGGTTGATCCTCGCGATTGCAGGGTCAAACCGTTTAAGTCTGATTTCGAGATCGATCGCGGGCGCTTCCAAAGTTACGATCGGTCCGAGTTTGGCGATCCCTTCATCCAACCCGTCAAGCGCCTCGACGAAGCGTCCGGCGTTCTCGAAGACTTCGGCACGTTCGACATAAATCTCGGCCGAATCGCTTGGTGAGAGTTCAATCGCCTTTTGGAAGAAGTCTGCCGCGCCCGACGCATCGCCAAGCTTCGCGAGCGTCCGGCCGAGCGCGAGCACACCGTCGAAGGCTTTGGGTTCGGCAATGTTGAAGCGCTCGAGGACGATCCGCGCCCTTTTGAATTCACCCATATCGAAAAACAGTTTTCCGCGCCTGAGATCGACGATCTTAAGCGAGGGGTCGAGTCTTGCGGCGGCGTTCAGATCGCGCTCCGAATTGCGCCATTCCTTGTGAAGGCGGAACAGTTCGGCACGCTTGAGATAAAGCGAGGTGTCGCGCGGTTTTCTTTTGATCTCGGCCGTGACGGCGACGATCTGTTCGTGTATTCCGTCATGGGCGTGTGCCGCCGCCGCAAGAAACATGATCGAAATCAGGGTCAGTGAAAGCTTCATCGGTCTAACGTTTCAATGTTCTGCCCACGGCAATGTTCGAATAGGCCGAATTGCCTCCGGTATTGAACGCGCGGACGCGGTATCGATAAGTGGTGTTTGAAGTCAACGCCGTGTTCGCGAACGTCGTAACGCCGGAACCGACTGTCGCGATCTGGGCGAAATTCGTACACGTCGCCCCCCTGCAGCGTTCGATCTTGAACCCATCTTCATTGTTTGACGCGTCGGTCCACGAAATATTGATTTGCGATTTCGAAACGCCAAAGGCGGTAAGTCCGCTCGGAGGGCCGGGCGGCGTTGGCGGCGGAGTTCCGCCCTTGATGATCGCGAAATAGTCGGCGATCGTGCCGTTCTCGCGAAGAAATTTGGCGTCGAGTCGGTCGTTGTTTACGTCAATGATCATCGATCCGAGATTGTTCAGCGAGACAAACATCGCCGGGTGGTTCAACGTACCGCCGGAGATCTTGCCCGAACTCCCGGCGACTGCGTAAACCGCGCCCTCATTCGGAAGGTTGTTGCTCAAAGCAGATTTCGTGTAAGAGCCGTCAATATCTTGCCTTCCGCCGCCCGGATTCTTCTTCATCGACTGCGTGAACGTTCCCGATGTTCCGTAATGACCGTCGATCAAAAATGAGCGTTCGTACGAATGGCTATGTCCGGCCAGGACCAGGTCGACGCCCCAGCCTTCGAGGATCGGCAGGACATTTGCGCGCATTTCGATAAGTTCGGTTTCCGTGTCGGAATTATGAGAGCCCTTTGTGTACGGCGGGTGGTGCCAGAATGCCACCACCCACGGCTGCGTGTTCTGGGAAAGGTCACTTTGGAGCCACGTCAGCATCGCGCTGCCGGCGGTCCGGCTCGACGTCATCGAATCGAGACAGATAAAGTGAACATTGCCGTAATTGAACGAGTAATACTTCTCCGTACCGGATGCGACGCCTCCGGCTTCGGCGGCGGCCGGCAGCGTGAACATCTGAAAATACGGAAGATTTGACGGCGGATTTGTCGTCTGCGCCGAATCGTGATTCCCGATCGTTGACCATAGCGGCGTTTGTCTCAAGATCGTCGGATACATGTCAAACACGGCGGCCTGGTATTCCGCGTCGGTGCCGTTATTGTAGGCGTTGTCGCCGAGCATCAGCAGCAGATTCGTATAGTTTGAACCGTTGTAGGCAAGGTACGCGTTCCGGACGGCCTGCGCGTTCACATCGGCAGTTCCCGAGTCTCCAAGAATCCAGAAACGATAGGGACTTGCCTGACCGGCGTTCGGCGACGTGTAGAAAAAATGGTTCGCGTCGTTGCCCGCCAATACGGCCGATGTTGTGCCGATCGAATAATAATATTTGGTATTCGCGGTCAGACCCGAGATTCGCAATTCGTGCTCGGTGGTCTGCGTCGCGTCGCTCGCGGACTGTGTGAGGTTACCGGCGCTGGTTCCAAACTGCACCCGGCTATCGGTCGCGACGCTTGTGCGCCAGCGGACGGACATCGCGTTGTTTGTTCCCATCTGCAAATACGGTCCGCGGGTAACGCTGGCGGACGTTTGCCCGATCAGGTCGAGATCGAAACTAATGTCGCTGCTGTTGAGCGTTGCCTGATGGATCTCGACGGCAATCGTGTTCGTTCCGGCCGTCAGAAGTCCGGTCCCGAAATTGGCCTGCAAAAAAGCACTCGTTTCCTCGGCGCCGCTGATCGCGACCGGCGCAAGCGTTTGAAACGTCACGCTGCCGGCCGGCATGTTCGTTCGGAAAACTTCAGTTCCGTTAAGATAGACGATCGCACCGTCGTCACGCAGGATGTTGAGGGTCAAGCCCGCAAATGCGTTTGGATCAACGACATTGAATGCCTTGCGGAGATACGTCGTGACATACTTGTTGTTCGCGTCCGGCCCGTAGCCGACGGTCGTCACCTCGTCGCCGTCGCCGTATCCCAGCTGCGCGTTGCCGCTCGCCCAGAGCGAATCGTCAAATGCAGGCGTCGTCCACGACGATCCTTGATTCGATCCGTTATCCAGATATTTCCAGTTCGAACCGCGAGTGACAAGAGTCGTTTGGGCAAAAACGCCCGAGCAAAGGAGCAACGTGAACAGAATCGATGCAAATGGGTGACTTTTCATAATTGCGACCACTCCAGAACCAGACATCTTGATTTTACGTTCTTAAACAAGATTTAACAAGAGAGTTCTCGAAGAACGCCCAAGTCGAGAATTGGCGAAGAATCAGTTGGAGGCGCATTTTCGGACCGATTGAGTTTGCGTTCGTGAAACTTCGTCGCTTCTTCGAACCGGTTCGTCGGTTTACCCGCCAAAGCGCACTGTGACAAAATAGTGAAGTCCCGCTCCAAATAAAGGGATTATTCTTGAAGGCGTGCCCAACGGAGTGTCGATGACTATGAAATCAAGCACATGCGCTCTGATACTGGCCTGCATTCTGGTTCCCGCGGGCTGTCTCAGCCCCGGGAGACCGGTTGAATCAGAGAGCCCTGGGCCCACGGAGTTGTGCGATGTGACTTCGCGGATCGCCGAGTACGACGGGAAATCGGTGCAGATCATCGGGAGGATCAGAGGATATCATTCGCCGATCTTATATAGTGAGAAATGTGCCGGGCCTGAGAACGTGATACTGCTGGACGCAGATCGCCAGACAATCAGCGACCTTCTGCGGAGAATGGGCGAGACGGCGATCAACAGGCGAAGAACGGAGATTGCCGGTGAAATCGTTGTCGAAGGACAGATTCAAAAAGACCGAGGTACTCTTTTCGAATACGAATACGAGGTCCAACGCGTCGAAACCAATAACCTCGGCGCCGTTTCGATCCTGCGTGTACACAAGATCGGGTCGGCAGAAGTCCTGAAGTTCACCCCCGCGACCGGCGAAGGGCACTGACGCATCGATCCGGTGGGATTCTCAGAGCGCCGATTGTTATGGCGCCTTTGAGTGACGTCCGGCAAACATCATTCACTGCAAATAATAGAAGGGCCCGGTTCATTGAATTAGCTACGCTTGATGAGTCACTCAAAAATTCGGAACGCGGGTGTTCTCTCGGGAAGGTAGTTGGAGCTCTCTTGATGCTATCTTGCTTAAGTATGTACCAGAGACTTCTTAAGCCAAGAATGGAGCTTTAAGCCCGCCTTGCTCCTTTTGCTAAGGAAAAGCGGCCCTTGAACGCCTGCCGAAAGCCGCCTCTGTCGGTTACGACGAGAGATCAAAGCGCCTGGTGTTGGAGATGCGGAACGGCGTCACGGTGTTTGTGCCGATCGCTTTGATACAGGGCTTGCAGAGTGAAGATGGGATAGCCTTGAATGATCTTGAATTGATTGGGCAAGGCACGCAAATCCACTGGCATACGCTGGACGTTCAGTTTTATGTTGAAGATCTGCTGAAGGGAGTGTTCGGAACTCCGAAATGGATGAAATCGCTTGATGAGCATCTGTCGGAAATCGGACGCAAAGGCGGTTCCCAAAAATCCGAAGCCAAGGCAAATTCCTCGCGCGAGAATGGAAAGAAGGGAGGTCGCCCAACACGAAAGGCAGCATAGAGTCTTGCCGTAGCGATTTAGGCCCAACCTGTTTTCGCGTTTGAGATCAGCCGGCGCGGCACTCGTCGAGAACCATCTCGGCGACCTTCGGCACCAAAGCCTCGATCTCGGGCGACATCTCGGTCGTCATCTCTCCGAGCGGCGGGATCGAGACCGCGAACAGAGTCACTTCCGGCGTTTCGCCCATCAGATAAAAGGCGTCGATCAGGTCCTTAAGCCCGATGTCGTGCGCGGTCAATGTCCGCGGGTAATCTCTTGAATATTTCGGCCGCAAGCGGCGGATCGTCCCGTTCGGCGCGCCGTCGATCGTCGCGTCGACGAGGATCACCCGGTCGGCGGTCTGCATCGGTTCTAGAAGAAGAAAGCTCCCCGTTCCGCCGTCCAGAAGTTCGACGTTTTCTGGTAGGGGAGCTTTCTCCAATGAGGTGACGACGTGGACTCCGACGCCCTCGTCGCCCATCAGCGTATTTCCGATCCCGAGAACCAGGATCTTATTTCTAGCGGTCTTGCAGTTTGTCATCGCGTTCGAACTTCCAGCCGCCGATGATCGACGACGTCGTGCCGCGGCCCTCGTAATAATCGTGATAGAACACGAGATAGATGTGAACTATCGTGAAAATGATGAAGAACCACATAAAGAGGTGATGCCAATGCCGGACCCAGGCGTCGCCGCCGAAAAGCGGAACCGCCCATCGGAACAGTTTCGGAAGGAACGCATCCGACATGCTCGAATAGAGCGCGAAACCGGTCACGGTCTGTAACAGGAACGCGACGAACGTCACGAAATACGAGAATCCGGCGAGGCTGTTGTGGCCGATGATCGTCGGTCCGTGAACCTTGAGCTGCAGGACATCGGTGACCGTGGTGTTCCAAAGATCCCGCCACTGCCGCGGATGATAAAGGACAAAGCGATCCCATTTCGCGTAACGATTCCCGACAAATCCCCAGTAAATGCGGAAAATGAAGTTGAAAAGGAAGATGTACGCGACCGCGAAGTGGATGAAACGGACCGTTCCGAACCAGTACTGCTGGTATGCTTCGGCCGCGTGCCAGATTCCCTGCGGATATCCGATCACGAAGCCGGTCGCTACCAGCAGGACAACGCACAGCGCATTCAGCCAATGGTAGATCCTGACCGGAAGTTCCCAAACATAAACGCGCCGATATGGAATTGTCTGTGGATTTGCAACCATAACACTCTCCATTTGGGATGTGCGATTTGGGATCGCGGATTTGTCTGTGTCAGCCACGAAAATCCGAAATCCCAAATCCGAAATCCGAAATCACTCCACCGTCACCTGATGGACCGTGTTTCCATCGGGATCGTACAGATGGACCGCGCAGGCGAGGCACGGATCGAACGAATGGATCGTCCGGATGATCTCGAGCGGCTCGCCATCCTTCGCGACCGGCGTCCCGATCAGCGACTCCTCGTACGCCGAACGCTTGCCCGCGGCATCTCGCGGACTCGCATTCCACGTGCTCGGGACGACCAGTTGGTAGTTGTCGATCTTCCGGTCCTTGATCCGGATCCAATGCGCCAGCGCGCCGCGCGGCGCTTCGGTCAAACCGACGCCCTCGCACTCTGCCGGCCAGGTCGACGGCTCCCATTTCTCGCGCGTGAACGTGCCCATATCGCCGTTCTTCAGATTGCCGATCAGCTCGTCGTAGAACTCCTTCAGCCAACGCGCGGTGAGCCGCGTTTCAAGCCCGCGGGCGGCGGTCCGTCCGAGCGTCGAGAACAGGGCCGTCACCGGGACATCGAGTTTCTTGAGAGCCTCATCGACGACGTCCTTGATCTCCTGGCTGCCGCGGCCGTAGCCGACCAGCAAACGGGCGAGCGGCCCGACCTCCATCGGATTCTCCTTCCAGCGCGGCGTCTTGAGCCACGAGTACTTCCCTTCGACGTTGAGTTCCTGGAACGGCGGTTTCGGACCGGTGAAATTGAACTCGGTCTCGCCCTTCCACGGATGAAGCCCGGTCTGATCGCCCGACGAGTATTTGTACCAGCTGTGGGCGATGTACTCCTTGATCTCGTTCTCGTCCTTGCCGTTGACGTCGTAGATGTTCGCCAGATCGCGGTTCAGGATCGCGCCGCGGGGGAACTTGTACGATTCGGGGAATCCATAGCCCTTCGTCGGCAGATCGCCGTACGCGAGATAGTTCTGCAGGCCGCCGCCGATCGCCGCCCAGTCCTTGTAGAACCCGGCGATCGCCATCAGGTCGGGGATGTAGACCTGCTCGACGAACGTCATCGCATCCTTTATGAGTTTGCCGACGAGGTTCAGTTTCTCGGTATTGATGGCGTTGACCTCTTCGAGATTGAACGAGCAAGGGACGCCGCCGACGAGATAGTTCGGATGCGGGTTCTTGCCGCCGAAGATCGCGTGGATCTTGACGATCTCTTTTTGCCATTCGAGCGCTTCAAGATAATGCGCGACGGCGAGCAGGTTCGCTTCCTTCGGCAGTTTGAAGGCCGGATGGCCCCAGTATCCGTTCGCGAATATTCCGAGCTGGCCGCTTTCGACGAATGTCTTCAGGCGCTTCTGAAGGTCCGAAAAGTATCCGGGCGACGATTTCGGCCAGTTCGACAGCGATTTCGCCAGATCCGCGGTCGCCGCCGGATCGGCCGAAAGCGCACTCACGACATCGACCCAATCGAGCGCGTGCAGATGATAGAAGTGAACGACGTGATCGTGGACGTACTGCGTGCAGAACATTATGTTGCGCACGAGTTCGGCGTTCTTCGGAACGCTGATCTTGATCGCGTCCTCGACCGCGCGGACGCTCGCGAGCGCGTGGACCGTCGTGCAGACGCCGCAGGCGCGTTCGACAAAGGCCCAGGCGTCGCGCGGATCGCGTCCTTTCAGGATCTTCTCGAATCCGCGGACCATCGTTCCGGAACTGAAGGCGTCGGTGATCTTGCCGCCCTCGACGACGGCCTCGATGCGCAAATGCCCTTCGATGCGTGTTACGGGATCGACTACGAATCTAGCCATTCTGATCACCTCCTTCTGTGGGTTCCGCCGTCTCCGCCGACATCTCGCCGCGCGGTTCGACCGTCACCGATTCCTGCTTGTGTTCCTTGATCACCTTGTGTTTGCGGATGTTTGACGTGATGGCGTGGACCGCGATGCCGCCCGCGGTTACCGCGGCCGCGGTGAGCCCGATCTTGTCCGCGTTCGATTCGATCCCGAATCCAGGGAATGCCCCGAGATGTTCGTAGAACGGACCGTTGTCCCAGAACCCGTTCTCGCTGCACCCGATGCATCCGTGACCGGATTGAATCGGATAGCTGAGGTTTGCGTTCCATTTCGTGACCGAGCAGGCGTTGTACGTTGACGGCCCGCGGCAACCCATCTTGTAAAGGCAATAGCCCTTGCGCGCGGCCTCGTCGTCCCAGGTTTCGACGAACAGACCGGCGTCGTAGTACGGGCGCCGATAGCAGGTATCGTGGACGCGGCGGGAGTAGAATTCCTTCGGACGGCCCTGCGAATCGAGTTCGGGGATCTTGCCGAAGAGCAGGACGTGCGTCACGACGCCCGTCATAACTTCCGCGATCGGCGGGCAGCCCGGGACATTGATCACCGGTTTGTTGACGATCTTGTGGATCGGCGTCGCGGACGTCGGGTTCGGCTTCGCCGCCTGGATGCAGCCGTTCGAAGCACAGCTTCCCCAAGCGATGATCGCCGCCGCGCCATCGGCCGCTTCCTTCAGGATCTGTTCGGCCGATTTTCCGCCGATCATGCAGAATCCGGCGTCACCGGTCGGGATCGAGCCCTCGACCAGAAGGATGTACTTGCCTTTGTTGTTCTTGATCGTGTCGTCGCGGGTCTTTTCGGCCTGGGCGCCGGCCGCCGCCTGCAGTGTTTCGGTGTAGTCGAGCGACAGCGTATCGAAGATGATGTCGGCAACTATCGGATGTGACGAGCGTATGAACGACTCGCTGCAACAGGTGCATTCCTGGAAATGCAGCCAAACGACGGGCGGCCGCGCCTTCGTCTCGAAAGCCTGGACGACCTGCGCCAGCCCGGAAACCTCCAAACCGGCGGCGGCCGTCGCGAGTCCGCAGAAGAGCATAAACTCGCGGCGCGAATAACCCTTGGCCTCCATCGCCTGCCGGATCGTCGGAACTTCTTTTTGCATAGAACCTCCTGGTTTCAGGAGGGCCGAATGGACGAAAGAACTTCTAACCCTAACGCCTTGACTGAACTGCCGGTTCTTTCGCGATGACCCGTCCCGAAAGAAAAACCTGAATCTTGAAGATCGTTGAATCGAACTGCCCTTGGACGGTTGGTGCTTTGGTGCAACACCAGCGAATTCCGTACCAAAACGCGGACACCAACATTTTCGGCGGTTTTGCTTTTGATTAGTGCGCAATTCTGAAACGCGCCGTGGAGAATGCCGTGAATTTTTTCGCGGAAAGAAGACACTGCAGCGCATAGTGCAAAGTGCAAAGTTCTCAGTCGAGAGGTCCGCCTGATGTCGCGCCGGAGCTCTGCGTTCCGAACTTTGCACTATGCACTTTGCACTGTGCACAATCCTACCCCTTCTCGTGATACCATTTTCACCTTATGATCGAACGTCTCAACAAACTGATCGCCCGCGCCGGGATCGCTTCGCGCCGGGGCGCGGACGAACTGATCGCGGCCGGCGAGGTCTCGGTCAACGGCGAGGTCGTCACCGATCTCGGACGCAAGGCCGATCCCGAAACCGATCACATCAAGGTCGGTGGGAAACTCATCAACCCGAAGATCGGCTCCCATTCGAAAGCCTACATCCTGCTCAACAAACCGAAGGGCTACCTTTCGAGTGCCGCCGATCCGGAAGGCCGCCCGCTTGTCGTCGATCTGGTCAAGGGATACGGAAAACTGCATCCGGTCGGACGCCTCGACTTCAATACCGAGGGACTGATGATCCTGACGAACGACGGCGATTTCACGAACCTCGTCGCGTCGTCGAAACTCATCCCAAAGGTTTACGAGGTCAAGGTCAAGGGACTCCCGAACGCGAACGCGATCAACAAACTCCGCCGCGGTGTTCGGCTCGACGACGGCTTCAAGACCGCGCCGGCCGAGATCCGCGAGCTCAGATCGACCGAGAACAACGGCTGGTACGAGGTGACCCTTTACGAGGGTCACAACCAGCAGATCCGGAAGATGTTCGATTCGGTCGGCCATTCGGTAGTCAAGCTGAGACGCACGGCGATCGGCCATATCGATTACGATCGCCTCCCGGTCGGCGCCTACCGCGAGCTCGATCCCGAAGAGGTCGCGGGATTCTCGAAGCCGATCAAAAGAAGGGTCGCAAAACCCAGGAACGAAACGCCGAAGTCGCCAACCCGAAAGCCGAGACGGACCGCAGACAAACCGAAAGGCGATCAGAAACCGCGATCGGCCGCCGGCAGGAAACGCGCGGCCCGCCCCAAACGTTGAACTCCGGCAGCTACCAACTGATGATCCGGGTCAGGAACGACGTTTCGATAGAGATCGGGGCGCTCGGAAGATCCACGATCGAACGCGGGACTTACGTCTACACCGGAAGCGCGATGCGAAACCTCTCGGGACGCGTTGAACGGCATCGGCGAAAGGACAAGAAACTCCGCTGGCACATCGACTACCTGCTCGCTTCGGACGACGTCGAGCTGACCGGGGTCGAGGTCTTTCCGGCCGGCGAACGTGAAGAATGCACGAGGAATCTCGCCCTCATCGCCGCAGGCGGAACTGTACCAGTGCCGCGCTTCGGTTCTTCCGATTGCCGCCGATGCCCCGCGCACCTCGTCCGGATCAGGGCGGATTGAGCTAACTAGACTTTGGGATTTGTGAATTGGGATTTTTCGGCTTGAAGAGAAAGCCGAATTCACCAAACTGCGTTCTCAAATGCTTTGCGCCTCCGGCGCCCGGATGTGCGGAAAAGCTCCGCTTTTCCGTATGCTCGTCG
>CAZARD010000136.1:0-11017 GCA_964487505.1 uncultured Blastocatellaceae bacterium | reverse complement strand
TCAGTTGATGGCCGAGGAGATGATGTGGCTTTCGTCGAGTTCGACGAGGAAATTCTCGTCGTGCGACTCGATGATGACATCGTCGGGATTTACCTGTACGGTTTCGGTCACCTTCACGGGAATCGGGGGCGGATGGGTCGCCGCCGGCTGCGGTTGGGTTGCCGCAGGTTGAGGCTTGGCAGCCGATTCGGCGGCCGCCTTCGAGTTTTCGGCTGCGAGTTTTAAGCGCTTGCGCCGGACCTTGACGTCGTACATCGCCTTGTCGGCGGCGATCAGCAGTTGGTCAAGCACCTTTCCGCCGGCGGGATACGACGCGGCGCCGACGCTTATGCCGACCCTCGCGAACCGGCCGTCACCGATCGGCAACACGAAATTCGTCACCGCGCGCTCGACACGCTGGGCAAGTTCCTGAACCGACCGGTCATCGGTCTCGGGAACGATCGCAACGAACTCGTCGCCGGCGTACCGGGCGAGGAAGTCGTAATCGCGCAGCTGACCACGCATCACTTTCGAGATTTCCTTCAATAGCTTGTCACCCACCTTATGGCCGAAAGTGTCATTGACCGCCTTGAACCCGTCAAGATCGAGCATCAGCAGCTGGAATCGGCTTTCGTTGCGTTCGGCGCGCGCCGATTCCTTTTCGAACTGGATTTGAAGGGCCCTGGCGTTCGGTAGCCCGGTCATCGGATCGGTCAATGCGCGGGACTCGGTCTCGGCGTGATTGATGGATTTGAAGATCGCGTCGGACGCGATTCTCGAGACCGTCTCGAGCAACCTGAGATGTTCATCCTCGTATTCCGAAAGATTGCACGAGTAGATCGAGACCGCCCCGAGCAGTTTCTCTTTGGCGATCAGCGGAAGCGACGCCATCGCCGTGTATTCGTAGCTCAACGCGACCTGGCTAAATGAAAAATCGAGGCTCGGAATCGTCGAAGCGAATGCCTGGCGTCGCTTGAGCGCAGTTCCTGTTCCGCCCTCGCCGGATTTGACGTAGATATGCAGTATCTCGTTGTCGTTCACGCCCTCGGCATAAACGGCCTGCGCCTCGCCGGTCAGCTCGTTGTGCTGGTATATGACGCAGGTGTCAAACGGAACCAGTTCGCGTATCTTCGTCGTGAACAGGCTGTAGATGTTCTCGGTCGTCAGCGAAGAACTGAAAGTCCGTGCGAGTTCGTAAAGCGTGTAGACTTCCCGATTCGCACGCTTGATCTGCTCGATGTAGCTCCGGCCCTCGTTCTCCGGTTTCTTGAATGCGGGATCGTCGGCCGCGTCCGCGTCATATGCAAGACCTTCCGCAGCAATCCGTTTTTCGAACACGTCAAGATTGCGGCAAAAGACGTCGACGACTGTCGGATCAAAGCGGGTCCCAGCAGCATTCAGTAATGTGCGGCGGGCCTCGTCCTTGGTGATCGCGGAACGGTAGGGCCGCGCCCCGCGAAGCGTGTCGTAAGCGTCGGCGACACTCATTATCCGCGCCGTCAAAGGGATCTGCTTGCCTTTCAGGCCTTCGGGATACCCGCTGCCGTCCCAGCTTTCGTGATGGTATTTGATCGTCGGAATCACCGGGTTGCTGAACCCGATCGATTCGAGGATCGAGGCCCCGACCGACGCGTGTATCTTGATCTTCTCCATTTCGGCCGGCGTCAGGCGTCCCGGCTTGTTCAGGATGTGGTCCGGAACGGCGAGCTTCCCGATGTCGTGAAGGAGCGCTCCCGTCCGAAGGGCCTGAATATCGTCTTCCGGCAATTGCAGCATCTCGCCGATGCCGACGGCATAGATCTGTGTCCGTCGAACGTGTCCGCGCCCGACCTGATCGCGCGCGTCTATCGCCGATGCGAGCGCTTCGACGGTGGCGAGATGAACGCGGCTCGCCTCGCGGATCTCCTTCACCTTTTGATCGAGTCGCTCGCTGTGAATGTGAAACGCGAGATGCCCGACGGCCGACACGGCGAGAATCACCCAACCGAACGCGAGTCCGAAGAAACTGAAAAGAAAATGGAAAAGCAAGGTCGCGGCAAAGTTGAAAAGGTACGGAATTGATGCTCGAATAAGTTGTACCTTGAGTGATTCGTAGACGACCTCGACACGTTTCGCGGCCGCATACAGCGTGTTGAAGATCCGTGTCACGACAAAATGGACCGCGGCGGCGACGGCAACCGCGCCGGCGAGGTACAGCGGAGGCAGTACCTGGTCTGCGACTGCTGGTGAATGGAATCCGACCAATCGATCCAGAAATACACGGAATGCAAAGGCGGCGGCGGCACTCGCGATCACGTTGACCGAAACGCCGTGGATCTGATCGAACCGCTCCTTGTCGCTGAACCGCAGCCTTGCCGCAGAGGCGCACAGCCCGAGCGCGACAGCCCCCGGAACACCAAGCCAGATCATGCCGAGCAACAACGAGAGTTCCTTGGTGCTGTAGCTGATCCGGGAACTAAAGAACGTCAGTTGGTGCTGGTTCACCAGCGCGGCTATCGCGACCGCAACTGCGAGAACGAGAAACTCGTGCGCCGTGAACGCAATGGATTCGTAGACCGCGACCGCAAACGCCGCAATGCCCAAAAGCAGCGAGACGCCCCAAAGAAGCTTGGTCGGTAGGTTCTGTTTTGCGGCTGATTCGGTCTGCATCTTTGACTTCCGCCTGTCCTTCGGTTCAGGCGGGATTTGCCCGTTCTTGCCGGCGCGAAACCGGAACTTGAAATACACGTTTCGTGCCGTGAGGCAAAAGCCCGCAGAATCAACAGATACAATCAGTCAATCGCGCTGGGACCGTTCAAAATGAATGATCGATCCGGTCAATCTGACCGTTCGTGACTGATTCGTGATCGCATCTGGTCGAAAAAACTGATGAAGTTCGGCCACGCATTGGGCTAAACTAGCCTTGGGCAGAGAAATCTGAGGGCTGTTTCAACGGGATTTAACACATCCCTAACTCATCATCTTAGAACAAATAGAGGGTGGTAGGCAATATGTTTTTTTCGCTTGGAAAGTCCATTGGAATCGTTCGGGACCAGGTCATTTTCGGATCGGCGATTTTCGCTGTCCTCGCCGCCGCGATCGCCGGGGCGGCGCAGACGAAAGATGAAACGATCCGCGTCGATACGGAACTGACGGCCGTCGAGATCACCGTGACCGACAAGAACGATCAGCCGGTTCGCAACCTCACGCCGTCCGATTTCAAGATCTTTGAAGACGGCCGACCGACCGAGATCGCGTTCTTTGAGCCGGTCCGTCGCGAAGATCGGTGGCGACCCTTGGCGATCGTTTTCGCGCTCGATGTTTCAGGAAGCATGACTACCGATGAGTTGGGCTCGCTGCGAGCGGCCCTCGGGAAATTCATCGATCGGCTCGCGGGCGAGAACTCATACTTCGCAATGCTGAGTTTCGGGATGGAGGTTAGAAAACTTCAGGATTTCACCAACAAGCGCGCGATGCTTGATCGGGCCTACCGAAAACTCGACTCCGCCGATGAAGGGCTTTCGACCCACGCGTATGACGCGATCGATTACGGCATCAGACTGTTGGAGAGAAAATCACCGAAATCCGTCAACGGGAAATTCCCGCGCCGGGCGGTGATCGTCGTGACCGACGGCTTTCCGGTCGGCGATGCGGTCTCACCGGCGACCGTTATCGAACGTGGGAACAATGCGGAAACAAGCGTCTTCGCCGTTATCGTCCCGTCAAACTCCCGGCTTCAGGCAAAGAAAAAGCCGCTCCCGACCTTGATCGAAACGAGCGGCGTGATTGAAAGGACCGGCGGGAGATCCTACTACGTCAACGAAGAGAATTTCGACGACCTCTTTGAGCGTCTCGCAACCGAGATCACATCGTCATACGTGCTGGCGTTCTATCCGCGGCCTGACGATTCAGACTCGGCCCATGAGATCCGGGTTGAATCGACTTCCGGCTATCGGATTCTGCAAAACAGGGATCGATTCAAGCGGGGATCGAAGCGGGTTCAATAACGGTCGTCGTCGTACTCATAGGAACTTCCGTCGTAATCGTCGTACTCTTCGGCTTTTTCGGCTTCGTATGCATCAAGTTCGACCGGGTCAAGACCAACGACCTCGAGATCGGCCCCGCACTCGTCGCAGGTTACGACATCGCCTTGTTCCGAATCGGCGTCGACGTAAACTTCTTCTTCACATTCAGGGCACTTTGCAGTCGGCATTTCTTTGAGTTCTCCAAAAATGATCGATCTCGCAGCAAAAACAGATTTTGTCCACAACAGTTTCGCTCATTCCGATCACGCCCTGCAAGGCGCCGAACAACGAGTATTCCCGAACTTGATTTGGACGATTTTCAATTTGTTTTCAGGCGATGATTAGTAGATATTATTCATTGATTCTTTCAAATTACAAATCCGGCCTGTCAAAAATGCGCTTCCCTTTCGAACTCGACAATTCAAGAAAATTCGACGTTTTGGGTTTCGGCACGAACGCTGTCGATTACCTAATTCGCGTCCCTGAATACCCGGCTTTCAACTCGAAGATCGAGCTCGAGGACTACGTCCAGGCGGCCGGCGGCGAGATCGCGACGACGGTAGCAGGACTTCGGCGTTTGGGTATGAAGACGGCGTATGCGGGGCGGTTCGGGTCGGACCCGGAAGGCGTCTTCGGTCTGGAATCATTGCGCGCCGAGGGCGTCGATCTCAGTTTCGCCGAGGTCATCGAAGGTGCGCAGACGCAAATCGCGTTTATCGTCATCGACATCCGGAACGGCGAGCGGACCGTGATTTGGAAGCGCGACGAAAGACTCGCATACGCTGAAGAGGACGCGCCGATCGCCGCGGTCGCGGATGCCCGCGTTCTGCACTTCACGCCGCACGACGCGCGGGCGTGCCTCGCCCTGGCGCGCGAGGCGAAGCGCGTCGACACGATCGTTTCGATCGATATCGACAACATCTTCGAAGGCATCGAAGAGGTTCTGTCACAGGTCGACATCCTGATCACCTCATCCGATTTTCCGGCCCGTTTTCTCGGCATCGAAGACCGCGAATCCGCCCTCATCGAATTCCACGACCGATTCGGATGCGCCGTCACCGGTATGACGCTCGGTGACGCCGGTTCACTGCTGTGGTGCGGCGGCGAGTTCGTCCGCTCCGCGGGCTTCGCGGCGCCTGGCGGCTGCAAGGACACGACAGGCGCCGGAGACTCATTCCGCGTCGGCCTTCTTTACGGCCTCTTGCGCGGCGAGAACGTCGAAACGGCGGCGCGAATGGCGAATGCCGTGGCGGCGCTGAAATGCCGCGCAGTCGGCGCCCGCACGGCACTGCCGACGGTTTCCGAACTCGAAAGTCTTATGAAATAACTCTTTACGCATATTTCCTCGATGTGAGAAAATGGGGTTGACGCTGTCTCCGGGAGCGTTGGCCCATCACCCGATCCGCCTCAGGAAATATGGAATCCAAAACCGGCTTAATTATTCAATTCACAGGAATATTCATCGTTACGGCGCTGTCGTTGTTTCTGCGACGTTCGTTGAAGACGACGGCCTCGACGATGTGGCTTTTCGCCTGGACGAGTCTTTCGTCGGCGCTTTTCTGTCTGAGCCTCGCATTCATCTATCCGGCGACGAAGGTTCTGTTTGGGATCTACTTCTTTCTTGAATACGTTTTCGGGGTCTTGCTCATTATCGGCTGCCGGAGCCTTTCCGCCGACTATGTTCTCGAACGCCGGTCATACCTGCTGGTTGCGCCCTTCGCCGTTTTGGCCTCGTTGCTCGCGATCGGGATCGGAGATTTCAATTACGTTTTTAACGTTCACGCTTTCGTGCTCGGCTCGTTCTTCGCAACGGCCTTTTATGCGTTGCGTACCTCCCGGCTCAAAACGTTCGGTTGGCGCGTGATGCGCGTCGCACTGCTTCTTCTCGCGCTCGATTTCTTTCATTACGCGGTTGTCTTCACGCTTCTGCTTCTGAGTCCCGGAATTCTGCCTGACTCGAGCTATCTGTCATTCGCACCGATCATCGATCTCGTTCTCGAGATATTGCTTGGATTCGGAATGGTCATCGTGTTGCTTGAACAGATACTGGACGAAGTCCGGACGGTCAATCACCAACTCGAGGAAGCTCACGAACGGCTGCGCCAGATCGCGCACATCGATCCGCTGACGACCGCCTTCAACCGGCACGCTTTCTATGGCTTTCTGCGCAACAAGGATTCCGAGAGCATTTCGGGCTGTGTTGGCTTCTTCGACATCGACGATCTCAAACCGATCAACGACCAACTGGGCCACTCGGTCGGCGATATGGTCATCCGCGCGGTCGTCGGTTCGATCCGAGATCTGGTCCGCGCCGAGGATCTGATCTATCGCTGGGGCGGCGACGAGTTCTTCGTGATCATGGTCAGCCTTTCAGAGGATTTGGCGCGCGAAAGGATGGTCGCACTCGAACAAAAACTTACTAACATCGAGATCGAAGGCGCGGACCGGCCGCTGACGATCCGCGTCTCATACGGATTCAAGGACTTCTGCGAACTCTCTGACCTTGAGAAGGCCGTGCGATCGGCCGACGAGGAAATGTACCGTCGCAAACAGGAGCGCAAGGCGCGCCGCCTTGTCGATCCGCAACCCTTGGTCTACGTTTCGAACGAGAACATCGTCGTCGCGGAGAGGTAGACCAAGCCCCAAGAGGCCAAATCTCGCAGGAACGCGCAAACTCGGCGTCTCGGTCAATCTTGGCGAGAACGAGAGACCGCGTCCCGGATTCGCGCCGACGCGTGGGACACGATTCCATTTTCATGAAGCGCCTGGACCCAAATTATGCGATAGGATGACTTAACGGATTTTCGCCACGGATTGCAGGAATTCTCACATTTTATTCTGTGTTTTGTTCGCGAGATTCGTGAAATCGGTGGCAGGATTTTTTCAAGTACGTAATCCGGGATGATAGGAAACGCACTGACCGTGCAGCAATAAATACGAATCACCCCGATCGCGCGATCCCGTTGCCGCGGTCTGTATTCCCGGATTCACGCCGGGCGGATGGCTGCCTAACGTCGCGTCGCATTCCGCCCCGAAAGCACCCAATTCGCATTGGCGGGAGTCGCTTGAGATTCCCTTTGCGTGGTGAGATATTTGAATCATAGGGGCGCTCGTCGACGCCCGGAAAATCGCCGACTCTGCGTCCGTTCTCTCTTTCTTGGAGGATAGATTATGCTGAGAGTCTCGATGAAGATCCTGACCTTTTTGTTACTTCTCCCTATTTCATCCTTTGCTGCAACATCCTGGGACATCAGTGTCGCAGATTATCCAAGTGATCTCCCCCCGAAGGAAAGCTCCCAGAATAAGCAGGAGTTCCTTCGCCTCGAGGCGCCTGACGGAAATCGCGAAGTCGCGGACAGCCAATGGTCGTGCGGCTGGGGTTGGAGATTCAACGGTGAGAAGATGCCGACGAGCGCGGTTGATTTTGAGTCGCGCGTCGAAGGGACTTGGGTTCACCCGAAAAAGATAGACTCGGGCGATATGTTGGTCGACGGTTACCCCGCCTACTACGTTGAGTTCGAAGGATTACAGCCAAACCCGAACTATGCCCCGCAATACCACTCGTTCCAGAGGCTTGCGGTCGTCATCTTATCGGACAATGAACTTGTACGCATCGATGTGACGACGACCTACGGAAGGGCGACCGACGATTCGAACCGCGAGGAACTTCGCCGGATGATCTCGGAGTTCTACCGTACGGTCCGGATCAGGCAAAACCAACGCGATAAATCGGTCGATGACAGCGACAGCGATTCAAGTTCGGATTCCGATATTGAACAGTCGACGCCTGAAGCGACGCCGAGCCGATCGCGCACGGACGCTTCGCGAAGTTCGTCCGACAGGCCTAAGTCCGGCTCGACAAGCCGAACTCCGGACCGTGAGGACGGGCCGGTCAAACTCGCCGGATGTTGCGAGGGACTGGGCTTGATCATCGGGTTCACGGTCGTATTGTCATTCTCTACAGGCCGTCGGCGGAAATCGTCCTGAGTTGATCATCGCGCCCGAAAGCTGATTTTACGATAGAACCGCATTATCGGTCGATGTCGAAGTTCGCGGAAGGTGCTGCCAGGAAACGAAATGTGCCGAACCTTGCGGGGACGTGAAAATTCGGTTTCTCGGTGAAGGTCGGTGACCAGGCGAGATAGCCTCGGCCCGGTTCGGTTCCGACGCAGCGCAAAAGGTTTCCCCAACGGCAGTCGCCCGCGCTCGGGCGGCCGCCAATCGAATCCCAGGGGATCTTGACCGCCATCACGACGCGCTCCGGACGTATCTCTGCCGCGCATTCCATTCCGGAGGAATAGTCCCAGTCCGTCTCCCGACGATCGGGCAACTGATGAACACCGAGGTCGAGCCACTCTCCGTTCGGCGAAACCTCGAATTCGAAATAGCGTGTCGGATCCGACAGGTCGGGCGCGATGAAGATCTCGCAGACGTCGCGATCCCAAAGTCCGATGGTCTTGCGGCCGATGTTCGCCGGCGCCGAGACCACGATCGGTTCATTTTGATTGGCGACGAATCTCACATAGAGCGCTGCGTCTGACCAAAGCAACCGGACCGCGAAATGCCTTCCCGACGGCGCCGCCTCGCCCGACCAATACGTGCCGATCCGGACCTCGTTAGCAGTCTCCCAATTGGGACGGTAGAGTTCGCGGACGTCAAAATCGTTCTCTGTTCTTGAGACATTTGCAATCATTCGCCGATGATCTTGACGAGCACGCGTTTCCGACGGCCGCCGTCGAACTCGCCGTAGAAGATCTGCTCCCACGGACCGAAATCGAGGTCGCCTTCCGTGATCGCGACGACGACCTCGCGGCCCATCACTTGGCGCTTCATATGCGCGTCGGCATTGTCCTCGCCGGTGTCGTTGTGCCGGTATGCGCGGACCGGTTCGTGCGGCGCGAGTTTTTCGAGCCAGACCTCGTAGTCGTGATGAAGACCACGTTCATCGTCGTTGATGAAGACGGATGCCGTGATATGCATAGCGTTTACGAGCACGAGCCCTTCGGCGACGCCGCTGTCGCGAACGCAACGGCGCACGTCCGGGGTGATATTGACGAATGCCCGGCGCGTCGGGACATCGAACCATAGTTCCTTTCTGTAACTTTTCACTGTCGCTAGTTTCCCGTGTTGAAGACCGTCTTGAACGCCATCTTCGCGAGTTTCCACGTGCGGTCAAGGTCGATCTTTCCGCCCTCTTCCTCGCGGCCGAGCAGTTTGTCGACGATCAGTTTCCGCAGGTCGCGGCCCTCGCGTTTGAGCATGAACTCCTTCGCGTACGGTTTCGCCGTCTCGAAGAAATTGAACTCGGGATCGGTGATGATGCCGATGCCTTCGAGCGTCATCAGCGCGCGCATGATGTACGTGAAGTTCGAAGGCAGACGGAACGGGTAATCGTACATCACGTCGGCCAGATCATACGTGAGTTCCTTGAAGTTGATCTCCTTGAGCTTCAGGTTCAAATGGAACCGGAACATCTTTTCAACGACCGGCCGGACGATCTCCGGATTCGCTCCCGGCTTTAGAAAGTCCAGATCGATCAGGTCCTGCGCGATCCCGGCCGGATCCTTGCCGACGACGTGAAAGAACGCGTCGATCATCTTCGCTTGAAGACGCGGCGTGATGCGCCCGACCATTCCGAAATCGAAAAAGGCGAGACGTCCGTCGGGCATCACAAGGAGATTGCCCGGATGCGGATCGGCGTGAAAGAACCCGTCCTCAAGAAGCTGCTTGAGATAGGTCCGGATCAGCAATCGGTTGACCTTTTCGGGCGAAACGTCGCGCGCCCGAAGCGCTTCGAGCGCGGTTACCTTCGTTCCGTGGATGTACTCCATCGTCAGGACCTTCGACGTCGTCGCGCTCCAATATATGCGTGGCACGTGGACATTCGACCAATCCTTGAAGCTGTCCCGGAAACGCTCGGCGTTGCGGCCCTCGGCGGCGTAATCCATTTCTTCGTGGATCGTTTCGTCGAACTCGCGGAGCATACCGTTCCAGTCGGCGTTCTCGTTGAGCGCCGGAAACCGTTCGGCGAATTTCGCGACCTTCCGCAGTATCTCGATGTCGCCGCGGATGATCCCGGCGAGGTTCGGGCGCTGGACCTTGACCGCAACCTCCTCGCCGGTGAAGAGCTTCGCCCGATAGACCTGGCCGAGGCTCGCCGCCGCGACCGGTTCGATGTCGAACTCCTCGTAAACTTCGTTGATCTTCTTCTCGAGTTCCTTCTCGATCCGCGCGAACGCGATCTCGTTCGGAAACGGCGGGACCGAGTCCTGGAGTTCGCCGAGGGCTTTGACGAACGGCAGCGGGAGAAGATCGGGACGCGTTCCCATCGACTGCCCGATCTTGATGAACGTTGGCCCGAGTTCGATCAGCTTTTCCTTAAGCCAAACGGCCTGCTTCTCCTGATGAAGTTCCTTGTTCTTCTCGGCTCCGAGGAAAATTCGCCGGAGAACGAGCATCGACCAATGGAAGAACGCGACCCGAAAGCCGTGGAGCCATTCGCCGAAAACCGCCGCGCGCGTCAGCCGGCGCGCAGTTTGGAGCCTGGCCGCCGCCTGTTTCAGATGCTGCGCCCGGTGCGTTTCGTATTGGTCGAGGTAAAGATAAAGCGAAAGCTTGCCGAGCACGGCCGAAACGTGAAGAAGCCGAAAGTAACCGCGCCAGCCCTGATAGCTTCGCTCGACCTCGTTCTCTTTTTCGATCAGAAAACGCTCTTCGGCGATCAGATCGTCGTTCGAGACCTGTTTCGCGATCGGCAGCGTCCTGGTCGGAATAAACTCGTGATGTCCGTTCGCCGCCGGGACGATCGCGGTGTCAGTTGTCGTCAAGCTCTTTTGTGTTTCCATCCAAACCCCTTGCAAACTCTCTTAGAATCACAAAAAACGAAGCGGTTTGCAAAAAAGTTCATGAAATCGAGGATTGCGGATTGAGGATTCAGGCCGGATATGACCCAGATTAAGGCCCGAGGAACGCGTCCAGTACGCGCGATCGCGAATGTCGGATCGATCTGATTCGCAGAAATCAAAGCGACGGTC
>CAZARD010000135.1:0-11033 GCA_964487505.1 uncultured Blastocatellaceae bacterium | reverse complement strand
TCGCCATCTTCGATGGCTAAGAAAATGCCCCTACTGCTTACTCTCGACAGCGATCGAAAAGCTTCCGTCTTTTCTCGACAGATTCGGATTGTAAAACGGGTCGCGCGCGCAGATGTCGCGCCATCGTTCGGCGAAGTATCGCTTTTCTTCGGCGCTCGGCGCGAGTTCAAGATTCAAACGGCCGGAAGTGCGCAGCTTCTGCAATTCCGCGTACGGCGTGAAGACGATCCGGAGTCCCTTTTCTCGGAGTTTCAGGCAAAGATCGGCGTCGAAGAAACGGGTCGGCAGGTTTTCCGCGTCGAATCCGCCGATCTCCTCGAACAGATCCCTCCTCAAACAGAAACACGACACCGAAACCGCCGAGAAATTGCCGATCACTCGGCCGCGCCCGAACGATCCGCCGTCCTCGCGTCGGAAGCCGCGAAATGCCGAGCTCACGGTCTCGTCCGTTCCGATCACGAAACCGCCGTGCAGAACGCTTTCGTCCGTATCAAGGATCTTCGCGCCGACGGCGCCGATCTCCTTCTGGATCGCAAAACCGACGAGCTCCCGCAACCAGTCGGCCGTTAACGGCTTAAGGCCTGCATCGACGAAACACAGAACATCGCCGGTCGCCTCGGTGGCCGCTTTGTTCAGGCTTTCCGCCTCCGCATCGACGACCGCGAAGCTTTCGAAATCGCCGTAATCGGTCGCGGCAACGATCTGATCTTCAGAAGCCGAGTTGTAGACGATCAAACTGCATTTCGGCACCGCCAACGGCAGTTCGTATTGAACGCGGTGCAGATTCCAGACCGTTCTTGTCACGCTCGCCTTTTTTCCGGCACGTTCGAGATGCGCGGCGATCGCCTCACGGGCGCGTTCGTGGGCGTAGGGCTTTTCGTCCCCGGAAAGCGCGACAGAACCCTTGACCGCTCGCCAGTGATACAAGATCCGCGGAATATGACGAATCCGGCGTTCATCAATCAGCTCGGCGACGCGAAGCGCGAGATCGTAATCCTGACTGCCTTCAGCACCGAGCCGAAAACCGCCGATCTTCCGAAGAATGTCGGTACGATAAGCCGAGAGATGCGTGATCAGATTCAAAGAACAGAACAGATCCCAGCTGAAATCCGGCTTGAACTTCGGTTCGTAACGCCTTCCGCGCGCGTCGATCATATCTTCATCGCTGTAAATGAAAGCGGTTTCGGGGAAGTCATTGATCGCTTTCGCGACACAGAAAAGCGCATCTTCCGTCAGTTCGTCGTCGTGATCGAGTAGCGCGGTGAATTCCCCGGTTGCGAGTTCGAGCGCCGAATTGGATGCGGCCGAGATATGACCGTTTTCTTCACGAAAGAACAGTTTTATTCGCGCGTCTCGAGCTGCAAATTCTTCCAGAACCCGCCGAATATGCGGGGACGGCGAACAATCATCGGCGATGCATAATTCCCAGTTTTCGTAGATCTGCTTCAAAACCGATTCGATGCAGAGCCGAAGCCATCTTTCTTCGACATTGTAAACGGGCATCACGACGGAGATCAGTGGTTTTTCGGTGAAGCTCACGATCTCCGTGCGGATCTCGGCACGCCTTTCGTCCGACAGGGTGCCGTACTTCCTGATCCAATTCCGATACCTCTGCGCCTGGCGGAGTCTGAAAAGACGCCTTCGGGCGTAGAGGCCGAAGCTGCTCAGACCATTCTTTCCGAAAAGTTCAAAGGCGTACTTGATTCTCTGGTTCAGCTTTTTCATCAGGGGCCGGTTTCAGATGCGTTCCTTTGAGTATGATAGTAGAAATTCAACGGACACAGCCACTTGAATGCGGCGTGTTTGGTACAACCGGTAATTGATATTTCCGAGATCATTGATTATCGTAAGGTCGTTTGAATGAACTGAAACTACCTGACAGACCTTTTGGCTTTGCTTGCAAACATATTCAAGAAGGGCGGACCGCCTGAGACCAGGATTTTTACGCCGTACGGCTTTCAGAAGGTCTTCATCGGCGTGGCGGTTCTTCTTGCGCTGACGATGGCGCTGCTGAGCGATTTCAATCGTCATCCTGACGAGATTCATCATTTCGAAGCGGCGAAATACTACGAGGATCATTTTCTTCCCCCGCAGATCGGTGACGACGGGGTTCGAGCGTCGTATTCGGTCTACGGCGTGTCATACCTCAACTACCATTGGGCCGAGTATTTTGCGGCCGGCAAGTTCATACTCTTGGCGTCGCCGTTTCTGAGCGACCAACTTACCGCCGCAAGGTTGTTTTCCGTATTCTTGTTTGCGCTTTTGGCGGCGTTCTTCATTTACCGCGCGCGGGGCGACGACGCAAACTTCATTCTGCCGTGCGCGTTGCTCGTCTCGCCGCAGATCTGGTACGTCTTCAGCTACGTCAACAACGATGCTTTCGCGCTTTTCGTTTCGATCGTCGCGGCCTATCAGATCGGTCATCCCAGAAGTCTGCTGAACGAATTCCTGCAAAGCAGTGCGTCCGGCGCGAAGATCTTCGGCGGCGTTTTTTTCGGTTTTCTGACCGGCCTTTTGCTTATCGTCAAACCGAACTACTGGACATTCCTGATTTTTGCCGCGCTGTGGATTGTCTTCGCAGTTGGGTTGAGTCCGGCCGTCATCAAGAAATTCGCCTTCATTTCGCTGATCGCGCTGACCGTTTTGACGTTCCGCGTCGGGCTTGATCTTTGTGTCAATGGCGAAACAAATTACGCCGGCTTCTCATATGTCAACAAGTTTTTCGGGAATCTTGAGAACAAAGGAAAGCTGCTCGCATATCAGGAATCGATCGCCGAATATCCGTTTCGACCATCGACGGTCGAAAACGATCTCGCAAACTCGCACCCGGATCTCAATCTTCGAAAACGGGGCGTTTCGTTTTCCGAAATGCTATTCGCAAAAGGCTGGATCAGATTCTCTTCCCGGAGTTTTTTCGGCCTATACGGTTATATGAACATTCACGCAACGAATCGGTTCTATGATCTGATCTATCTCCTGAGTTTTCTCTTCGCCGCTTATCTCTTCTACGCAGTCATAACCAGCCGCGACCACGAGAGCATCATTCAGTTAGCGATCACCGCGCTCGGCGTCTCGATGACCGTTTTCGTTTCGATGATGCTTTCGTGGTTCTACGCCTTTCAGCCGCAGGGAAGATATTTGTTTCCCGCGCTCGCGATGTGCGGGCTTTTCATCTACGTAAATCGTAGGCATCTTGACGGCCGGATCGTCAATCTCTACGTCGCTGCGATGTTTCTGCTCTCGGTCTTCTCATTTGTTTGGTGGGGCCTGCGGCAGATAAATGTCGAGACTATACTTTCCTGAGAACCCCGCGGACGCCTTCGTCCAAAAATACGCGATAGGCCCGCATCAGTCTCGATTTGTTGAATACGCGTTCATAGCTTTCAAGATAGCTGATATAAGGTTTTTGCCGACTGAGTTCATCGACGGCTTCGATACGCGCGCCGTACTGCGCGAAGAATTGACGGATAAGCTGCGCTTCGTTCGCGTCGGCGTTGAGGATCTTCTCAAATTCGGCGGGAATCTCGTTTCCAACCGCCAGCACGCCGAGTCCGTGCATATGCGCGAATTCGAAATGCGGGTGTTCGCGCTTTATCTCGTCCCAGAATTTCCAGACGCCGAAACCGCGTTCGCGCACGTTTATGTCGTGAAAGATGATCACGCCGCGTTCGCTCATCTTGGTCTTCCACGTTTCGAAGTCGTGCCGCACGGCCTCGTAGGTATGGAATCCGTCGATGTGCAGAAGATCGATCGATCCTTCGCCAAAATGCTCGAGCGCGTCGTCAAATGTCGAGCGGATCAGTCTTGAAAACTCAGAATAAAGCGGATCGTGGTGCGACTTGAGCTTTGCCAGCACACTCTCTTCGAGCTTTCCCGCGTGTTCGTCGCCTTCCCACGTATCAACCGCGTAGCATTTCGTATCGAGCCCCAGGAACTTAACCGCCTGACAAAACGCGCAATAAGAAACGCCGCGATATGCGCCGAGTTCGACGAGGACCCGCGGCTGCAACGCGCTGACAAGGTACATCGCGAACGGAATATGTCCCGACCACGCCGTTTCTTCGAGCCAAAGGGGAAATTCGAGGCAAACCGGATGATCAAGAGGGTTGAACGAGATTTTTTGCATCTGTTTCTAAGTGTTCTCAGACCTTTTCGGTATCGAACTGCACGAGCGGACGAACGACGCCATCCATCTTTCCGGTAAAATCGCCGCGCGCCGAATCGCCCGTCATCAGGTCGAAGACGTCGAAGCTGACAACGTCGACGGCGTTGAAATGAACTCTCTGATACGGAACATATGTGACCATCGCGAAATTGACGATGAACGAACCTTCCGCCATCAGATTTCCCGGAATCCAGCCGGTGCTGACATAATCGCCCGTTTCTTTCGGGCGGCGGCCCCATTCGCCCGAAACGTCCTGAATCGTAAATACGTGAACGCGTTCCTGATTATAAACCTGAATGTTGGGCAGCAGAATCTGGCCCGGCTGCAAAACCTCGTACGTCGCTTCGATGCCGATCTTTTTGCGGATATCGAAACTGCCGCAGGTCGCGCCGTTCTCGTCGGTCAACCGCACCTTCTTCAGACGGACGAACTCGTCTTGCGGCTGCTTCGCGTCGTTCGTAAAATCGCGCTCGTTTCGCATTCCCCAAGTCGAGGAAAGATATTCGCGGACGACATCGGCCGAAGTTCCTTCACTGACGATCTCGCCGTGACTGAGCGCGATCGCGCGGCTGCAGATGCGCGTGATCGACGCCATATCGTGCGAGACGAACAAAACCGTTCTGCCTGACTCGCCGACCTCGCGCATCTTGCTCAGGCATTTCTTCTGAAACGCCATATCGCCGACCGCCAGAACTTCGTCAACGATCAGAACCTCGGGATCGAGATGGGCGGCCACCGAAAACGCAAGCCGCATATACATTCCCGACGAATAATGTTTGACGGGCGTGTCGAGAAAATTCTCGACCTCGGAAAATGCGACGATCTCGTCGAACCTCTTTTCGATCTCGGCGCGCTTCATTCCGAGGATCGCGCCGTTCAGAAAGATGTTCTCGCGCCCCGAAAGCTCATTGTGAAATCCGGTCCCGACCTCGAGCAGAGAGCCGACGCGTCCGCGGATCTCGATCGTTCCGGTCGTCGGTTTCGTTATGCGCGAGAGTATCTTCAGAAGCGTCGATTTGCCGGCGCCATTGTGGCCGATGATCCCAAGCGTCTCGCCCTCGTTGACCTCGAAATTCACATACTTCAAGGCCCAAAGTTCACGTTTCCGGTTGCGCTTCGGATTCTTGACGAAGCTCATCAGCGCGTCGCGCAGCGAATTATGCGCCGTGCCGCCCAGGTAGTAGAGCTTGGAAACGTTTTCGACGTTGATCACTCGCATCTCAGACTCAGATCAGATCCGCAAAATCGTCTTCCATCCGCTTGAAGACAAAAAGCGACAACAAGACAAACACCAAGGTTGAAGCGCACGAAATGCCGATGATCTGCCAATCGAACGGCCTTCCGAAAAGCGACGCGCGAAACCCTTCCAAAATTCCGACAAGCGGATTGATCGCGAAAAACAGACGCCATTTTTCCGACAGGAGACTCGCCGGATAGAAGACCGGCGAAACTATCATCCAGACCTGAAGCGCGAACGGCAGTGCGAACTTGACGTCGCGGAAACGCACGTTCAGGGCCGAAAAGAGCGTCCCGAAGGCCATCGTCTGGATGACCGCCAAGATCAGGAAGGCGGGCGCGAGCAGGATATGCAGATCCGGCATCGTCCCGTAATAGATCATCAGGACAACGAGCAGCGCGAGACTGAAGAGCAGGTCCGTGACCCCGGCGAACGTCGCTGCGAACGGCACGATCAGGCGCGGGAAATAGACCTTCGTGACGAGGTTGGTATTGTTCACGAAGCTGTTGCTCGCCATCGTGATGGACGTGTGGACGAACAGCCAGATCATCAGGCCACTCAGCGCGAATAGCGGATACGGAACGTCCTTGGTGTCGAAACGCGCGAAGTTGCTGAACAGGACCGTGAATATCGCGGTCGTGATCACCGGTTGCAGTATGACCCACAAAACGCCGATCGCGGTCTGCTTGTAGCGGATCTTCACATCGCGCCACGTCAGGAAATACAGCAGTTCGCGGTACGTCCAGATCTCCTTCAGATCCAGACGCAGCCACGATCTCTGCGGTTTGATTGTCGTGATCTCCTGCATCGGGCCAAAAATCGAGTCGAATTGCTGATTGTAGAATGTTCGCGGCGAATTGTTAACCGAATACCGGCGATCGTTCCCGATCGGAAGCACAATTGCCGCCGAGACGCGTCGGATGCAATGAACGCTCATTCGCTCAAGAAAAGCTTCGCTGAAATTCCCAAATCGGTTACAATCGGCTGGTCTGTCGGTTACGGTGACCGATCGCGTCGAGTTTTTACGTTTTCACCATTGGATCAGTTTGGTCTTGGAGGATTGTTGTGAAGCAGATACTAAAAGTAATTTTCCCGGTTTTTGTCATTTTTGTCCTTGCGGGCGGCGCGTTCGCACAGGGAACGGGCAGCAAACCCGCGCCGAAGCCAACTGCCGTTTCGTCGATCGACAAAGGCGATTTCAAGGTCGGTTTCTCGCCGGTGACCAAGGCAAGGGAGCCGAAGAAGGTGCTTCCGCCGGAGATCGGCGAGGTCCTCAAAGAGATCGCGGGGGCGATGAACGAGGTGATCGCTTTGCCGCACGACGTGTTTCTCAATTTCGACGTGTGCGGAGAGCCGAACGCGTTCTACAATCCGGAATCCAAAGAGATCACGATGTGCTACGAGTTCATCCCGTTCTTTGAGGAAACGTTCGCAAAGAGCGGAATGAAGAAAGCCGAGATCGAGAAACGTGTCGAAGATTCCGTAGCGTTCTTCTTCTTTCACGAACTCGGGCATTGCCTGATCGACGCTTGGAACCTGCCGGCGACCGGGAGGGAAGAAGACGCGGTCGACCAGCTCGCGACCCTGATCCTGCTCGACGGAACGCCGGAGGGCGCCGATATGGTAATTAGCGCGGCGATATTTTTCGAACTCGCCAGCGCTGACACGTCGAACGACGATCTTGCCTTCTGGGACGAGCATTCGGTCGATAAGCAAAGGATGTACGATCAGCTGTGCCTGACCTACGGCAGCGATCCGGCCAAGAACAAGAACATCGTCACCAGCGGGATTCTTCCGAAGGAACGCGCCGAACGATGCACGACCGAGTTCAAGCGGATCGACGGCGCGTGGGAACAACTGCTGACGCCGTATCTGAAACAGTAACGAAGTTACGCCGACCACGGCGCGGGTTTGCGAACCCACCGATGCGATTTCAACTTTTCGAGAAGGTCCGCCGCGAGCGGGCCTTTTTCGCTGGCTGCGCAGTTCGCCTCGACGTTCGCGATCTTTCGCATTCCGGGGATGATCGTCGAGACCGCCGGATGGCCGAGGATGTGTCTGAGCGCCATTTCGGGCATCGTCGAATCATCCGGGATCAGCGGCCGCAACGCCTCGGCCCGGTCGACGCTCGCGATCAGGTTCTCTTCGCCGAAATATCGGGCGCGCCAATCACCTTCCGGAAAACGCGTTTCCTTGGTCAGCGTGCCCGTCAACGTGCCTTCGTCGAACGGAACCCGGGCGATGACGGCAACGTTGTTTTCAACGCACGCCGGAAAGAGATCGTCCTCGGGGTTCTGGTCGAAGATGTTGTAGATGACCTGGACCGAGTCGATCGCCCCGCTTCGGACGGCGCGGATCCCGTTCCAGGGTTCCCAGCGATTGATCGATATTCCGCAGGCGCCGATCAGCCCCTGGCGTTTCAGCGAATCGAACGCGTTCGCCCAGCGACCGTCATCCGCCCAACGGTCGTTCCAGGTGTGGAGCTGAAGCAGGTCGAACCTCTCGAGTCCGGCGTTCGCGAGGCTTTTGTGAAGGAACTCCTCGATATGGTCAGGCGGATAGCTTTCGTCGAGCGTATGCTCGTCGAGCGCCGGCCAGTTCAGATTCTTGGGCGGAACCTTCGTCGCGGTGTAGATCGTCCTGTCCGGAAACTCGCGGACCAGTCGTCCGAGAAGCGCCTCGCTGCGCCCGTTCCCGTATGCGTACGCCGTGTCGAAGAAATTGCATCCGAGTTCGACAGCCCGTTTGAGCGCCGCAAGCGATGCCTCGTCGTCCGAACCCGTCCAACTCGCCATTCCCCACATTCCGTAGCCGATCTCCGAGACCTGCCATCCTGTTCTGCCGAATTTTCTGTATCTCATTCCAAACCCTTAATGAACCCGGATCGCCCGTTGGACGGATCTGCGCGCGAAAAAGCAGATCTGGCGCACCTTTCCCGAGGTCCTGAAATCGAAGATCGCGGCTCGATCCCGCGATCTCGCGATGTTCGTGGATGCTCCAATTCTCAAATACGATAACTTATCAGGTTCGATAAACAAATTGCCGGGCGGTTTCGCAATCCCGCGCTTCCCCCGCAGCTGGCGCTGCGGGCGGCGAAGCGGGGCGCTCACGCCGTCTACGAGGGCTGATCCAACTCAAAACCACAACGCCATATGCGTTCACATCGCAAATGAACCCAAATCACGCGATAAGACGACTTAACGGCTTTCGCCACGGATTGCACGAATTCTCACATATTGTTCTGTGTTTTGTTCGCGAAATTCCTGAAATCCGCGGCAGAATCATTCCGATGCGTGATCCGGACTTCAGTTCGGGGTGTAGATTTCCCGTCAGCCCTCGTAGAGGGCGTGAGCGTGTAGCGCGCAGCGCCAGCTGCGGGAAAGCGCCGGGCAACAAGGGTGCATCGAGCCCTCGTAGAGGGCGGCAGATTGCGAACCTCGGGGTCTGGCACGGTTTGAAGGATTGTTTGTGCTGATCACGGTCCCGCCCCTTTCGCCCTCTACGAGGGCTGATCCAATTCAAGAATCCCAACGCCATATGCGGTCACATCGCGAATGAACCCAGATTACGCGATAAGATGACTTAACGGCTTTTCGCCACGCCTAACACGGATTCTCACGGGGTGTTTTTGCGTTCTCTTCGCGCGATTCGAGAGATCCGTGGCAGAATCAGTTTATGGCGACAGCGAACAATTCTCAGTTCGAGGAACTTTACCGGCTGGCCGAGTACGTCGTCGAAGATGGCCCCGTGCGATTCGAGATGTACGTCGGCGAAGAGTGCGCCGCGCTTGAGCGGCTGCTCGAAGATTCGGGCAGCCGGTCGTGGGCGTTTCTTTCCGCGCACAATCCGCGCTCGACCGAGTTGGCGGCGGACGAGAACGCCGCCCGGCACACGGATCTGATCGAACTCCTCGAATCTCGCGGATATCGTTTCTATGCGGGATACGGACACGCGCGCGACGGCTCTTGGACGCCCGAGGCCAGCGTTCTGATCGTCGGCATCGCGCGCTCCGAGGCCGTAGCTCTCGCCCGACGCTTCGATCAGCACGCGATTCTCTTCGGTACGGCCGGTTCGGCACCGGAGTTGGTTTGGTGTTCCGAGTGATCCGGCGGGAAGCGATCTAGATTCCAGAGATCCCAAATTCGAAGATTCCAGGAGCCAGACGCGAACTCAGAAACCCCGACTTGATCAGTCGAGAAGTTCTTTCTCGCGAAACACACGAAAGAAACGAAAGGCTCGACCGGACGTTCGGATCTCGTCGGGTTTTATCCCAAATTCTTCAATAGCACAACAAACAGGTTTAGGCCGCGGATCAACGCGGAAAAACGCGGATCCTCCTCTTGTTTTCATCCGTGTCATCCGCGGCTATCGCCCTTAACGCGCGATCCGAGTTCGATGAGACCCTCTTATTCTTGGCTGAGTAACAGGCGTGAATCTTTCTGTCACCGATTCGGTTTGGGCGGTGTTCTCCTTGTGTCTGCATATTAGAAATTACGGAGAGCAATGATGAAGAGACTCAAACCTGTGATCATTCCGATGTTGGCGCTGATCGTCATCGTGATCGGCAAATATGTGATCGTCGCCCAGGACGCCTATACGGGCGAGTGGAAGGCCGAACTGCGGACCGACGAATCGGTCGGCAAGCTTCAGTTGAATATGTTTCGCAAGTCGAAGAGGAACCAAACGGGTTCGAGCTTCGATCTGAACGAACTGCGCGGGCTGAGCGAATCGCAGATCACCGGACCGTCTTCAGCAGTTCGGTTCAGCCTGGTCCGAGAGGCCGGTACGGTCGACTTCGACGGAACCTTTGAAAAAGGGAAGGGCAAAGGCACATTTCGCTTTTCACCTAATATGGATTTCGTGGCCGCGATGCGCACGCGTGGCTTCGATTTCGAGAAACGCGTCAACGGCGAGGACGATGACGCAAAATGGCGTCTGCTTTTCGCGGCGACGACGCTCAATGTCACGGTCGCGCTCGCCGATGATCTGATCGCGTCCGATTTCGGAAAGATCGAGACGGACGATCTTTTCAAAGCGGCGATCTTCAAGATCGACGGCGCCTATGCCCGTGAGATGAAAGCGACCGGTTTCAAGAACCTTAGTTTCGACGATCTGGTCAAAGCGAGGATCTTCAAGATCGATCCCGAATTCGTGGGCGAGGTAGCGCGAATGGGGTTCGAAAATGAAGCGTTCGAATCGCTTGTCAAGATGCGGATCTTTAGGATCACGCCCGAATTTCTCGCAGGGATTCGCGCCGAAGGCCTGAACGATCTCGATATCGAAGACGTCGTCAAACTGCGTATCTTCAATATCGACGCGGATTACATCCGAAAAGCCCGCGCCGACGGTGTTCCGATGAACGTCGAGAAATTGGTGCAGAAGAAGATCGGTGTCAATAGGTAGCGAGGCCCGTATGAATTGCCGTTCGTTTCAACGAACGGACCGCGGCGGAATGAATACCTCGGCTTTATGAATTGCCGCCAGCTTCAGAGGCCGTGTCAAAAGCCGCCCGCTGATCTATCGGCAATCGTTCAAGGAGCCAGTAAAGGAATGAACGGTATGAGGCCGTCTGAGAAGTCCGATTCCGGACGCGTAGCGGTCGGTCGAATTTAGCCGTGGGTTTCAACCCAC
>CAZARD010000134.1:7779-11120 GCA_964487505.1 uncultured Blastocatellaceae bacterium | reverse complement strand
CTAGATTCATCTTGGGGATGGAGATCCAAATTTGACCCCGGATTTAGCGGAAGCATTTGGCTAACGCCGAGAGATTCTTGGGGTTACGTTGCCCACTAGCTGAAGCTAGTGGCAATTCATAAGAAGAAAAGCCACTTGATTGTGATCTATGAATACAAACTTGAGAAGGTTTTGACACGGCCTCTGAAGCTAGTGGCAATTCATAAAGCCGAAGACAATCGGAGTTTTGACACAGCCTATTGAGCGTGCCCCGGCCGCCGCGTTCGACGGGGTCAAGGGTGACAAGACCGCCGTGAACGGGGTCGGAAGAAGCGCGTACTTCTTCAACGGAGCCGACGCGCGTCGTCTCTGGGTCAAAGCCGAAGACCGCGCGACGGTGATCGTCGCGTTCGGCGATCGACCCAACGAAAAGGGCGCGATCGAATTGGCGCGCCGCATCGTTGCGGCGATCAAATAGCCCACGGGCCAAACTGCGATTCGACATCCTTGGTTCGCCGCTTGCGGTTTCTGGCGGTCTTCTTGACGGACTCCGCCTCTTCTCGGTTAAGAAATCATCGCGCGATCGGTAAATTACCGGATCGCGCGATCTCTTTTTCTCCCCGTTTCGTATAACCCCGAAACGCGATCCGGACAGATGCGTTCATTCGATCTATGCTATCTTCAAAACCAATGATTATGGAATCGAGAATATCGAGACCGCCGGCGACGGTGATCTTATTGGGGCTCATTCTGATCGGCGCCGCGACGAACGTCTTCGCGCAAAAGCCGGCGCCGAGAGAGACGCCGGTGATCGTTCAGCCGGGACCGCCGGGACAGCCGAGCCGGGTCCTGCCGCCGACGACCAAGGCGACTCTGCCGCCCGTCTCGGAGAAGGACGTCGAGTTTATGCGCGGGATGATAATGCACCACGCGCAGGCCGTCGAAATGACCGCGCTGGTCGCCGCCCGGACGGAAAACAAGGATATCCGGCTGCTCGGCGCGCGGATCAGCCAGTCGCAAACCGACGAGATCAATTTCATGACCCGCTGGCTCGTCGCGCGCGGCGAAACTGCAACGGGCGGACACAAACACGATATGGACGAAATGTCCGACGATCCGGACGCGTCCGTAACGCACGAGCACCGAATGCCCGGAATGCTCACCGACGCGCAGATGGAGGAGTTGCGGAACGCGAAGGGCGCCGATTTCGACCGGCTTTTCCTGAAAGGGATGATCCAGCACCACGAGGGCGCGCTGGTGATGGTCAAGGAACTCTTCGACGCGGCCGGCGCGGGACAGGACGCCGAACTTTTCAATTTCGCGACCGATGTCGACAGCGGCCAGCGCGGCGAGATCAAAATTATGCAAACCTTGCTGGCGGAAAAACCGTAGGAGAAAAAATGACAGATCAAAAACGAATCTTTGCCTTCCTGTTGACGGCGCTTGCCTTGTTCGCCACGACAACTTTTGCCCAAAATCTTGAACCGGCACCGAAACTTCCATCCGGAATGAAAGGCGCAAACACCGACGACCCGCGCGCCAAACTCGCTCCCGGCGTTTACAACGCCGGCGAGGCATCGTTCGGCTTGAAGCACGTCACATTGCTCAAAAAGCCCGATGCTTTCAGACTCGGCACCGAGGATCCGGACGATCCGAGGGTCAAGGCGACGCTCACGCAGCTGGGAATCCCCGATCCGGCAATGATCCCGAAACCGTTCCGTTTGTCCTACGCCGGACTGGCCTTTGCCAATTCAGACATAGCGTTCCAGGGCAATCGGCTTTTTCTCGGCAATTTCTACGGAGTCAATTTCTATGACATCGCCGATCCGGCGAAGGCGAAGCTCGTAACCTCGCTCGTTTGTCCCGGCGGCCAGGGCGATGTCTCGGTCTTCGGCAATCTTCTGTTCATGTCTGTCGAGATGCCGAACGGCAGGCTCGACTGCGGCGTCGAAGGATTTCCTCCGGGGCCGCCTCCGACGAGTCCCGAAATGGAAGCGCCGGCGGCCAACAAGGACCGTTTTCGCGGCGTCCGCATCTTCGACATCAGCGATCTCAGGAATCCGAAACAGGTCGGAGCCGTCCAGACCTGCCGCGGATCGCACACGCACACGCTCGTCGTCGATCCGAAAGACAGGGAAAACGTCTACATTTACGTTTCGGGTACATCATTCGTCCGCCAGCCCGAAGAATTGGCCGGATGCTCGGACGCGCCGCCCGAAAAGGACCCGAACACGTCGTATTTCCGGATCGAAGTGATCAAGGTCCCGGTCGCCGCTCCGCAGAATGCAAAGATCGTTTCCAGCCCGCGCGTCTTCGCCGATGGCAGCAAGATCAACGCGCTGACCGACGGCGGTTCGCACTCGAACAACGGCGCGACCCGTCCGGTCGAAACCGACCAGTGCCACGACATCACGGTCTATCCCGAGATCGGGCTCGCGGCGGGAGCGTGCTCGGGCAACGGCATCCTGCTCGACATACGCGATCCGGCGAACCCGAAGCGGATCGATGCCGTCAACGACAAGAACTACGCCTACTGGCATTCGGCGTCGTTTTCGAATGACGGAAAGAAGGTCGTTTTCACCGACGAATGGGGCGGAGGCATGGGCGCGCGGTGCCGCGCGAACGATCCGAACGTCTGGGGCGCGAACGCGATCTTCGACCTCAAGGATGGAAAGCTCAGTTTCCGCAACTATTACAAACTCCCGGCAGCCCAGAGCGACAGCGAGAACTGCGTCGCGCATAACGGCTCTTTGATCCCGGTTCCGGGCCGCGACATCAAGGTTCAGGCTTGGTATCAGGGCGGCATCTCGCTGATGGATTTCACCGACGCCGGCAATCCGGTCGAGATCGGCTATTTCGACCGCGGCGCGATCGATCCGAAGATGCTGATCTTGGCAGGATTCTGGTCGGCCTACTGGTACAATACATCTACGGTTCCGAGATCGAACGCGGTCTCGACGTATTCGAACTCGCGCCGACCGCCAATCTGACGCAGAACGAGATCGACGCGGCGAAGACCGTGCAGGTGCCCGAGCTGAACGTTCAGAGCCAGACGCGCGTAGTTTGGCCGAACAAGCTCGTCGTCGCCAAGGCGTACACCGATCAGCTCGAGCGTTCGAAGGCGCTGGCGGCAGATCGCGTGAGCGCGCTCCGAAAGGCGATCAAGCAGGCGGAGTCGTCGAAGCTCAGCAAGAAGTCGAAGACTGAGCTCGCGAAGATCGCGGCGTCGCTCGAAGCGGACGCCGGAAAGCTGTCAGGCACGGACGCGTCGCGTATGCGCGCCCTGGCGGAAGTGCTGAAGCAACCGATCCTGTAGGGATTGGGGATTGGGGATTTTGGATTTTAGATTGGGGATTTTGGAT
>CAZARD010000134.1:0-7679 GCA_964487505.1 uncultured Blastocatellaceae bacterium | reverse complement strand
GCGGCGATCACGCCCCGGACTCAATCCAAAATCCCAAATCCGAAATCCGAAATCGCTCAATGGTTCGTCGCCGTGAAATCGACGTCCGCCGGATTGTCGGTGAACTCGAGCGCCCGCGTGTCCTGGACGAACGCGTAACGCTTCGAAAGAACCCGGACAGTGTAATTCTCCCACGTCATCACATTTGGGAAACGGTAGTAGCCGAACGGGTTCGTGAACGTGTAACGGACGTTCCCGCCCGGTTCGGTCAACGAGACGAGGACGCGTTCGGCACCCCGGCCGCCCGCCCCGCGGACCCGCCCTTTGAGCGTCATAGGCGTCGAAGGCCCTTCGGCCATCGTGAAAGCGCCGAAGACGCCGATCGATGCAACCGATGCGCGGTTCGATGTCGTGCTGAGCGTCGTCGGCAATGGCTGTGCGGTCCCGGCGTTGATGCCGAAGATCTTGTAGCGCGGCTCATACCCGACGACATCGGCGTCCGGATACGTGAATGCCGCGTCGGCCTGCACGATCCCGCCGTTCGTCAGGTTCCACCAGCGCTGGAGACGGTTCGAGGGCAGCCCGCTCGCCGCGCCCGAATAAGCACCGGCCCGCGCCTCGACCGTGAAGTCGCCGCTCCCCGAAACCGAAGATAGCTCGACCGGCGAATAGACGCCGCCCGCTCCGACCGGGAACCGGAAAACGCCGGCCGGCGAGACGCAGCGCGTGAGCGGCGACGCCACGAACGAACCGGCGCTCCCGCCGGCGATCGCACCGGGCCGGCAATCGCCCAGCGTGAAACCCGAAACTCCCGAAACGGTTCCAGCGCCGAGATAAAGATCTCCGTTGACGGTGACCGACGACAGCCCGGTCACAGATCCGCCGGCGAGATTGAGGTCGCCGTTGACGATGAGCGTTCCGGCGCCGGCGATGCTGCCGCTCGAAAGATCGAGGCGGCCGTTGACGGTAAGCGTCCGGCCGGCGGCGATCGTGACCGTGCGCGAACCGCTCACGGTCAGGCCCGAAAGCGTCACATTGCCGGTCGCGATCAACGCGTCGTTGCCGGAAATCGTAACACCGGCGCCGGCGCCCGGAACCGATCCGTCGGACCAGTTCGCTGCCGTGTGCCAATCGCCGGTCGTTCCGAGCCAGCGATTGTTGCGCCAACGCGCGAAGAAGGGCGAAAGGTTGCATCCCGCGACGGCGAAACTTCCGCCGGCATAGACCTCGCCGCCCGCGGCCGCGACACGCGTCGCTGAGGAATTCAATCCGGCCCCGAGCGGGGACCAGGCTGATCCGTTCCATTTCGCGATCCGGTTGGCGGCGACGCCGCCGGCAATCGTGAAATCGCCGGCGGCGATGAGATCCGTTCCCGACATCGCAAGCCGGACGATATTCGAATTCCCCGGCAATCCCGATCCAAGTGCCGACCAACTTGCGCCGTTCCATTTCGCGACACGCGCCGCCGGCACGCCGCCGACCGCCGAGAAACTGCCCGAAACATAAACATCCGTTCCGGAGACCGCGATCGAGTTCACGCCGCCGCCGATCATTCCGGTCCCGAGCGCGGTCCAGGTTGATCCGTTGTACTTCAGAAAGTAATTCGGCCCATCGACCGTAGTGTAATCGACTCCGACGTACAGATCGTTGCCCGCGACGGCGATCGCGCCAACGGTGTTCGGAATGACCGCCGAGTTCAAACCGATCCACGCGGATCCGTTCCATTTGGCTATCCGGTTCGCGGCACTGCCGCCGGCCGTCGTGAAGCCGCCGCCGACGTAAACGTCCTCGCCCGAGACGGCGATCGCCGCGACCGATCCGTTGACACCTGAACCCAGAGCGGACCAACTCGAGCCGTTCCATTTCGCAATATTGCTGACGGAAACGCCTCCGGCGTTGGTAAAACTCCCGCCGACATAGATATCTGTCCCTGAAACCGCGATCGCGGTTACCGTTCCGTTTGTTCCGGTTCCGAGCGCAGACCAGTTCGACCCGTCCCATCGGGCGATTCGGTTGACGACGACGGTCCCCGCCGTCGTGAACGATCCGCCGACATAAACACTGCTTCCCGCGGGCGCGATCGCAAAAGGCGACGATTCGAGGCTCGTCCCCGAAAAGGCAGACCACGTACCCGAGCTCCAGGCGGCGATGCTCGAGGCCAGCGATCCGCCGGCGGTCGTGAAATCACCGCCGACGACGACCGTGCTTCCGGTAACGGCGATGCCGTTGACCGCAGTCGCGGTGCCGCCGGTCCCGCTCCCCAAAGGATTCCACTGGGTCCCGTCCCATCGTGCGACCCGGGCGATCGACGTCGATCCGCCCGCACTGACGAACGAGCCGCCGACGTAGACATCGTTTCCCGAAACCGCGATCGCCGCGACCGGAGGCCTTCCGATCGGAGCGTCGCCGATGCCCGTGCCGAGCGCGCTCCAAGTGGTTCCGTTCCATTTTGCGATGTTCGTCGCGCCGGGCGCGCCGGCCGAGATCGCCCCACCGGCATACAGATCAGTTCCCGAGACGGTCAGCGCGACCACGTAGCCGCCGAGTCCCGCGCCAACCGGCGACCACGTCGTTCCGTCCCATTTCGCGATCCGGTTCGCAGCGACCCCGCCGGCGGTGCCGAACCGGCCTCCGGCATAAACCGTGTTTCCCGAAACGGCGATCGCGAGGACATCCGCGTCCGTTCCCGATCCAAGCCCATCCCAGTTCGATCCGTCCCAACGCGCGATTCTCGGCGATGCGCCGGCGCCGGATGTAAAAGTCCCTCCGGCATAAACGTCGTTCCCCGAAGCGGCGAGCGCGTAAACCGCCTCGAACCCGGTCCCAAGGCCGGCACCGAGCGGTTCCCACGAATTTCCGTTCCATTTCGCGATCTTGTTCGCCGGAACTCCGCCGGCCGATGAGAAGCCGCCGCCGACATAAACGTCGCTGCCCGAGACGGCTATCGCCAGGATATTCCCGCCCCCGACGCCCGATCCGAGCGCCGACCAAGTCGTCCCGTTCCATTTTGCGATCTTGCTCGCGACGACGCCGTTGACTGCCGTGAAACTTCCGCCGATATAGACATTCCCGGCACCGTCGGAGACGACCGCGCGCACCTCGCCGTCGGTCCCGTTGATCGTGAACGAACTGTCCCAGGCATCGTTGCAGCCATCGGTCAAACTCGCTGTGCGGGCAACCACCTGCGACGATGCTTTCACACGGGCCGAACACGTGCGTTCGAGGACCGCGGTCGTGATCGCGATGATCGCGGTCAAAACCAAAAGATCTCTTAACATCGTCATATCGCGCTCCGTAACCTACCCAGCGAATATATGCCCAAATCCAGCCTCCGTCAACGAGGTCGCGACGCCGCGGAGGCGCGTTCATTGCCCTGCCGTTGGGTCTCGAGAACAATCATCTTCAGGATGAGAAATATCCCCCCCAGATAGGGTAAAATTTCCCGCCCACGACCTCTGAACCCGAATTCGTTCCCCAATCGCGCGAGATTTGTGATGGCTTGTGGATTGCATCGCATCTATCTGAAAACGATCGAATCCGTGCTCACGATCAGGAGGCAAAATGAACAGAATAATCGTGTTGGTGTCTATTATTTCCTTCGCATTGATCGCCGCGGGTTTCAACACCGCGGTCTCTTCATTTTCGGCCGCGGCGTCCGAACCGACGGGACGGCTGGATTCGGATCCGATATCCCCCGGGGAGAACACGAATGAGAAAACCCGCGATTTGGCTCCGGTCGGATACTACGATGTAACGATCACGGCCGCGAGTTCGAACGGTTCGTGGTCGGGCGGATCGCCGGACGTCTGGACACCGACCAGAAACGGATCGACCGTCTCAGCGGCCGAGATCCGCAACCGGCTTGAGGCAGGGACTTCAGTTGTTGTCACGACCGCCGGCGGTGGATCGGGGAACGGCGATATCACTCTTCAGGACGGCATCTCGTGGAACTCGGACGCAGTGCTGACGCTGACCGCCTACCGCAACGTTGCCATAAACTGCAACATTCGAGCGGGCGGCAACTCCGCCGGGCTGACCATCACGCCGGGCAACACCGGCGCCGGTGGCGGCTACAGTCTGGGTCGTGGCGCGATCATTACCCTGACGGGAAACGCTCCGACGTTGAATATCCAGGGCAACAATTACACCGTCATCAACGAAGCCAACGGCGGCATTACAGCGCTCCAGAACATAAACAGCAATCTCTCTGGCCGATTCGCACTCGGCTCCGACGTCAATGCGTCGGCAACCTCCGGATGGAACGGCGGCACCGGCTTTTTCCCGATAGGCACCTACGCCTCCGGTTTCTCGGGCACGTTTGATGGTTTGAGACATTCGATCAACGGGATTTACATCAACCGTCAGATCGCCGAACCAACGGGCTTCTTCGGTCTGATCACGTCGGCAGGCATCGTCCGCAACCTCGGAATGGTCGGCGGCAGCGTGAGCGGCAGCACGTGGGACTCCAACGCCGCGGTCGGTGGACTGGCTGGCCAGAATGACGGCACGATCAGCGAGAGCTACTCCTCGGTGAATGCCACCTGCGTCCGCAGTTTCGCCGGGAGTTTCGTCGGGTACAACAACGGTACGATCAGCCGAAGTTTCGCGACCGGGAACGCGACCGTCGGCGAGGCGCGCGGAGGCGGATTTGCCGGCCAGAACGCCGGAACGATCTCCGACAGCTATGCGACCGGAAATGTCAGCGGCGGGTGTTGTGCGAATGCCGGATTTACGGGTCACAACATCGGAACGATCCGCAGATCCTACAGCACGGGGACCGCCGCTGGATCGTTCGCGATCGGCGGTTTCGTAGGCGAGGACTGGAGTGGCGGGGGAAGCGTCTACCAGAACAACTACTGGGACACCTCGACGTCAGGAATCGGCGGCAGCATCGGGGCAACGGGATTGACGACCGCGCAGATGAAGCAACAGGCTAGCTTCGCAAACTGGGATTTCACCGACGTCTGGTCTATTAACGAGGGCACTGACTATCCCCGCATCAGGGCGTTCATAGGCAGTTGTCTGGTCTGCGCGGTGCCGCTCAAGAACCTCGTCCATTGGCTTCCCGGCGACGGACACTCGCGCGATATCCGCGGATCGGGCAATGCCAGTTTGATGAACGGTGCGACCTATGTCAACGGCGAGGTCTTCACCGGTTTCGGATTCGACGGCTCGAACCAATATCTGAGTATTCCGCAGGCGACGGTCCTGCCTGTTCGCGGGACGAGCGATTTCACGATCGAGGCTTGGATCAGTCACCAGGGTGATGCGAACAACGAGGCCTTCAACGTTTTTGCTTACCGCAATGGCGGAGATGACGTTCAGTTTCTCGTCACGCGAACACGAATCGGCATCTGGGCGACCTCGGCAGCCGGGATGATCGTTCTCACGAACCACGGAGTCAACCCTGCGACCTGGAACCATTACGCATTTTCGAGGAACGGCAACACGTGGCGCGTTTACGTCAACGGCAGGCAGGTCGGCAGCGACGTCTCGAACGGCGTCAATATACTGACGCCGACGACCCCTCAGAACATTGGCACGACCGGATTGGCGAACACGCAGTTCGCTAAAGGGGCGATCGACGAGATCGGAATCTATGATCGGGCGTTGCTCGGATCTGAGATCTTGTCGATCTATGATGCCGGTGTCGCCGGAAAGTGCCGGACCTGCACGCCGGCTCCGGTCGGACTCGTCGCCTGGTGGAACGGCGACGGCAACAGTCTCGATTCGCGTTCCCGGAACGACGGTTTGCTATTCAACTCCGGCTTCGTCACCGGATTCACCGGTCAGGCGTTCAGCTTCCTGGGCACGAACGACTACCTCGAGATTCCGAATTCCGGCTCCCTCGACCTGACCGGCGGACTTACTTTGGAAACCTGGTTTCTTCAGAGGACCGCTGGTTTTGGAACGTTGTTCTCAAAATCCGATCCAAACGGCTCAGCCTCGGTGAGTTCGTATGGGGTACAAGTTAATCCTGACGGTTCGCTGAACGTCGCGCTTTACGGCACCTATCCGGCGGATAACTGGACCACCGGTCCGGGATTGGTCACGCCGGGCCGCTGGTATCACGTGGCCGTAACCTGGGACGGCTTGTACGCAAACACGAACAACGTCAAGCTGTACCTGAACGGAACGCTTGTCCAATCCTGGACGAAGTCCCCGGCACCACTTAACGTGACAAGCCAATCAGTTACGATCGGCTCGATGAAGCCCCCGACATACTACGGCAATCTTGACGGGCTGATCGACGAACCTACCGCCTACAACCGTGCGCTCTCGGAGGCCGAGATCCGGGCGATCGCCGATGCCGGCACCGCCGGCAAATCCAAGCCTTCAGCGGTCGCGCCCCCTTCGGGCCTTGTCGGTTGGTGGGGAGGTGACGGCGATGCGTTCGATTATTCGGCGAACGGGAACCACGGAACGCTCCTGGCAAACGGCAACTACTCGATCGGAAAGGTCGGGCAGTCATTTATTTTCCGCGGGACCGCGAACTCGGGGGTCACGATAAACCACTCATCGGATCTCAATATCAATCCGTCAGGATTTACGACCGAGTTCTGGGTCAAGAGCACGACGCCGCATTCGGGTCTTGCGAGTCTTGTTGACAAATCACACGGTTTCACTGACTCAACCGGTTGGGTCTTCAGCATCGGAAGCGGCCTCGCCCGTTTCGCGGTCGGGGACACGTTCGCCTATTTCCCGGAGATCTCTTCATCGGCGGTAGTTGATGACGGCAATTTTCATCACATCGCCGGAACTGTCAGCGGAGCAACGATGTCGCTCTACGTTGACGGTGTGTTCCAGAGTTCGAGATCGATCACGTCGCCGAACAACAACACGCGCCCGTTGCTTCTGGGATACGCCTGGGGCGGCGGTTCCCCGCAGCGATTCTTCAACGGTCGTATCGATGAGGTTTCGATCTACAGCCGCAGTCTCTCACCGGCGGAGATTCAAGGCGTTTATCTCGCCGGACTCGCCGGGAAAGTTCGATCGGTGAATACGCCGGCCAACGTCTTCGTCGAGCGGAAACCAACCGATTTGCAGATCGACCTCGACGCTCCCGGATTCCGATTGGGAGACGCCACAGTGATAATGCCAACTGTTTCGGCGGACGGCATTACGCTGCAGACCCCGATCGATCCCGCGAAACTTCCGCCGCTGCCGAACGGACTCCGGACGACTGGTCTGACCTACGATATCGCGACATCGGCTGTCTGGACCGGCAGCGTAACGGTTTGTTTCAACCTGCCGTCCTTAACGCCCGACTACCCGAATCTGCGGATACTGCATCTCGAGAACGGCAGTTGGGTCGACCGGACGGCGATCGGCGGAACCAGTCCGATACTCTGCACGACCGCCCTTACCAGCCTTTCGCCGTTCGCGATCGCAAGCCTCGGGCCAACCGCCGCGAGCGTGTCGATCTCGGGCCGCGTTCTGACCGAGAACGGCAGCGGCATTCGAAACGCTGTGGTGCAGATTACCGACGTGCAGGGCAATTCGCGCACGGTCCGGACCGGATCGTTCGGTATGTATCGATTCGACGATCTGCAAGCCGGCGAAACTTATGTCATCAGCATCGCATCGAAGCGATTCAACTTCGCGGCGCGGACGATAACGGCAAGTTCCGATATGTACGATGTTGACCTGGTCGCCGAAGTGCCGTAGATCGAAGGTGAACCGCGCCGACCGCGAATCGC
>CAZARD010000133.1:0-11165 GCA_964487505.1 uncultured Blastocatellaceae bacterium | reverse complement strand
CAATCCGTGGCGAAAATCCGTTAAGTCCTATTAGCGAATGATCTGGGTTGATCATAGATTCATGAGAAAAGATCGGGGAACGCTTGCTTCCCCGATCTTTTCTTCAGCGATCAGCCGCGAGCGGCCGGAGCCGGTCTCGGACGTCCTACGGCACGAAAGCCGCCGGGACCGAAACGTCTCCCGTCGATCCGAACGAGGTTATCTGGAGACCGCTGGTCGACCGCTGGACATACCAGACCCCGGCGGACGGACGAAATACGGCGAGATCGAACTTTCCGTCGCCGTCGTAATCACCCGGCGAAGGCGCATCGGTAGACACCCCGAACGGCGCCGCGAAGAAGGAGAAATCCTCGCTCCGCAGAACGTACCAGGTTCCGTTCGACGGCCGGAAGAACGCGCCGTCCGCCTTGCCGTCGCCGGTGTAATCGCCGGGCACGATGCGATCGGTGGCGGTTCCGAAAGTGAACGCGAAGACCGACGAATCCGAACTTCTTCGGATCCACCATTGTCCGAGCGAAGGCCTGTAGATCGCGATGTCCGCCTTTCCGTCGCCGTCGTAATCGGCGACCGCGGGCACGTCGGTCGACACCCCGAAACCGAGGATCGTCGTGCCGCCGCCGGAATTCGATATGAACCAGGTCGCCGATGACGGCCGGAAAATGCCCGCGTCAGACTTCCCGTCGCCGTCGAAGTCGAATGGCAGGGGCACGTCGCCGGACGCCCCGAACGGGAACGAATAGAAGGTCGAATTCTCGCTCCGCAGGACGAACCAGTTGCCGTCGTTTCGCCAGAACGCGACGTCCGTTTTCCGGTCGCCTGTGAAATCGCCGGGAACGAGCCGATCGGTCGCGGTCCCGAACTGGAACGCGCGGTTGCCGCCGTCGGAACTCCGCAGATACCACCATTCTCCGGCCGCAGGGCGGAAGATCGAAACGTCCGATTTCGCATCCCCGTCAAAATCGACCGGCGACGGGCGTGATGCCGCCTCGCTGAAATTGTAGGCGACGAGCGCGAAATGCTGATCGGTCGCGTCCGCGTTTCCAAGAATGCCGTTGCCGTTGAGCGCAACCGCGTTGACCGTGATCGTCACCGGCGTCCCGGCGGCGATTCCCGAATTGAGGAACACGTTCTCGACATTGTCGATGGTGCTGTTCGTGCCGCCCGTGACCGATACGCCGCCCGCAAAGACGTTCCCCCGGTAGGTGTTCGCTCCGACCTGGACCGTTAGATCCAGATTGTTGACCAGCGCCGGCGAGGTCGCTCCCGGCGGATCTGTCCAGACGAGACTGATCCTGAAAGGCTTCGACCCGTTCGCGACGGTTCCCGAATAGACGACGCTGTCGCCCGGGTTCGAGAAACTCACGGTCTGGTTGACACGCTTGATGGGGACCGACGAATCGAACATGTTCTTCAAATAGATTCGGCCCCAGCCCTCGTTCCCGTTGGGGATCGTCGCCGTGTTCGTCGTCGCGCCGTTCATTTCCTGGCCGGTGTTGATGACAGCCGCCTTGATCAGGGCCGGACTCGGATTCTGGCCGGAATTCGCGTTCTTCCAAAACTGGGTGAAGAGCGCGGCCGCTCCGGCAACCTGCGGCGCGGCGTGCGACGTTCCCGAACTGTAAGCGTGATTGGCATCGAAGCAACTCGTCACCGATCCGCAGGTTCCGGCACGCGATCCGGCGATGACCGTCCCCGGAGCCGTGATGTCCGGCTTGACGCGACCGTCGGCGGTCGGGCCGCGGCTGGATGAAGACCGCAGATCGTCCATATTATCGGCCCCGGTGCCGCCGAGTTCGGTTCGGATGTTCTCGGAGTTGGCGACGGCAATGGTGTTCTTCGAGGCCTTCGGCCGCGTCAGGCTTCCGGTTCCGGGACCGGAATTCCCTGCCGAAAAGACGAGCGTTATCGGATCGACCGTGGCCGCGGCCGTCGTGTCCTGCACGTAACCGTCGAATTGCGCGGTGTACGAGTCGTAAACGTTCCCGTTCGTGCCATTTCCCCAGCTGTTGTTCGAAATGCTTCCGAGGACGCCGTTCGGACCGACCGTCGTCACGGTGTCCGAGTAAGCGTCGAGTTCGCTGCCGGTGTAGCCGCTCACAAGCAGCGGCATATTCAGGATGTGGGCGCTCGGCGCGACCCCCAGGCCGTAAACGTAGCCCGTCGGATCGAGCGCGCCGAAAGGAGTATTCCCGGCGATGATGCTGGCGTTGATATGTCCGTGCCCGCCGGTCGCTCCCGCCGCCGCGCCCCGCAAAGGCCCGTTCGCAGTGTTCGCGGCCGTCAGGTAAAAGCCTCCGTTGCCCGGTATCGAAACCCCGTCGTCAACTACCGATACCGTGACGTTCGATCCCGAGACGCCGAACTGAGTCAGCGGATTGTATCCCGGCGCGGAGATCACCGTCGGGCTGGTGTAGTTACCGGCGACGATCTGCGCGGCGCGCTCGTCCTCGATCCGCGGACGCTCGTACTGGTCGACCCGGATCACGTCCGGCAGACCGGCGATCTGTTCAAGCGCTCCGACGGGAGCCTCGATCCGCACGACGTTGAAGAAATTCGACGGCAGCTTGATCCGGTTCAGGATCCTGACATCGCCGATCGCGGCGATCGATTCGGCGATGCGTTCAACGTCCGATCGCCGGAAGACGGCGACATCGAACATCGCCCGTCCGGTTTCGGCCGCCGCCGCGAAGCCGCGGACCTCGGGCGAAAGCTTGTCCGAGTCGAGATACCGACCGACCCAACGGACCCGAGAATGCCCGGCGATCTTCGCGATCGCGCCGTTGCTCGCGTAGACCAGAAAGGCCTGGTGGGGAACGTACTGAATAATCTCGCCGCCGGCATCCGCGATGCTTTCAAGAATCTCGTCGGTCGCGATCGTCCCCAGTTGGACGACGAAGTAGCCGCCGCCCGGCAACCCGCCAAAAACCTCGTCGTTCGGTGCGACGGATTCGGCGCGTCTCGAGGTCAGGGGATCGAATACCGAATTCGGCAAATGGATCGTCGTTTCGATCGGTTGGCCCCGGCGCGGTGCCGGGCCGGAGACGGCGACGACCACGAAACTCCCGTAATCGGCGATCAGCGTCCCGAGTTTGGAAGCCTCCGCCCGTTCTGCGAAATCGCGCGTCGGCACCCGAAAGAACATCCGACCGGCGTCCCTGATCGCTTCGGTCGCCGCGTCGCTCAACGCAAAATCATCAAACCGGCCCTGACGGCCGCTTCGTTCCTCGTTCTGCGCCAAGGCACCTTTCGGCGAGAACGAACCGCCGATGACGATCCCCAGCAGCGTAACCGCCGCGATCAAAGCAAATTTCTTCAAGACTCCAATCCTCCTCGAATACGACTGATCACGTTTCTGTGCTTTCGACGATTGTCCCCGAATCGAACCTCCCAAAGCAAGTGACGATCGGCCGATCGTCAATCGATGACGAGCAGGACGATGTCGACACGCCGGTTCTTGGCGCGGTTCGCAGCAGTCGTGTTGGCGACGACCGGAATGCTCGAGCCCAGACCGCGCGCCTCGACCCGGGCAGGATCGGCGCCGAGCGTCGTTATCTTGCCGGCGATCGCCTCGGCCCGCTCCTGCGTCAGCGTGTTGAGCATCGACGGATCGCCCTGGTCGTCGGTATGCGACTGCACGACCACCCGGTAATCCGGATTGCCCGCGAGCAAAGTCGCCAGATTGTTGATCTTCGGGACCGCGGCGGCCGCAAATCCGCTGACCCGCGGACCCGACCAGATCGATTCTGGCAGCGTCAAGACGATGCCCTGCTCCGTCTGACGGACGGCACCGAACTGCTTGAGCGCCTGAACCAACTGCGGCTGCTGTGCCACGATCTCGCGCATCCGGTCCTCTTTGGCCTGCTGGTCGCGCAATGCCTGCTTCTCGGCTTCCGCGTCGGCCGCGCGCTTCTTGTATCCGTCGAGCTCGACCTTCAGCCGGCCGATCTCTTCGCGAAGCTTGCCGTTCTCATCGCGGAGCTGCTTGATCTGGTCGCTGATGTTCGAAACGTCGCGCTCGCTCAGCTCGCGGTTGCGCATTTCGCGGGCGAGTTCGTCCTTGAGTCGCGTGATCTCGTTCTGCGCCTCGATGTACTTGTCCTCGGCGGCACGTATCTCGGCGTCCTGCCGGATCTTCTCGTTCCGCTTCTCGCGCGCCTCCTTGCGCGCCACCGCCGTCTGCTCGGCGTTGACCGCCGCCGAGACCGCCTGGCGCGCGGTGATGTCGACGGATTCTTCCGGCCGCTCCGCCTTCCACGCGTTCTCCGCGTTCTGGAGAAGGGTCTCGGCGGACTGAAGTTCCTCGGCCGCGTCGCGCGACGCGCCGGCGAACTTCGCGAGGGCCACGGCCTGTCGGGCCTGAAGGATCGTGGAAGGCGTCTTCTGATAATCGATCTCGGCGATCTCGGGCGTCCGCGAATCGCGGAAATAATCGCTCGAGTTGCCGAAATACTGGACCGATCGGGTCGTCGAGATCGTCACGCCGGTCAAGGTGTACGGGCTGAGATTCTCGAGCATGATCGTTTGGCTGGGCCGGCGCACGAGAAAATGCGGTTCGGCCGTGATGATCAGCGCGAACGTCTGGAGCGGGGTCGTGACCGAGATCTTCGAATCGAACTCGAAAGTGCCGCGCCGCCGGACCTCGCCAAGATTGCTCGTCTGACCATCCGGAGAGATCGCCCAAAGCACATAGGTCGCGTAGCCGGCGCCCAGTTCGAACGGCCGCGGCATCTTCGACACCGAAAGCTCGATCTCGGTGCCGTTCTTGGCGGTCCGCTTGATCTTCGCCTCGCCCTTCATCCGCGGGAAACGCGTCGTTCCGCGGAACTGAACGTAGACAACTTCGTCGAGCGGATACGTGATCGCGGTCGTCTGCCGCGAGATATCGACCTGCGCGAAAACCGGCGCGGCTGAAACGATGACCGCCACAATCAACAGAACAAATCGCAAACTCTTTGTTTTATTCATTTAAGTATCTCCCGAGCGCGGATATCTAAGAAAGATGCCACAAACGGAATCGGCGTTGCAAACAACCCTCGCCGCCACCGACCGGTTTGAGTTTTGCGGCGCGCGAAAGTATAGTCGAGTTTTCTTCCCGATGGGCGATCTCAAGCGACTCCTGAAATATCTGCGGCCGTATTGGCTCACGTTCGTCATCGCGCTCGTCGCGATGGTGCTGGCCGCGGCGTTCGAAACCGCCATCGGCGCGCTGCTCGTGCCGATCTTCGACCAGTTCCTGACAAACTCGGCACAGCGTTCGAAGACGCTCTTCGATCTCCATAGCCTGATCCCGAAGAACGATTGGTATCACGCCTGGATAATGATCTCGGTCCTGCTGCTGCTTTTTACCGTTCTCAAGGGCATCGCGGAGTACTTCTCCACGTTCCTGATGGCGAAGATCGGCCAGTCGGCGGTGCTCAATCTGCGGCAGGAGCTTTATGAGCATTTGCTGCTCCAGTCGACGGATTTCTTCGAGAAGCACCGCACGAACTATCTTGTTTCGCGGCTCGTCAACAGCTGCGCGGCGATCGAACTCGCGGTTTCCGCGAATCTGCGAGACGTCCTTCGGGAGAGTTTTATGCTCGCCTTCTTCATTTCCGCCGCGTTCTACTTCAACTGGCGGCTGATGCTTGGCGCGCTGCTGCTCGGGCCGATCCTCGCGGTGATGACCACCCGCTTCTCGAAATCGCTTCGGAAGCTTGCCGAAGAAACGTTCGAAGGCAACAAGATGCTCACAGACACCGCCCAGGAGACGCTTGCGAACCAGACGATCGTCAAAGCGTACCGCGCTGAGGAGCGCGAACGCGGCCGGTTCGCGCGGATCGCCGCGGTCATCGCCCGTGCCAATCTGAGATCCGGACGGATCGCCGCGATCGCGCCGCCTGCGATCGACATCATCGGGGTCGTCGCGATCGTCGTGCTCTTTTACTTCGGTCTGCGCGAGATCAATTCGAGCCGCATCGAGGCGTCGCAGTTTTTCACTTTCCTCTTTTTCCTTTTCCGGAGCTACGATCCGATGCGGAAGATCTCGCGGCAGCATAACGAGATCTCGAAGGCCTTCGCGGCGGCCAAGGATGTCTGGGACGTGCTCGATCAGAACGAGGTCATTCCCGAGCGTGCAGATGCGGCGGCCCTCGGTCCGTTGCGCGACCGGATCGAACTCCGCGGCCTGTCGTTCAAATACACGAATTCGGACAAGCAGATCCTCGACGATGTGACGATGGACATTCCGAAAGGCCAAATGATCGCGCTCGTCGGCGAGAGCGGCGGCGGAAAATCGTCGCTCATCAAACTCGTCCAGCGCTTGTACGACCCGACCTCCGGTTCGATCAGCTGGGACGGCACGGACCTTCGCGACGCGTCGCTCGTCAGTCTGCGCCGGCAGATCGCGCTCGTCACGCAGGAAACCGTCCTGTTCAACGATACGATCCGCTACAACATCACTTACGGAAAACCGGACGCGACCGACGACGAACTCCGCGAGGCGGCGCGGATCGCGTTGGCGGCAGATTTCATAGAGGAATTGCCGAACCAGTACGACACGATCGTCGGCGAGCGGGGCATCTTTCTTTCCGGCGGACAGCGCCAGCGGGTCGCGATCGCGCGGGCCGTTCTGACGCAGGCGCCGGTTCTGATCCTCGACGAGGCCACATCGGCGCTCGACGCCGAAAGCGAACGGCTTGTGCAAAAGGCGCTTGCGAACCTGATGGAGAACAAGACCTCGATCGTCATTGCCCACCGGCTATCGACCATCCGCCGAGCCGACCGGATCATCGTTATGGAGCGCGGCCGGATCCGGGAGACCGGGACTCATTCCGAACTGCTTGCGGCCGGCGGGATCTACAAAAAGCTCTACGAACTCCAGTTCGCCGAGGAACAAGCGTGAGCGGTGAGCGGTAAGCAGTAAGCAGTGAGCGGTAAGCAGTAAGCAGTGAGCGGTGAGCGGTGAGCCGCTGGCGGTGCGCGGTCGACGAATCGTGGGGATGCGCTTTGACGATCGCTACCAAGGCAGTGTCAAAAGCCTTCCGTTGATCTATCGGCAATCGTTCAGGGCTGGGCTCCTGCCCAGCCGCTGAACGATTGAACGCTATCATCCGGGCTACGCCCGAATGCGCTAAACCCAAGCACTGCACGACGTCAGCTCACATTTCGGCTGAAGCCGGAGTCAAGTTTGAATCTCAATCCACTAGCTGAAGAGGCTACGTCAAAACTCGGAGTTGTCTTCGGCTTTATGAATTGGAGGCTGCCTGAAAGGTCCGATCTCAAGCGCGATGGCGAAAGGACGATCTTCGACGCGCGAAGCCCGCTCGGCAAGGATCGCCTCCGCACCGACACAGCGAGATCCGAAGACGCAATCCGCGTGCTCCAGGTCGCGTAGCGACAAACCGATCTTAGCCGTGGGTTTCAACCCACGGGAATCGGGGATGACGGGTGCGTCGCGTCAGCGACGATTGAATCAGGCGTCGCTCGCGCAACGCTATGCCCCAAACGCTAACGTCGACCGACCGCTACGCGGCCGGCATCAGACTTTTCATACAGCCCCCGAGCGTTCCTGCGGCTAAGCCACGGGTTCAACTTCGGGACCTCACAATCGGGCACGCCAATCGTGTCACGCGTGAGCGACGCCTGATTCGGGCGTAGCCCGGATGATATCGTCAATCGTTCAACGGCTGGGCCGGAGCCCAGCCCTGAACGCTTGCCGATAGATCAGCGGGCGGCTTTTGACACAGTCTCTGAAGCTAGTGGCAAGTCATAAAGCCGAAGACGAATCGGAGTCTTGGCTCAGGCTCTGCCGCTCCCGGTTATGGCAAGATTCTTACTGTTCCAGATGTTTTTTCAACCGGCGAAGTTCTTCGTTGAGCTTCTCATCGACCGCCTTTCGAAAGATCGGAACAGGCACCTTGAACCTCAATTCGCCGAACGATTGGACACGCAAACGGACCACGGAAGCGTCGCCGTTTCCTTCGACCTCGTAGCGCAGTTTCATCTCGAAGGGTTCGTCGGTGGTCATCTCGACCGATCGCCCGGGTTCGGCGGCCGTGACGTGATAGATCGCCGAGAATTGGCGGTTCAGGAACGAGCCGATGCGCTCGACGCGGGCGCCGGCCGCCAGCGGCCCGGCTTGCAACGGGAAGACCTTCGAAAAACCGGTCATCCAAAGACGGTCGTTCTTTGGATCGAAAACAAATTCGGCGACCGCCTCCTGCGGCCGTGCGATCGAAATCTCGGCTTGAACATCGACTGACATTCGCGTTATCTCCGGGTTTTGAATGGAATTGAAAAACGGATTGCGCCGATGATAGCAATCGGCGCCCGACCTGTAAAGTGCCGCAGGTTATGCTAGAATTTGCAGAACTCAGTTATCGCTTAAGTTTATGAAATCGATGACCGGCTTTGGCCGAGGATTTGAAACCAGTGACGAATTCGCCGTTACGGTCGAGATCAAAACCGTCAATAACCGCTTTCTGGACGTCAACCTGCGTCTTGGCTCGGAATTGCAGCCGGCGGAATCGACGATCAAGCGCCAGATCGGCAACCGGCTTTCGCGCGGACGCGTCGATGTCAGCGTCACGTACGAACGCACGCGCCAGATCAATTACGAGCTGAACCGTCCGATGATCAGCGGATTTCTCGCGGCGATGAAGGAGATGCAGCGCGAGTTCGGCCTGTCCGGCGAACCCGACATCAACGTCATCGCCAGGCTGCCGAACGTTCTTGCACCGAAGAAAGATGATCTGGACGAACATTTCATCGTCGGTCTCGAGCGTGCGGTGAATTTTGCGCTCGACGATCTCGAGCGAATGCGGGCCAACGAGGGCGATATGCTCAAGAACGAGCTCGGGTTCCGGCTGTCGGAGATCGAAAAGCGTCTCCCGACGATCGAATCCGAGGCCGCCGGAGTTGCCGACGAATACAGGCAGAGATTGACGAAGAAGATCGGCGAGATGCTGGCGCGCGTCGATAGCCAGCTCGACATCGACCAGGGCCGGCTAGCGCAGGAGGTCGCGTTCATCGCGGACCGTTGCGATATTTCCGAAGAGATACAGCGCTTGCGCAGCCACATCGAGCAGTTCCGGCAGATCGTCAGCGAAGAGAACGAGGTCGGGAAACGGCTCGACTTTCTGACGCAGGAACTGAACCGCGAAGCGAACACCATCGCCTCGAAGACGAACAACCTCGTCATCAAGGAGAACGCGCTCGCGCTCAAGAGCGAGATCGAAAAGATCCGCGAGCAGGTGCAGAACGTGGAGTGAGACGATTTTGGATTTCAGATTTTGGATTTTAGATTTTAGATTTTGGATTTTGGATTTTGGATTGACGGCCCGCAGCGCCCCCAACCCAACTCCAGGTTATGAACATCCGAAATCTAAGATCCAAAATCTAAAATCCAAAATCGGCACAGAATATGTCTGGGACGCTAGTTATCATCAGTTCCCCGTCCGGAGGGGGAAAAGGGACGCTGGTCAAGGAGATCCTCGCGCGCGTGCCGGCGATCGGCTTTTCTGTCTCGTACACCACGCGCCCGATGCGTGACGGCGAAGAGGACGGGCGCGAGTATCACTTCGTATCGCGGGATGAGTTCGAACGCCGGACCGAAGCGAACGAATTCCTCGAATACGCCTCGGTCCACGGAAACTACTATGGGACCTCGCGCGCGCAGGTCGAGCGCGAAACCTCGGCCGGCCGCGACATCGTCCTCGAGATCGACGTTCAAGGCGCGATCCAGGTGCTGGAACGATTTCCGGACGCGCTTTCGATCTTTATCCTGCCCCCGTCGTTTGCCGTACTCAAGGAGCGGCTCGCGGCCCGAGGCACCGAATCGGAAGAATCTCTGGACCTGCGCCTGCGGAATTCCCTCCAAGAGGTCGCCGAGTTCGGTCGATTCAAATACTCGGTCGTGAACGACGACAAAGAGGTCGCGGCAGCCGAGCTTCAATCGATTATTTTGGCCGACAGGCAACGATCTATTAGACAAACTGATCGCGTACAGGCTATCCTTGATAGTTTCGACGCGTCGAAGAACACACAATCGGGAGAATGACTTAAAGATGGCGGAACAGCAAGAAAATCTCTTGGAAGAAACGGAAGCGACCGAAACGGAAGAAACGGTCGAGAAGGTGATCCCCGAGATCGATTCGAAATACCGGAAGATCATACTCGCGGCACAGCGTGCCAAGCAGCTTCAGCGCGGGGCCCAGCCGCGCATCGACGAAGATCCGCGGAAACTCAAGAACACCCGGATCGCGCTCAAGGAACTAGACCAGAAGAAGATCTATTTCGACATCCTCGACCAGTAGTTCAGCTTTTCATTCGGGCCATCCAGTGAACGAAATCGTGCGCGGTCTGTCTCGCTTCCCTTTCAAACGGGATCGCGAGATAGGCCGCGCGCCTTGATTTCAGCCTCAAGCTGCCTTCCTTTCTCAGGTTAAGCAGATAATCCCGAAAGTATATATAAAGAAACCGGAAGAAGCCGTACCGGCGGTATTGGATGACGTGCGCGATCTCGTGGACGACAAGATCGCGAGGCAATCTCGAGCGTCCATCGAATCGCTCCAACAGGTCCGGGGCGATGAACACCAGACGCCCGATCGTGATCCCGTGGATCTTCAGCAGCCGCGCCGCGACCCGTGCCGTCCGCCCGGTCGCGAAGACCGTACGCGGCAAGACGAATTCGGGCTCTCCGAGATATTCCCTGAAAAATTCTTCAACCAGAACGTGTGAACTCCGCGACAATCCCGCCATCGGATGAAATAGTACCAAATTTCGAATCCGCCGGCAGATGCGGAATCTGCAGCGGAGCCATCGCGCTCCGCATTGCGCGGAGTTCTTGTTCGCTGATATTCATCCACGAAGCGGCGTTATCACACGGTTCAACCCGGATTACTCTTTAACGCGGCCCAATGTGTTCTCGCCACGCACAGCACGAACTCTCGCGAACTGCCCTGTGCTTTTTTTCGCGCAATTCGTGAGATCCGTGGCAAGAGCCTTCCAATGCGCAGTCCGGGTTCAAAACAACTGACTCAGCTTTCGGATTTGGGCTGCACTCGTCGCCATCGTGCATTTCTATGTCACAAAGGGGCTCCGTACTTCTCCAGTTCTCACGCAGCTGCGACTTCGGCATTAAGTCAACGCCTCCGTCATTCTCGCCTGAAACCTTTATCACGCAT
>CAZARD010000132.1:0-11336 GCA_964487505.1 uncultured Blastocatellaceae bacterium | reverse complement strand
TCGGAAGACCGCACTGGTGGAGCTTGAGCTCCGGACCGACGACGATCACCGAACGGCCCGAATAGTCGACGCGCTTTCCGAGAAGGTTCTGCCGGAAGCGGCCCTGCTTTCCTTTGAGCGTTCCCGACAGCGACTTCAGCGGCCGGTTGTTCGCGCCGCGAAGGACACGACCGCGGCGGCCGTTGTCGAACAAAGCATCGACAGCTTCCTGCAACATACGCTTTTCGTTGCGGACGATGACCTCGGGAGCGCGCAGTTCGATCAGCTTCTTCAAGCGGTTGTTCCGATTGATCACGCGCCGGTAGAGATCGTTAAGATCCGACGTCGCGAACCGGCCGCCGTCGAGCGGCACGAGCGGACGGAGCTCGGGCGGGATCACGGGGATCACGTCGAGGATCATCCATTCCGGCTTGTTTCCGGAACGCAGGAACGAGTTCGCCACCTTCAGGCGCTTGGAGTACTTCAGCTTCTTCTGCTGAGAAGTTTCTTCGCGCATCTTCACGCGAAGCTCGTTGACGAGTTCCGTCACGTCGACAGTCGCGAGAAGTTCCTTGATGGCCTCGGCGCCCATCTTCGCGACGAACTGATGCGGATAATCGCGCGAGAGCTCGCGGTAACGCTCATCGGTCAGGAGTTCCTTCTCCTTCAGACCCGGAACATCGCCCGGATCGACGACGATGTAGGTCTCGAAGTAAAGGATCTTTTCGAGATCGCGAAGCGTGATATCGAGAAGGTGGCCGATGCGCGACGGCAGTCCTTTGAAGAACCACACGTGCGAGCACGGCGACGCGAGCTCTACGTGCCCGAGGCGCTCGCGCCGGACCTTTGACTGCGTGACCTCGACCCCGCATTTGTCGCACACCACGCCGCGGTGCTTCATCCGTTTGTACTTCCCGCACAGGCATTCCCAGTCCGAAACCGGACCGAAGATGCGGGCGCAGAACAAGCCGTCACGCTCCGGCTTGAAGGTTCTGTAATTGATAGTTTCCGGCTTGGTAACCTCACCGTGAGACCAGGAACGGATCTTCTCCGGCGATGCCAACGAAATGCGGATCGCCTCAAAGTCCGGCGTAAGCTGTGTTTTGTTATCCTGTTGAAATCTAAACATAATTACTTGGATTTTAGATTTTGGATTTTTGATTTTGGATTTCGGATGATCAGTTGAACTTCGATCAATCCCAAATCCAAAATCGGCAATCGAAAATCGCTGCTAGTCTGCTCCTACCAATTCACCCATTCCTTCCAACGCCGCATCGGGATCGATCTCATCCTCGCTGATGAGCTCGACATCCAGACACAGCGATTGCAGTTCGCGGACGAGAACGTTGAACGATTCCGGGATCCCGGGCTGGAAGTCCGAATCGCCCTTGACGATCGTCTCGTAGATCTTCGAGCGTCCGGCGACGTCGTCCGACTTGCACGTCAGGAGTTCCTGAAGGATATGCGCCGCGCCGTACGCTTCGAGCGCCCAAACTTCCATTTCTCCGAAACGCTGTCCGCCGAACTGCGCCTTGCCGCCGAGCGGCTGCTGCGTGATCAGCGAGTACGGTCCGATCGAGCGCGCGTGGATCTTGTCGTCGACCAGGTGCGAGAGTTTGAGCATATAGATGTAACCGACGGTCACCTTCTGCTCGAACTGTTCTCCCGTCATCCCGTCGTAGAGGCGCGTCTTTCCGGACGGTCCGACCGACGGCGGGATGCGAAGCTCATCGTAACGCTCGTTCGCCTTGCCGATGTATCGTTTGATCTCTTCCTCGCTCGCGCCGTCGAACACGGGCGTCGCGAAATGCAGGCCGAGAACACGGGCCGCCCATCCCAGATGCGTCTCAAGAATCTGGCCGACGTTCATACGCGACGGCACGCCGAGCGGATTGAGAACGATATCGACCGGCGTTCCGTCCGGAAGATAAGGCATATCCTCTTCCGGCAAGATGCGCGCGATGACGCCCTTGTTTCCGTGACGTCCAGCCATCTTGTCGCCGACCGAAAGCTTGCGCTTCATCGCGACGAACACTTTCACGAGCTTGATGACTCCCGGCGGCAGTTCATCGCCCTGCTTGAGCTTCGTGATCTTCTCTTCGTAGATATCGCTCAGGATGTTGATCTGGCGCGACGTGCGCTGTTCGTATTCCTTGATCTCGGACGCGATATCGATCGTGCCGGCCGAAACTTCGGCCTTTCTGAGATGTCGGAGCTCGACGCCCTGGAGCTTTTCTTTCGTCAGTGTCTCGCCCTTCTTGATCAGGATCGTGTTGCCGTCCGAAAGGTCCTTGGTCAGTGTGCGGCCGTCGAAGAGTTCGTAGATCCGCTGATCGCGCTGTTCGGTCAGGATCCGGATCTCGTCCTCAAGGTCGCGACGAAGCGCGTCTTCCTGCATTCCCTCGATGTCGCGGGAACGCTCGTCCTTCTCTTGTCCCTTGCGGGTGAAGACCTGGACGTCGACAACCGTGCCGTCGATTCCCGGCGGACAGGTCAGACTGGCGTCTTTCACGTCGCCGGCCTTTTCGCCGAAGATCGCTCGAAGAAGTTTTTCCTCGGCGGTCAGCTGCGTTTCACCCTTCGGCGTGACCTTGCCGACAAGGATCGATCCCGGTTTGACCTGAGCGCCGATGCGGATGATGCCTGATTCGTCGAGGTCGCGGAGCATGTTCTCGCCGATGTTCGGGATGTCGCGCGTGATCTCTTCAGGGCCGAGTTTGGTGTCTCGGGCCTCGATCTCGAGCTCCTCGATATGGATCGACGTGTAGTAGTCTTCCTTGACCAGCCGCTCCGATACGAGGATCGCGTCCTCGAAGTTGTAACCGCGCCACGGCATGAAAGCCACGAGCACGTTCTTTCCGAGCGCGAGTTCGCCCTTGTCCGTGCAGGGCCCGTCGGCGATCACCTGGCCCTTCATCACCCGTTCGCCAACCTGGACGATCGGACGCTGGTTGATGCAGGTGTTCTGGTTCGAACGCTTGAATTTGACGAGACTGTAGATGTCCGCCGTCACCTCGCGCGAGATCGTGCCGTCAACGTTGTGATCGGCCTTGACGATGATGCGCTCGGAGTCGACGTAATCGACGACGCCGTCGCGCTTGGCGATGACGACCGCGCCCGAATCGCGCGCCGCGACCTTTTCCATACCGGTCCCGACGTAGGGAGCCTCGGCGAGAAGGAGCGGCACCGACTGGCGCTGCATGTTCGATCCCATCAACGCGCGGTTCGCGTCGTCGTTCTCGAGGAACGGGATCAAGCTCGCGGCGACCGAAACAAGCTGCTTCGGCGAGACGTCCATATACTGGATGTTCTCACGGTCGGCGGTGATGAACTCGCCCTTCTGGCGCGCGGCGTTCCGTTCGTTGACGAGGTAACCGTTTTCGTCAAGTTCGATGTTCGCCTGGCCGATCGTGTACTTGTCCTCTTCCCACGCCGTCAAATAGAACGGATACGGCTCGTATTCCGCCTGGCGCTGACTGGGTTTCAGCTTCTTGTTCGCCGCTACGATGTCCTCGAGCGGAACGTGCTGGTTCGGCTTGAACTCGGTGTCGCCCCCGTTGTGAACGAGAACGTACTCGATGACGCGTCCGTTCTCGACTTTGCGGTACGGCGACTCGATGAATCCGAACTCGTTGATGCGGGCAAAGCACGAGAGCGACGAGATGAGTCCGATGTTCGGACCCTCGGGCGTCTCGATCGGACAGATGCGTCCATAATGGGTCGGATGCACGTCGCGAACCTCGAAACCGGCCCGTTCGCGCGACAGACCGCCCGGCCCGAGGGCCGAAAGGCGGCGTTTGTGCGTGATCTCGGACAACGGGTTAGTCTGGTCCATGAACTGCGACAGTTGCGACGATCCGAAGAACTCGCGGACCGCGGCCGTCACCGGTTTCGCGTTGACCAGATCGCGCGGCATCGTCGTGAACATATCCTGCTGGATCGACATCTTTTCTTTGATCGCGCGCTCCATGCGCTCAAGACCGATCCGGAACTGGTTTTCGAGAAGTTCGCCGACCGCGCGGACGCGGCGGTTACCGAGATGATCGATATCGTCCTGGCCGAAATTGTCGCTGTCGCGCTTCATCTTCAGCAGGTATTTGACGACCTCGAGAAAATCGGCGGCCTCGAGAAGCGGATTGTCGATCTTGTCGCGTTCCGGGCGGTTCATCTTGATGTTGAACTTCAGACGACCGACGCGCGAAAGGTCGAACCGGCGCGGATCGAAGAACATTCCTTCGAGTAGGCGGTAGGCCGTCGGGACCGTCGGAGGATCGCCGGGTCGCATTTTTCGGTAAATCTCAAGCAAAGCGTCGACCGGCTTGTTGATCGTGTCCTTTTTCAGCGTCTGCGACACGATGCCGCCGATGACGTCCTTTTCGGGGAAGAACACGCTGAACGACTCGACGCCCTCGGCGACGATCTGCTGCAGCTTTTGCGACGTTATCTCGGTGTTCGCTTCGACGATCACCTCACCGGTCTCGGTGTTGACGACATCGGCGAGGGCGAACGCACCCTCGAAATCGTGCTGTCCGACCTCGACCTCTTCGGTTCCTAGTTTCCGAAGTTCGCGGAGCGCCATCTTCGTGATTTTCTTCCCGACACGAACGACATCGTCACCGCCGGACTTGATGTCCTCGTCGGATTTCATTCCTTCCAGATGGGTCGGTCCTTCCGGCTTGACCTTGACGTAAAGCTTGCCCTTTTTGACCGATACCTCGTCGCTGATATAGAAGAGCCGGAGGATCTCGCCGTTTCCGAACTCAGAGTTCTTGATGACCTCTTCAAGAATGCTGTCCGAGATCGTTTTCATATCGATCTGGGGATTCAGCCAAAGTCCGAGGGCGCGAAGGAAAATCGTCGCGAGGATCTTCCGCTTGCCGAGCCTCGCGTAGAGGATGCCCTTCTGATCGTATTCGAATTCGACCCACGATCCACGGTACGGTATGACCTTCGCCAGGAACGTGTCGCGCTCGCCTTTGAAGAACACGCCGGGGCTTCGGTGGAGCTGCGAAACGATGACGCGCTCGGTGCCGTTGATGATGAATGTGCCATTGTCGGTCATCAGCGGAATCTCGCCGAAGAAAACCTCTTCTTCCTTGATGTCGCGAATCGTCGACACGCCCGTTTCGGAGTCCTTGTCGTACACCGTGAGGCGAATCTTGACCTTGAGCGGGACGCTGTAGCTCATCCCGCGTTCCTGACACTCTTGCTGATCGTGTTTATGCTTCAGGCCGACCGGCTCACCGCAGTTCGAGCAGAGATTCGGGCGCACGGCGTTGAAGGTTCCGCAGTTGTTGCAGAGGACCTCGGCCGGATTGAACGGATCGACCTTGATCTTCGAGCCGCAGCTTTTGCAATTCGCGCGGAGATGTTCGAGGCCCTCGAGATTTCCGCATTTGCATTGCCAGTTGCCGATCTGATATTCAACGAATTCAAGCGTTGCCGTCTCGCGGAAATCAGAAACGGGAAAAACCGATCTGAAGACCGACTGCAGGCCGACGTTCTCGCGTTCCTCCGGGATAAGGTCCATCTGGAGAAAGCGATTGTAAGATTCACGCTGAACTTCGATCAGGTTCGGAATGCGGGCCGAAGTGTAGATCTTCGAAAAATCCACGCGTTGCGGCGGCTGGCTTGTGCGGCGTCCGAGTCCGTTCGCGTTGTTTTGTAGCGGATTAGCGATCATATTTTTGAAAATACCTGAAGAAAATACTGTTGATTTAATTGCCGATTGTTGGTACGATTCTCGTGACGAAGCACTCCCGGAAAGCTTTCAAAAGAGACGGCAAATGCGGTCCTAGGCAAAGTATGCCCAGACCGCTTTTTTGCAGTTCAGATCTCTAACTCAGGTTTCCGAGCGTGTCGAAAAAAGACACCAACTCTCCATTTGCGAGAATTTATCTCTGGTTAATCCCAGAAACTCCAGTTCGAGTTTCTTCCGATTCTGAAGGCAAGCGCGAGGATCGCACCTCACGCTTGCCTTCCAAGTCTAACAAGTAAGTCCTCCGACTTCAAATCTGTTCGAAATGAAGCCGAACGCAAAACTACTTGATCTCAACAGTCGCGCCGGCTTCCGTGAGCTTGGCCTTGATATCTTCGGCCTCGTCCTTCGAAACGCCTTCTTTGATCGCCTTCGGTGCTGCATCGACGAGATCCTTCGCCTCTTTCAGACCAAGACCCGCGACGACTTCACGGACGACTTTGATGACATTGATCTTGCCCGCGCCGGCCGACGTCAAAATGACGTCGAACGTGTCTTTCTCAGCTTCAGCGGCGGCACCGTCGCCGGCCGGAGCCGCGGCAACCATCACCGGAGCGGCAGCGGCCGCAGCCGAAACACCGAAAACTTCTTCGAGTTCCTTGACCAATTCCGACGCTTCGAGAAGCGTCATACCTTTCAAAAATTCAACGACATCGTCTTTCGTAACTGCCATAACTTAATTATTTCCTCCACTTAGGGTTCTCTATTGTTGTATTGACGACCCGCCGTCCGGATCCGCGAAATTGCTTTCACGAACCAAAAGCGCGTCGGGCCATTGGTTGTCAGCCTTCAGAACCCACGGGACTTCCGTTCAAAGGTTGCATCTCCTTGATCGATCGTCCGAAGCAACGCGGCCTGACTTACCGCATCGCTCGCTTTCCTTGAGTCTTGGCCAAAACTGCTTTGGATTTTGGATTTTGGATTCCAATCGAACCCGAACAATCCAAAATCCGAAATCGGAAATCCAAAATCGCTATGCTTGCTTCTGTTCGCCGATCTGTTTGATAACAACGGCCAGGTCGCGCGGCACGGCGTTGATGACCGTGACGATGCGCTGCGCCTGAGCGTTGATAACGTAGAGCAACTTCGAAATAAGCTCTTCCTTCGACGGCAAGCTGGCGATCGCTTCGACCTGTTTTAGGTCGACGACCTTTCCATCGACGACGCCGGCCTTGAACGAGAAGAAATCGGCGTTGTCCTTAATGAATTTCGAGATTGTCTTCGAAAGAACCACCGGATCGCTATCGGTCCAGGCGATTCCCGTCACGCCCTTGAAATGTTCGCTCGCATCCTCGTACGGCGTGCCCTTGACGGCCAAGCGCGCGATCGTGTTCTTGACGACCTGGTATTTTGCCCCGGCCTGACGAAGCTGGCTCCGGAATTCCTGGTCCTTGGCGACGGTCAGCTTGTTGAAACTGACGATCATCGCGGATTTCGAATTTCCGAGCTCTATCGTGAGGGCGTTCAAATCATTCTGTTTTTGCTGTCTGCTTTTCATTGCCTAAATTCCTCCCTCACTTCCTAAACGAATGCCAATTCATCGAGCAAAACGCCCGGGCTCATCGTTGCCGCGAGATTGATCTTCTTCAAATATCGGCCTTTCGCCGTCGTCGGCTTGGCTTTCATCACGGCATTGATCAAAACCTTCGTGTTCTCGAGAAGTTTTGCCTCGTCGAACGAAACCTTTCCGACCGGTGAATGAATGACACCGGTCTTGTCGACACGATACTCGACCTTGCCCGCTTTCGTTTCCTCGATCGCGGTCTTGACGTCCATCGTGACCGTTCCGGTCTTCGGATTCGGCATCAGTCCGCGGGGGCCGAGCACTTTTCCGAGCGCGCCGATCTTGCCCATCATATCGGGCGTTGCGATCAGCGCGTCGAAATCAAGCCAGCCGCCTTTGATTCGGTCGACGATATCCTCGCCACCCGCGAAATCAGCGCCGGCTTCCTCGGCTTCCCGGATCTTGTCGCCCTGCGCGACGACCACGACGACCTTTGTCTTGCCGCCGAGACCGTTCGGGAGAACGACCGTGCCGCGAACCATCTGATCGGCCTTGCGCGGATCCACGCCGAGCCACATCGTCAGTTCAACCGTCTCGTCGAACTTGGCGAACGAGATCTCCTTGACCTTCGCCATTCCTTCTTCGAGGGTGTACTTCTTGTTCGGCTCAATCTTTTCCAGAGCCGCTCTGTATTTCTTGCCTTTTTTTGCCATTGTAGGTGCTGGTACGATCGAAATGCCCTTAAATTTGCGTTTCCGCAAGCATTTCTCCCAGATTTAGTCAGGACTTCGGATTCCGGCCGCGAAAGCTTCCGGGATCGTATTTCCTCAATCCACGACGGTGAGTCCCATCGACTTGGCCGTGCCTTCGATGGTCCGCATCGCGGATTCAAGATTTGTCGTGTTCAGATCCGGCATCTTCTTCTTGGCGATCTCCTCGATCTGCCCGCGGGAAATGGTTCCGGCCTTTTCACGATTCGGTTTGCCCGATCCTTTCGGAATTCCGGATGCCTTTCTCAAAAGATCGGCCGCCGGCGGCGTCTTGGTCTCGAACGTGAAAGAACGATCGGCATAAACCGTGATCACCACCGGAATTTTCATATCCGGATCGTCGTTTTGCGTCTTGGCGTTGAACGCCTTGCAAAACTCCATGATGTTGACGCCGTGCTGACCGAGCGCCGGACCGATCGGCGGCGCGGGATTAGCTTTCCCCGCCGGGATCTGCAATTTGATGTAGCCTGTTATCTTCTTTGCCATTTTGATTTACGATTCCGGCCTCCTAAGCCGGAAATGTCCTCATCTCATTTTGGATTTGGGACTTGCGATTGCGGATTGATACAAGGGCCAATCCGCAATCCCAAATCCCCAATCCGAAACGTCATCATTCTTCTTCCGCGAACGTCACCTTTTCGACGTCAAGGAAGCCAAGTTCGTACGGCGTCGACCGCCCGAAGATCGTGATCGACACCTTCAACGTCGTCTTTTCTTCGTTGACGTCTTCGACCTTGCCCGTGAAACTCGCGAACGGACCGGACTTGATCCGGACGACCTCGCCGACCTCGTAGGTGAATTTCGGCTTCGGTTTCTCGGTCGCGACCTCGATGTTGTGAACGATCTGATCGACCTCTTCCTGGGTCAGCGGCGTCGGATTCTTGCCGCCGAGGAATCCCGTTACTTTCGGGGTCGATTTGATCGCGTGAAACACATTGTCCGGAATGCGGCCGCTTTCGTCACATTCGATCTCGACCAGCACGTAGCCCGGATAAAACATTCGCGATGACTCGATGCGCTTGTTTCCGCGCATCTCGACCACGGTCTCCTTCGGAAGAAGGACCTCGGTGATCTTGTCGCCGAGCTGCATATCGCGAATACGCGCTCCGAGGCTCTCAAGAACCTTGTTTTCGTGGCCCGAATATGTGTGGATGAAATACCACTGTCTCATTGCGAAATCCTTAGAATCCGGCGAGTTTGTTAACCAACCAGGTCAAACCGGTGTTGTGGTCCTTATCCCCGAGGATATAGACCCAAGCCCAGTCGATCAAGAAAAGATAAATGGCGAAAAAAATGACGTTCACGATGACGATGATCACCGTGTTCCGAACATCTTCCGTCGAAGGAAAGGTCGTTTTATCAAGCTCTCCGCGGGTCTTGCGAATAAAATCGCCAACGCCTTCCTTCTCGCCTTTCGCGATGGTGTCAACTGCTTCCGACACGTTCTTTGCTCCTCAAATTTTCGGTGGCAGGGGTACCAGGATTCGAACCCGGACCTAAGGTTTTGGAGACCTCCATGCTAACCATTGACACCATACCCCTAGTGGCATTTTGGATTTGGGATCTAGGATTTGGAATCTTGGGTTCGGGGCGGCTATCGGGCCGATCCGACGTTCCAGATCCTTAATCGACGATCCCGGATCCAAAAGCAATTATTTGTTTTCTCTGTGCACAGTATGGCAACGGCAACGACGGCAAAACTTCTTGAATTCAAGCCGGCCCGGCGTGTTCTTCTTGTTCTTCGTCGTCACGTAGTTGCGTTCTTTGCACTCCGTGCACTGTAAAATGATGTTATCTCTTGGCATAACTTCTTCTTCCCGTCACCCGGGAGTCCAGATTTCAAATTCCAGATCCCAAAATCAAACCACGCGATCTCGGAATCTGGAATCCTGGAATTTGGAATTCTCAACTATTCAACAATATCGGAAACCGTACCGGCTCCGACCGTGCGGCCGCCTTCGCGGATAGCGAACCGAAGACCCTTCTCCATCGCGATCGGAGCGATCAGCTCGATCTCCATCTGGATGTTGTCCCCCGGCATCACCATCTCGACTCCCGCCGGCAGGTTCGCGACTCCCGTCACGTCCGTCGTGCGGAAGTAGAACTGCGGACGATAGCCCGTGAAGAACGGCGTGTGGCGTCCCCCCTCTTCCTTCGTCAGGACGTACGCCTCGGCCTTGAACTTCGTGTGCGGCGTGATCGACCCCGGCTTCGAGATGACCTGTCCGCGCTCGATCTCCTTGCGCTCGACTCCGCGCAGCAGCAGCCCGACGTTGTCCCCCGCGCGGCCCTCGTCAAGAAGCTTCTTGAACATCTCGACGCCCGTGCAGACCGAATTGCGCGTCGGCCGGATGCCGACGATCTCCACCGGCTCGTTGACCTTGATGATCCCGCGCTCGATGCGGCCCGTCGCCACCGTCCCGCGGCCCTGGATCGTGAATATGTCCTCGACCGGCATCAGGAACGGCTTGTCCGTGTCGCGCTCCGGCGTCGGAATGTAGTTGTCGACCGCCTCCATCAGCTCGTCGATCGTCTTCTCCCACTTCTCGTCGCCTTCCAGCGCCTTGAGCGCCGATCCCTTGATCACCGGAATGTCGTCGCCCGGAAACTCGTAGCTCGAAAGCAGCTCGCGCACCTCAAGCTCCACCAGCTCCAGCAACTCCTCGTCGTCGACCATATCCACCTTGTTCATGAACACGACCATCGCCGGAACACCGACCTGACGGCCGAGCAGGATGTGCTCGCGCGTCTGCGGCATCGGCCCGTCCGTCGCCGCCACCACCAGGATCGCCCCGTCCATCTGCGCCGCGCCCGTGATCATGTTCTTCACGTAGTCCGCGTGCCCCGGACAGTCAACGTGCGCGTAGTGCCGGTTCGCCGTCTCGTACTCGACGTGCGCCGTCGCGATCGTGATCCCCCGCGCCTTCTCTTCCGGAGCGTTGTCGATCGAATCGAACGCACGCACCGTGATCTTCGGATTGTGCTTCGCCAGCACCTTCGTGATCGCCGCCGTCAGCGTCGTCTTCCCGTGGTCCACGTGCCCGATCGTTCCGATGTTCACGTGCGGCTTGCTTCTGTCAAATTTCTCTTTGCTCATGCTATCTTCGTCTTCTCCAATAGAACTGTTTTCAAAACAAAAGAGCCAAAAATTTCTGGAGCCCGAGACGGGATTTGAACCCGTGACCTCTTCCTTACCAAGGAAGCGCTCTACCCCTGAGCTACTCGGGCTTTCGGACTGTCAAAAATGGAGCGGGAGACGAGGCTCGAACTCGCGACCCTCAGCTTGGAAGGCTGATGCTCTACCAACTGAGCTACTCCCGCATAT
>CAZARD010000131.1:0-11362 GCA_964487505.1 uncultured Blastocatellaceae bacterium | reverse complement strand
AATGGTGCCGACTACAAGATTTGAACTTGTGACCTCCCGCGTGTGAAGCGGATGCTCTACCGCTGAGCTAAGTCGGCTGGCGATCTTGGATTTTCGATTTTGGATTTTCGATTTGAATCTAAACTTCCAATGATCCGAAACGATCCAAAATTTAAAATCCAAAATCACATCGACGGATCGTCGGCTTTCGCGGGCCGGTTCTCATCCGTGACCTTGACCGCGCCGAGCGTCGAATCGAAATAAAAGTGACGGTCGCCCGTCCGCTGGATGCCGTCCGACACCTGCGGATCGGCGTTGACCGAATAGAACGCCGGCTTGGTGCCCGACGGTTCCTCGACCTTTTGCGAAAAAACGTAACCGGCGATCACCGGCTGTTCGCTGTTGAACTTGTCGCTGTCGAGACATCCCGACTTGACGAGATCGGCGAATGAGGCGAATTTGCCGCGGTTCTTTCCCGAAAAGCTTGCCTGGCACGTACGGATCGTCTGGATCGTCTGCGCGGCCGACGTCTCGTTGCCGCTGCGAACCATCGCCTGCCACGACGGGATGCCGACCGCCACGAGCAACGCGATGATCGCGATGACGATCATCAGTTCGATCAGGTTGAAACCCGCCTGCCTGTTCCTTCTGCGGCGCACATCATTCATAGTTCAGAAACCCTCCGAAACCGTCCACGGCGACAAACTCGGTAAGTTCCAAAATTTTATGTTCTTTCGGCGCGAATTTCAAACCGAGCGCAAGCGGGCGGCGACCGCATCTGACTGAAACGAAAATAAATAATGCGGACGCCCCGCGAATGCGTGTAAAATGTTGAAAGCGCGTTTCGCCGCACGATTTACGAGAAATGAGAGATTGGTTAGCAAAAGAGACCGGAGCGACGCCGAGCGTGTCGCTCGGCGGGCCGCGCGCCGAAGAACGCATCGGCGAGCTTCACGGCGTCATCGGGCGCGTCATCAAGGGCAAGCCGGAAACCGTCAAACTCGCGCTCGTCGCGCTGCTCGCGAAGGGGCATCTGCTGATCGAGGACGTTCCCGGCATCGGCAAGACGACGCTCGCGAACGCGTTGGCCCGGGCGCTCGACCTGTCGTTCCAGCGCGTCCAGTTCACCAGCGATCTGTTGCCGTCGGACGTCATCGGACTTTCGGTGTTCAATCAGCGAAACGGGGCCTTCGAATGGAAGCCGGGCCCGATCTTCGCCAATATCGTGCTCGCCGACGAGATCAACCGCGCGACTCCGAAGACGCAATCGGCATTGCTCGAGGCGATGGCCGAGGAGCAGATCACGGTCGAAGGCGTCTCGCGCGCCCTGCCCCGGCCGTTCATGGTCGTCGCGACGCAGAATCCGGCCGAGCACCACGGCACGTATCCGCTTCCGGAATCGCAGCTTGACCGGTTTATGCTGCGGCTCCACGTCGGTTATCCCGACCGTGAGTTCGAGCGCGAGATCCTGCGCGACCGAGAGCGCGAAAATCCGCTCGATTTCGTCCGGCCGGTGATGAACGAATCGGAACTGATCGAGTTGCAGCGGTTCGCGGCCGAGGTCCGCGTGGCCGACGAATTGGTCGAGTATCTGCTTGAAATAGTTGAACTTACCCGCAAGAGCGAGGCGCTCGAACTGGGCATCAGCCCACGCGGGTCGCTTGCCTTGTTCCGCTCGGCGCAGGCGCTCGCGCTGGTCGAAGGGCGCGATTACTGCATCGCCGACGACGTCAAGCGGCTCGTCGTGCCCGTCTTCGCGCACCGCGTTATGGTCAGCGCCCGGGCGACCAACATCAAGAACAAGACCCGCGAAGCCGAACAAGCTCTCCACGAGATCCTGCAAAAAGCCAAGGTGCCGATGTGAGGGTCTTTGCTCTTGTGTCGGCTGATCCGGATCGGGTCGTTCATTATCCGGGACCCGGCCGGCCTCCGGGATCGATTCAGTCATCCTCGACACACGCCTTGACGACCGCGATCAAGGCCAGCGTCTGCCAGTATTTGTCCGAAAGAGCCCGGGCCTCGTTAAGCGCGCCGTTGAAGTTGCTCCGGCCCGCCCGCGCAAATGCCGTCTCGAGATCGAATCCAGGCATCCCGTAAGCCGCGTAAAATCCGAACTTTTTGTCCTTTTCGATCTTTCGAACGACGCTCGAGACAAGCAGGTCCTGATCCTCGAGCTTGTTGGCGGTCTTCACCGCGTTCGAAAGCGCGTCGAGCGACCGGAAATTGTTGAACCGGTCGAAGAGGAACGCGACGCCGAGCAGCGCCCGGAACTTGCCGACCGAATCGTCCGCGCGGAGCGCCATCTTTTCCAGATCGCCGAGTATCTCGTTCGCCGCCACGGTCTCCGTTTCGCCGCCGAGCTTCTTTTCGGCCATCCGCAGGTATAGCACCGCCCGAAACTCAAGCTCGTCGACCTTCTCCGCGAACCGCTGCGCGTCTTCGAGCCGGCCGTCGTTGATCGCCACCTCGGCACGTCGGTTGTAGTAGAACTGCGCGGCGCTCGCCTCAACGTTCCTGTCGGAGATCTTCCCGATCCAGCTCTCGAGCGCCGCGAGTTCGTCCTCGTCCTGTGAATTGAAGACCAACTGCACGATCGCGAGATCGAGATCGTCGGGATTCCGGATAGATTCGAGCTGCCGCAGACGCTCGTCGAACGGCGAGGCCGCAAGCTGTTCGCGCTCGACACGGCCCGCAAGGTCGTCGCGCTCTTTCTGCGAGATCATCGCGCTCAGCTGGACCTTCACGACCTGTATCCGCGACGCGAATTCGGGATGCGCGGTCGCCGTTTCCGCCTCGAGTTCCTGCAGCGCCGCAAATCCGTAAAGCGCCTGATTCTTGCGCGCCGCCGAATCGGCCGCCTGGCTTGACGACGCGATCTGGCCGACGCGCGGGACGAACGCGCTCAGGAAAAGCTTTTGAAGACCGAGATTTGGCGAGAAACCCGACGGAACGCGGTTGTAGACGCTAAGGCGTTCGAGCCCGAGACCGCGTACCTTGCCGAACGGATAGCTGTAGAGGAACGCCAGTTCCGTCAGCGGCTCGTTCGTGAAGCGATTCAGTAGTTCCGAGTAGAAGTTGTCGGCAACGGCCTTTCGCGTTTCGGCGATATTGAAAAGAAACCAACTCCAGGTGGCGCCTCGGAACGGCAGGCGATACGCCGTCCGCGCCATTTCAAGTGCCGCGCGCGGATCGCGCTTGAAGATGATGCTCGCGCTTTCGAGAAGCTGTTGGAGTTTGAACTGAGCCGCGCCGGCGCCATCGGCATTCTGCTTCGATTCGTCCTCGATCTCTTTCGCGATCTCGTTCCCGAGCTTGCGCGCCCAGACCGAATCGTGCCGGGCGATGAACTGCAATACCCAGAGCCTGTAATCGACCCGGCTCGGCCCCAGAAATCCGTCGCGCTTTTCGTCGGTTCCCTTTTCCTTCGCGCGGCCGCGTGCGAGCGCCATCGCGTCGGCGAAGTATTTCCGCGAGTGCTCCTGATCGAGGTTCCAGAGATAGTCGGCGACGCGGACCGCGATCTTGATACGCTTTTCGGTATCGAGCGGAACCGACACTCCTTCGACCTGCCCCTGGATCAACGCCGACGTCGTCTGCGGATCGCACGGCCGCATATTCGGCGCAGGTTGCGCCCCGACGGCGAACGCCGCCGAAAGAACGGTCACGAATCCCAAAACTTCGCCTAAGAATCGCACGATGATCCTATTTTAGCACCGTCGCCGAGCGATTTGGGATTTGCGATTTGGGATTTTTTTGACTGGAGCGCAACCGTCCCGGTTGCAATGAGCGCGCCAGCGCGAACGGGCGTGGGCATCTGCGATTTGCGATTGACTGGAGCGCAACCGTCCCGGTTGCAATGAGCGCGCCAGCGCGAACGGGCGTGGGCATTTGCGATTTGCGATTGACTGGAGCGCAACCGTCCCGGTTGCCGAAAAATGCAGAACCCCTACGAAGTCAGGGGGGCACGGTTGCGCTCCAGTCAATCCGAAATCCCAAATCCGAAATCCCAAATCCCATCCCCTTACTTCGTGCGGGGTTCCGCATTAATCTTCGAATGAGATCCGTCGGACGGCGGGGTCGTCGCGGAGTTCGCTCGCGTCGAGCGGTTCGAGAGCGGGTTCGCCCTCCCGGTCGGCGAGCAGCACTTCGATCCGTCTTTCGGCCTCATCGAGCCTCTGCCGGCATTCGCGCGACAGCTTCACGCCTTCTTCGAACAGCTTCAGGCTGTCTTCGAGCGACAATTCGCCGTCCTCAAGCTGGCGGACGATCCGTTCAAGTTCAGTGAGCGATTTTTCGAAATTCATATCAAAGCAATGGACAGTGGACCGGAGCGCAAGCGTTCCGCCAGCAACGGTGTGCAACGCCGTAACTCCCTTGATCTGAACGCGTTCTTGTTACCCGGCGCTGTTCGCGCTTCGCGCTCAATTCAAGCGGGACGCTTGCGCTCCAGTCCGTTTTTTCGACTTCACCGTATCAGATCATCGAGCTTCTTCTTCAACTCGTTGAGACCGCCAGGGGCGATCTTTTCGGCGGCCTTGTTGAGGCCTTCCTTGCTGACGATGTTGATGATCTCCTGGCCGATCCTCTCGGCGATGCGGCGCGCGACGACGTCGTCCTTGATCCCGACGACGCGCCAGACGTCGCCGTTGCGCTTCATCGTCAGTTCGAACGGGCGGTTCTCGATCAGGCTTTTGACCTTCGCCGTATCGCCTTCGTACGTGATGTCGAGAAACCAGCCCGCGCCGATCGCCATCGCCCAATACGGCACGCGGTCGAAACGGTCGGTCTTCTCGCGAATGACGCGCGGAACCTCCTCGCGGGCGCGCCGCTTGATCGCCGGCTTGAACTGGTCGGCGGCCTTCTCGAGCGCCGTCACGGCAATGCCGGGAACATTTTTGCCGTAAAGCTCGACGGCCTTTTCGATGACCTGCGGCAGGAACGAATCGACAACCGCGTCGGTGTCGACCAACTCGTCGATCGCCTTCTGATCGTCGCGGCGGGCGGCATCGACGAGCAGCGCCAGCGAGTATTGCGGCGACGCCTTGATTCGCTGCCAATAGATCAGACCGGCAAGGCCGGCGATCAGAACCAAAACCCCGGCGACCGCCGCGGCGATCAGCAAATACCTGCCGCGCGAACGCTTCACCGGCGCGGCCGGCGCGACGGGACGCTTCGCGACGACCGTCTCCTCGCTTTCCTGCTCTTCAAGTTCGACCCTGAATTCCGACATCAACTTTTCTCCGTTGAAACAACCTGCGTCCGTATTCTCCCATCAGCGACGCGGATTTGCACGCCGTCGCCGGGCGCGACCTGCTCGACCGACGCGACGACGTGCGCGTCGTCATCGACGGCGATCGAATATCCGCGGCCGAGCACCTTGAGCGGCGAAAGCGCGTCGAGCGAAGCCGCGCGGACCTTGAGCTGCTCGGACCGAGCCTCGAACAATTTCCGAATCGCCGCCGAGTGCCTTGTTTCGAGCACCGCAAGCCGGGTTCTCTGCCCGGCGGTCCGTGCCGCCAGCCGCGTCGGCGCGAGCCTTTTGCGGACCGATTCGAGTCGCGCTTCGAGCGTCCTGAGCCGTGTTGCGGCCGATTCGCGCATCGCGACGACGAGCGAGTCGAGCCCGCGGCGTTCTTCGCGGACACGCACCGGGAACTCGGCGAAGACGGGCGCGAGTTCGAGCCTCTGGACGCGAAACCGGGCGGCGTCGATCGTCCGCCGCGCGAGCGCCGCCAGATCGCGCCGGCTGCGTTCGATGAATTCGCGGATCTCGATCTCGGACGCGGCGACGATCTCTGCCGCCGCCGAAGGGGTCGGCGCGCGCCGGTCGGCGACGAGGTCCGAGATCGATTCGTCGATCTCGTGCCCGACGGCGGAGATGACCGGTATCTCCGAAGCGCGGATCGCACGCGCGAGGCGCTCGTCGTTGAACGCCCAAAGATCCTCGCGCGAACCGCCGCCGCGTCCGACGATCACCACGTCTATGCGATCGGCCGGCGCCGCGCCGAGATTGTAACGGTTCGCGAGTTCGACGCCGTGCCTCACTTCATCGGCCGCCGTTTCGCCCTGGACCCGCGCCGGGATGAGCACGATCGAGACCGACGACGCGCGGCGCGTCAGAACGTTCAGGATGTCGTGGAACGCGGCCCCGTTCGGGCTCGTGACGACGCCGACGCGGCGCGGGAAGAACGGCAGGGGCCGCTTGAGCTTCGGGTCGAAAAGGCCTTCCTTGGCGAGTTTCGCGCGGATTTGCTCGAACGCGACCGCGAACGCGCCCTCGCCGACCGGCTCGAGCGAATCGACGACCAACTGGTACTCGCCCTTCGGCTCGTAGACCGTGACGCGCCCCCGGACGCGGACCTGCAAACCGTCGAACGGCTTGAACCTGATCCGGTAATTCGTTCCCCGAAAGCAGGCCGCCTTGATCTGCGACGACTCGTCGTGGAGCGAGAAATACCAATGCCCGGACGCGGCGGCCGAGAAGTTGACGATCTCGCCCTCGAGCCAGACCGAGGCGAACCCGCGTTCGAGCGCCCCGCGGATGCGCGCGTTGAGTTCCGAGACCGACATCGGCCGGCGCTCGCGGTCATCGAACAGCGAACCTAGAATATCCTGAGGCATTTATTGCGTTTGGCTGATGCCGACGACCGAGCCCAGTTTGACGAACGCGTTCTCGCGCTTCACTTTTACTTTGAGCCGCGGCGAGGCGGTCCGTTTGTCGTTCTGTTCCTCGAGCGACGAACGGAACGTGACGCTGTACGCGGTGCGAAGCTGCAGCACGATGTCGTCATAGGCCTTCTGGATCTCGCCGAGCTGCGAGATCGAATAATAGACGCCGCCCGAGACCTGCGCCAGCCGTTCGCCCTCGCCCTCGGCCCGCGTCGAAAGTCCCATATACCGCCGGCGGACGGTGTCGATCGGCTGGTTCAGGTCCTGCGATTTCGAGGCCGCGATGAGCGCCGACGGAACATAGAGCGGATAGATCAGCGCGCCGCTTTCCTGGATCGATCCGAGCAGCGCGTCGAACGGCAGGAACGAATGGTTGTCGTCGCCGTCGGTCAGGACGACGATCGCGGTCCGGTCGCCGCGCAGCGGCCGGAGCGTTTCGGCCAGAACATACGCGACCGAATCGTAATAGGCGGTGCCGCCGCCGGCATCGAACGTGTCGAGCGATTCCGAGAGTTTTCCTTTGTCCGAAGTGAACGCCGAAAGTTGTTTGACGTCCTCGTTGAAAATGATGATCGCGATCTTGTCGTTCGGGCTCGCGGTGGCGATGAACGCGCGCGCCGCCTTGCGTATGAAATCGACGTAGTTCTCGACGCTCCCCGAAACATCGAGAAGCAGGACGAGATTGAACGGCGAGGTCGTCGCCTCGACCGAGACGATCTCGCGTTCTTCGCCGGATTCGAGCAGCTGGAAATCTTCCCTTTTGAGATCCGCGACGGCGCGATTGTTGAGATCGGTGACGCGCGCGAGCACGCGCTTGAAGTCGGAATTGACACCCTTTTGCCGGTCGCCGGCCGGCGAGAACCTCGGTTCGAGCTTGAGCGGCGGAAGCGTTTTCGCGTACTCGCCGAAGTACTTGGGGCTCGCGCGGCGGATCGCCTCCATCAACAGCCCGTCGCCGCTCCTTATGATCGCCTTCGCGGCGTTCGTCAACGGCCTTTCGCGCAGGTCCGAAGGGACTTCGTTCGGGTTCACGTTCAGCAGGACGATGCCGCGGGCGGTCGTAAAGAAGAGACTTACCGGATCGGGCTTGCCGTCCTGCGGCTTGCTGATCGAACCGCTGATCGCGAACCGGCCCGCCGATTTCTCCCTGACGTCCGCGAGCCGGACGTCGCTCAGGAACCGCGGCCGCGAAGCCGTCCACAGAAACTGGTAGGCGACGTCGCCGAGCGGGACGTCGGTCGCGATGGTTCCGGTTTCGGTCAGGGCGTTGACGACCGACAGGTTTCCGGCGACGCGTATCTCGCCCTCGCGCGTTTCGATCCGCAGGTTCGCGCGTTCGGCGACGATGACCGAAACGTCGATCCGCTTTTTCGGATCGAGCGGAACGATCTCGATCCGCGTCCGGCCGTTGACGCTCGTCATCGAGACCTCGCGCTCGACCACGCCGCGCGGCGATCGCGCGCCGAACGCGGTCGGCTCGCCGTCCGCCGCGGCCCGCGCATCGACGCGGCCGTAACGGTTTATGACCTCGACCGATTTGGCGCCGCTCAGCGGGCGCTCGTAATTCTGCGCCGCCGCCGTTGCCGCGGTGAACGCGGCGACGACGGCGACGATCGCGATTCTGATCGATCTTCGCATCACGTCTTGCTTGTGATCCGGCCCGATTGTATCAGCCGGTTCTGAACCCGTTCCTGCCATTTCGGTTTCGGCCCGTCCGCATCCTCGAACTGCTCGAGCAGGTCCTGCATCGATTCGCCGCCCGCCTGGCGCGTCTTGAAATAGATGAGCGCCGTGATGAGCGACGTGAAGACCGAGATGATGACGGTGATCGGGCCCCAAAGCAGCTCGAAGATCCCCGTCGCGAGCGAACGCCGCATCATCTTCGCCTTCCGTTCCGGATCGTTCGGATCGCCCGGAGGATTCTCGACTCCCGGCCCGTCAAGCCGGATGTTGAGCCCGTCCTCTTTCTTCTGCTGCGTCTCCTGTCCGACGACCACCGGTTCGGTCTTCGGGTCCATCCGGTTGAAAATGCCCGAGATCGTCAGGCCGATCAGCCCGCCGAGCAGAACCGGAACGACGTAATTGAGCAACGCCGCCGCGAAGACCGTCGAGAACGAGCGGCGCGTCAACTGTATCGAGCGCCTGAAAGCTGCTCGCCCTTTGACGCCCTCCATCATTATCGACGGCGCGACGAGCATCAGCAATGCCGAAGCGCCGACTCCGAAACAGAACCAGACGGCGGCGCCGATGATCGAACTCGGGATGATCGCCGGCATCTCGCCGAACAGATAGTAAAGCGGAGCAAAGACCGCGCCGCCGACGATACCGGCCGGAATGATCGCCAAGACCCAACTCAGCAACGCCAGAAAAGCGCTCGCGGTGACCGTCCCGAGCAGCGGTTTCCATCGCTGCTTGACCTTCGAGAACGCCGTCCGCAGCACGATCGGCCGGAGCGGAACGGCGAGGATCTGCGCGATGACCCAGGTCGTCACGCCGATCAGCACCGCGGAGGTGAAGATCTGCACGAAAAAGGCCAGCAGCTGGAGCATTCCAAGCCCGGCGGTCGTCCAAGGCGATTCGGGGATCAGTTCGATCCCGGCCGCGAACCCGACGCTGCCGCGCACGAAAGAGATCAGCAGCGCGGGGATCGAAACGAGAAACGCGAGCGCGACGAACGTCGGCAGACGCTCGGCGAAGATCGTCATCCCGCGGATCAGAAGCGCGCCGATGCCGTCGGAGCTCGCCTGGAGCCTTGCCGCGAACGCCTGCGCGTCCGCCGGCCGCTCGTCGGGGTCTTTCGCCAGCGCCGAATGGACGACGCGCTTGACGCGCCGCGGGACCTTGCGGCCTTCGAGCCGCGGCGGCTCGACCTCTTTGTGGGCGAGCATCACGGATGCGAAATCGCCTTCAAAGGGCGTCCGCCCGGTCAGCATCTGATAGGTGATGATCCCGAGCGAGTAGATATCGGACCGGACCGTAAGCTTGTCGCCGCGGCATTGCTCGGGCGACATATAGAGCGGCGTTCCGAGCACCGCGCCGACGCGCGTCAGTTTGACGGTGTCGGCGTTGCCGGCGCTGGTCGCGTCCGGCCGCGAAGACCCGGACCCGCTTCCGGACTGTTCGACGAGCCGCGTGCTTTTTGAATCGAACAGCGCAGTCCCTTCTTCTTCGTTCGCGTCGGCGGGCGTCATTATCGCCGTGCCGCGCTCGTCCTCGGATTCGCGGATGATCGTACCGGCTTCGGGATTGACGATCAACGTCCGCGATTCCGACACGAGCGTCGCCGATGCGGCCGCGATCGTTTCGGTGCGGTCGGCGAGGGTTTCGAGCGCGTCGATCTCGCCGGTCTGCGACCCCGAATACGCGGATCCCGCGGCCGGGAGCTCGGCCGACGCCTCTTCGAGCTTCGCGATCCCGAAATCGAGCACCTTGACCGTGTAGCCGCCGCGCTGGTTCGGCTCGAGCCAGATATTGTCCGGCTTGAGATCGCGGTGGATGATTCCCTGGCCGTGCGCTTCGTGGATGGCCGAGCAGACCTGGTGGATGATGTCGAGCGACCACGAGAGCGGTAGCTGCTTTTCTTCCTCGAGGATCTCGCCGAGCGTGCAGCCGTCGAGGTACTCCATCACGAGATACGCGGTCTTTCCGCCGGGCGTCTCGGCGATGCCGAAATCGGTGACGTTGACGACGTTCGGATGCCGGAGCCGGCCCGCCGCGCGCGCCTCGCGCCGGAAACGCTCGACGAATTCCGCGCGCTCCATATACTGCTGGACGATGACCTTGACGGCAACCGGCCGTTCGGTGCCGATATGCGTCGCCAGATAGACGGTTCCCATTCCGCCCTTGCCGAGCTGGCGCTCGATGCGGTATTTCCCGTCAATCACTTGTCCGATCAGGTTCGCGAGATTCATCTTTTACGTTCCGCAACTCTACCCGTTTTTTCGTCCGCAATGCAAGCTTTTGAAGTCAGCGGCGCCGAGGTTCATTTCTTCGGCCGCAGTTCCCACAAAACGTTGACGATGACCCATTTCCCGTCGACCCGCGCGAGCTGCAGGTAATCGATCCAGTCGCGCATGTCGAGCCGGACGGACGCGACGTTCTCGAAGACGTCGAGGATCTTGACGTCCTTGCGCTGTTCGTCCTTCGGCGTGTTCTTTCCATAGCCGGACCGAGTCGCCTGTACAAGGCGCATCGCGCCCATATGATTGAACACGCTGCGGCCCTTTTCGTCCTTCGAGAACATACGTTTCGCGAGTTCCGGATAAAGCGCCCGCTCCATCCGTTCGGCGTTCCCTTCGTACCATCCCTCGGCGTAATCGAGCGCGGCGGCATTGATCGCCGCCCGGTCCGCGTCCGACTGCCCGAAAGCGACAATTGACATCGCGCCGAACAACGCGGCGATAAGCATCATTTTCTTCATAGGACTTAAAACGCTCCGCGAGGCAAAAACGTTTCACCGATCCCATTTGCGATTTGCAATGCAGAACCCCGCACGCAGTAAGGGGGCACGCTCGCAGCGCGAGCGCCGTGCTGATGCATTCGCGATTGACTGGAGCGCAACCGTCCCGGTTGCCATGAGCGCGCCAGCGCGAACGACCGCTGGCATTTGCGATCCGCAATGCGGAACCCCGCACGAAGTAAGGGGGCCCGCTCGCAGCGCGAGCGCCGTGCTGATGCATTCGCGATTGACTGGAGCGCAACCGTCCCGGTTGCC
>CAZARD010000130.1:0-11430 GCA_964487505.1 uncultured Blastocatellaceae bacterium | reverse complement strand
ATTCGTCGGCACGATGGAGGACGGAACCGAGAACGGCGAGATCGTGCGGACGGTCATCGCGCTTGGCAAGACACTTGGACTGAATATCGTCGCGGAGGGCATCGAAACGATCCATCAGCTGCACCAGCTGCGGATCCTCGGCTGCGAATACGGACAGGGATATCTGTTCTCACGACCGGTCCCGGTCGATGAGGCAACCGCCATTCTGGACGACAAACTCCGCTGGCAGAACATCATTCCCGACAACAACCCGGCGATCGTCGCGCAGAATCGCGAGTTCTCGCGGCTGCGACTCGCCAAATAGAGCATCGCCGAAAAATGTAACCCTGCTCGCCGTTCCGGCAGATCGGCCGCGAATCGACTCCAACGAACACGAATCCCAAATTACGCGATAAGATAACCTAACGGCTTTGCGCCACGGATTGCACGAATTCACGAATATTACTCCGTGTTTTGTTCGCGAAATTCGTGAAATCCATGGCGGAGATCTTCAAATGCGAATCCGGGCCGATCGGCCCAAAACTCGGGCCGATCGACGTCGGTGGCCCTTGATGTCACCCGGCAAGTCCGTCGGCGAAGATCTTCGGCTTTGCGGCAAACGGAAAAGAAGTCTGGTAAACGCTTGCGAGATTGAGCAGGAGCGCTTCGGACCAGTGAGTTCCCAGGAGCTGCATACCGATCGGAAGGCCGTCCGACGAAAGCCCGCACGGGATAGAGATCCCCGGGATTCCCGCCAGGTTCGCCGATACCGTATAGATATCGCTCAGATACATCGCCAGCGGATCGTCCGATTTTTCACCGATCCGGAAGGCGACCGAGGGCGATGTCGGCGTCAAGATCGCGTCGCAGCCCGCGAACGCGTTTTCGTAATCCGATTTCACAAGCGCCCGCACCTTCTGCGCCTTCGCATAATAGGCATCGTAATACCCGCTCGAAAGAACATACGTTCCGAGCATGATCCGCCGCTTGACCTCGGCTCCAAACCCTTCCTCGCGCGTTTTGCGGTACATCTCGCGGAGTTCGTGCGCGCCTTCGGCACGGAATCCGTAACGGACGCCGTCGAAGCGTGCGAGATTGGAGGACGCTTCGGCGGTCGCGATGATGTAGTAGACCGCGATGCCGTATTTCGCGTGCGGCAAGTCGACATCGACGATCTCGGCGCCAAGATCCCGGAAATTCTCGATCGAACGCAGCACCGAATCGCGGACTTCGTTATCGAGGCCCTCGCCGAACAACGCGCGCGGAATGCCGATCCGCTTGCCGCGGATGTCGGCGTCCAGCGTTGCGTTGTAATCCGGAACCGGAACGTCCGCGCTTGTCGCGTCATTCGGGTCGCGGCCGGCGACGACCCCGAGCACGCGCGCCGCATCCGCAGCCGTGCTTCCAAAGATCCCGATGTTGTCGAGCGACGATGCGAACGCGACGAGACCGAACCGGGGAATCCTGCCGTATGTCGGCTTGAGCCCGACGATGCCGCACAACGACGCCGGCTGCCGCACCGATCCGCCGGTCTCGGATCCGAGGCTGGCGCGGACGACGCCGGAAGCGACCGCCACGGCGCTGCCGCCGGAACTTCCGCCGGGAACGCGCGACGTGTCCCACGGATTGCGGACGATGCCGAATGCCGATGATTCGTTCGACGATCCCATCGCGAACTCATCCATATTCGTCTTGCCGACAATTACGGCCCCTGCCGCTTTCAGACGGCTGATCGCCGTCGCATCGTAATGCGCGCGGTAATTGCGCAGAATTCGCGAACCGCAGGTCGTCTGCATATCTTTCGTGCAGATGTTGTCCTTGACCGCGATCGCGAATCCTCCGAGCCGGCCCGGATCCGGCGAAGCGTCAAGTTCGCCGGCCCGTTCCAACGCGTACGCACGCTCGATCGAAAGGAAAGAATTGAGCTCGCCGTTCAGGCGTTCGGCCTCGTCGAGGACCTTCGAAATGTATTCACGAATCGACATAGATCAGTTAAGTAATTTGTTGATCAACCATTTATCGTTACGGCGCACGGCCTCGACCCGGATCTTTCGTTCTTCGCTCCGAGAATCGTCGCGCCAGAAAAGAATAACCTCGATCTCGGCGCGCGTCGGTTCGGCCAATTTGCAGCCGCCGATCCTGAACGCTTTCGGAATGTCCGTCGACCTTGTCGTGAACGGATCCGAATCTACCGGCGAATTCCGGACGGTTTCGGCGAGTTCCGGCGTCAGGAATCTTTCGCGCGGCTTGAGCGTTTCGGCCGAGAACTTCATCTCGTTTCCGAAATGGTATGAATAAAACTCCTTCGCCACGCCCCGCGCGGCCGCGCATTCCGGCGCTTCCAGATTGGGAACGCTGCACGATATCGAAAAGAACGATGAGGCGAAGAAGACGGCCGCAAGCGCGAACGTCTTGATCGTACGGGACGCGCAGCTCCCCGGCTGCGCCTTGCTTCCTTCCGGCAGCATCGTTCTCCTAAAGCACCTTCGGAACGCGAAAATGGCCATCGACGGCGGCCGGCGCTTCCTTGAGCGCGTTCGCTTGTCCGAGCGAATCGTGCGGCGAGTCGGGGCGTTCGGCGAACGTCGTCGCGCCTTCCTTGGTCAGACCGCCGAGCATCGGCTCGACATCGTCCGTCGCGAGCTCGTTCAGCTGCTCGACATACGCGACGATGCTGTTCATCTGCGGCGTGTAAAGCGCGACCTCTTCATCGGTGATCTCGAGATGCGCCAGGGTGGCTACTTTTCTGACATCCATAATTAATCCGGTTCGTTCCCGCGGCGCCTTTTTCGGGCGAGACAACTGCCCGCGGCCAGTAGGAATTGGTATCGGAGGTTCTCGTCGCGGATCGATTCCGCCGAACGGAGCATCGCGTCGTCCAATTCGGCCGTGGCGGCTTCGATGACCTCGTCGTCGGTCGGTCGGCCGGTCGGCCGGCGCGCCGCTTTCTCGATCGATTTCCGGTCGACCCGAAATTCGATGAAGTTGACCTCAGCGCGCTCGAGAACCGAGTTTATGCGGAAGATCATCTGGCCGGCCAGCTTCTCAAGGTGTTTCTTCCACGTTTCGCCCGACACGGCGATGATCAAATGGTTCTTGAAGAGCCTGATCGGAACCGTATGGCGGCCGAGGCTCTCGCCGGCGATCTTTCGCCAAGCCGCAAAAACGACGGCTTCGCGCAGATCTTCGTTGTCGTCGAATTGCTTGAGCAGCGCCGGCAGCGCGCGAAAGAGTTCATCCACGATCGGCCCTTGATTCTTAACTTTTTCAAATCAACAAACTACAATCATAGTCGAATTTATGAAACTTCCAAAACTCGTTCTTGCGTCGGCAAGTCCGCGGCGATCGGAGATTCTCGAGAGTGTCGGATGGGAATTCGAGAAGGATTCGGCAGACATCGACGAGTCCGAATTGCCCGGCGAATCACCTGCCGATTATGTTCGTCGGCTGGCGCTCGAGAAGGCGCGCGCCGTCGGCTCGCGCTATCCCGGCTCGATCGTGCTCGGGGCCGATACGACGGTCGTCATCGGCGAACGGATCATCGGAAAGCCGATCGACCTCGGCGACGCCGCGCGGATGATAGAGATGCTCGCCGGGAATTGGCATTCGGTGCTTACAGGCGTCGCGCTGGTCGCGGGTGAGAGGAATTCGGTCGGAATGCAGCGGACCGAGGTCAAATTCGCGCCTATGACGGCGCGCGAGATCGAGTTTCTCGTCGAGAACGGCGATCCGCTCGATAAGGCCGGGGCCTACGCGGTCCAGGCGCAAGCCGCGCTGTTCATCGAAGAGATCCGCGGCGACTACTGGAACGTCGTCGGATTGCCGATCAACCTGGTCTACGGATTGGTCGCGGAATTGAAGTTGTAGGGAAGTTCGGAGTTCGGAACCCGGCGTTCCGAACTCCCGGATTCTCAAAGCAGCTTGTCGATCGCTTTCGAGATCGGTATCGTGACGTCGTTCTCGGTATCGATGCCGCCGAACGGCTCGCCGACCATCTTCCCGGTCTTGTCCAGGATGACGAACGACGGCAACTGGTCGATCGTGTATTTCTTGAGCGTCAAAAGGCCGTCCGAATCGCGCAGTATCTCGGCCGTCATCTTGTATTTGGCGCCGAACGCGCGAAGCTGATCGTTACTCGCGTAATTCTTGGAACGAGCGTTCTCTGAATCGGTCGCGATGAAGAAGAACGCGACCGATCGATTCGCGTATCTCTTCTGCAGTTTCGCGAGGCCCGTCGTCTGCTCCTTGGAAAGCGGCAGCCAACTGGCGCCGACCGCGAGAACCACGACCTTGCCCGACTGTCCCTGAAGATCGACCTTCCCACCGTCGAGCGAGGTCAGCGTCTGCGCCGCCGCCGTCGCCGCAAGGGCAACCGAGAGCGCGAATACCGACAGGATCATTCTTGAGCTTTTCATAGTTTTGCGAGCTCCTTTCCCGGATGCTCGCCAAATTAGATGCAAGTTTGAGTCCAATTTACTGCAATCGTTCGAGGACGACGTTGTCGATCAGCCGGACATCGCCGAAACGCGCGGCAACGGCGATCAAGACCGGCCTTTCTCCGACCTTTTCGACTGGTTCGAGCGTTTCCTGATCGATGAGCGCGATGTAATCGATCTGCGCCAGCGGTTCTTCGGCGAGCGCGCGGCGCACGATTTCGTTGAGACTCGCGGCATTTCGTTCACCGCCGCGGGCCGCCATCTTCGCCGCTCGCAGACCTTGGTAAAGCACCGCGGCGCGTTCGCGCTGTTCGGGGGTCAGGCGTTCATTCCGCGAAGACATCGCGAGGCCGGATTCTTCACGGACCGTCGGCAGAACGACTATCTCGGTATCAAAGCCGAGGTCCTTTGCAAGGCGCGCGATGATGGCGACCTGCTGCGCGTCTTTCTGCCCGAAAAATGCGAAATCGGGTCTGATCGTATTGAGCAGGATCGTGACGACCGTTGCCACGCCACGGAAATGTCCCGGACGCGACGCGCCCTCGAGGGTTTCGGTCAGACCCTCGACATAGACGTAGGTCGAGAATCCGTCGGGATAGATCTCCTCGGCATCAGGCGCGAAAATGTAGTCGATCTGGTACTCGGCAAGCAGCGCGGCATCGTGCGTCAGGTCGCGCGGGTATTTCTCGAAATCCTTTTTCTCGTTGAACTGGGTGGGGTTGACGAAGATCGAGACAATAACGACGTCGGACATCTGGCGCGCTTCACGGACGAGAGCGAGATGGCCTTGATGGAGCGCGCCCATCGTCGCGACGAAGCCGACCGTCTTGCCTTCGCGCCGGAGTTTGCGCGCGAGCGAAGACATCCGTTGCCTGCGGTTTATTATTTCCATCGTTTGCCGCGTCCCGCGATCTTCGTCAGTCCGCGGATGCGTCCTATTTGAAGACTATTCGACTCCGTCGGCCAAGTCAAAAGATCACAGGTTCTCCAGTTCTTTCTTGGTTTCCTCGGTTAGTCCGTACGATTCCTTGTCGTTCGGATACTGTCCGGTCTTGACGTCGTTGGTCCAATGTTGGATCGCTTCCGTCATCACTTGCCGCACGTTGGCGTATTGGCGAACGAAGCGCGGCTGGCGGCCGAAGGTCATTCCGACCAGATCGTGGAGGACAAGCACCTGGATATCGCATTCGAGCCCGGCGCCGATCCCGATCGTCGAAATGTACAGTTCACGCGTGATAATCTCGGCGACCTCGCGCGGCACAAGTTCGAGCACGATCGCGAACGCGCCGGCTTCCTCAAGCATCTTGGCGTCATCGATCAACCTTTTCGCAGCGTCGGCGGTCCGGCCTTGGACTCTGTAACCACCCATTTTGTAGACCGACTGGGGCGTCAGACCGATATGCGCGCACACCGGGATCTCTTCATCCACGAGCCGTTTCACAAGATCGACGCGGTTGCGCCCGCCTTCGAGCTTGACCGCTTCGGCGCCGCCGTATTTCATAAGGCGAAGCGCGTTCTTGACCGTTTCGCTGTCGTTCACGTGATAGGTTCCGTACGGCATATCGGCGATGACCATCGCCCGCTCGGTCGCGCGCTTGACCGCAATGCAGGCCGACGTGATCTCGTCAAGGCTCACCGGGATCGTGTTTCCGTAGCCGTGGATGACGTTCCCGATGCTGTCGCCGACCAGTATGATGTCGACACCGGCCTCGTCGACGATCCGGGCGGTCGGATAATCGTAAGCCGTCAGGCAAACGAGTTTCTCGCCTTTTTCCTTCGCTGCGCGGATTGCCGGCAGATAGACTTTTTCTGGTGCGTCAGGTTGTAGGTATGCCATCGGGATCTAGGTTCTTTGTTCCGGGGCGAACAGATTCGGTTTCAACTCTTAAGCGTGCGCAACGAAACGCGCATATCGGAATCGGGATAAACGACGTTCAGGTTCGGGCTCCAGCGGTGGACCTCGGACGGGTCCGCGACATCGGCAAGAAGTTCGGCGACGCTTTTCTGCAGGCCCGGATGCATCGCGTGCGGCGCGATCTCCGCGAGCGGGACGAGTACGAACCGGCGTTCGTGCATCTGCGGATGCGGTATCCGAACGAGTTCCGTGTCGACCTCGATCCCATCGAAAAGCAGAAGGTCGAGATCGACCGACCGCGGTTTCTGCAGGAACTTGTCCTTTCGTCCGAGAAGGTACTCGATCCGCAGCATACGCGTCATCATCTGCGACGGCGTGATGCCCGACAGATGGATCTCGGCGGCCATATTAAGGTATCGGTCGTGGTCCGAAACGCCGACCGGTTCCGTTTCGTAGATCCCGGACAGCTTATGGACGACAAAGCCGGCTTCCATAAGGCCGCGGACGGCAAGCAACAGATTGCCTGCACGGTCGCCGAGATTCGAGCCGAGCCCGACATAGGCTGTGATTAACTCAGAGTCCACCGTTCCGCCTTAAACCACTGAATCTCCGCGATTTGCGTTTTCAGAATTTGAATCAAAAGACACAAGAACATTACTCAAAACAAGGCCAAAACTCAAATCAATTGGTAGCGGTTCGTCGGATGGTCTCGACGAACGCTCGGGAACCGTTTCGCAACGTACGCTCGTTCGTGGCCGGATCGACGGCGTAGAGCCCGAATTTTTGGGTGTAGCCCTCGGCCCATTCGAAGTTGTCGAACAACGTCCAGTAATAGTATCCGCGAACGTCGTATCCGTCGCGGATAGCCTTTGAGACGGCATAGAGACTCTCACGGATGTAACGTTCGCGCCGATCGTCGCGGGCGTCCGCGATCCCGTTTTCCGTGATGATGATCGGCTTGCGGAGCGTCGAGGAATCGGCGATCGCGCGATAAATTCCCTCGGTATAGATCGTGTACGGCATGTCCGTCATCGCTTCGCCGTCGACCGGAAGGCTTTGGGTCGCTTTCTTGAAGTCGGCGTCGAAGCGGTAAGCATAATGCGAGTAGTAGTTCACGCCGACGAAATCGAGCGTCGCCGGGGCTTCCAAATCGTCGTACGTCAGATCGACCTCGAAGGGGACGTAGAAATTCATCCGCCCGTCGCGGAAAAAGCCGAGCACCGACTCGTTGAAAGCATTCGATGAGACGCGCGCGATCGCCCAATCGCCAAGATGCCATCGGCGGGCGGGCTCGAACTGAAAGATGCTGATCGCAAGCCCGATCTCAGATCTTCGGTTTCGGTCGTTCGCGCCTTGATCCAACGATCTCAGTGTCTTGTAGACCGATACATGCGCTTTCAGAAGATTCTTCATCACCTCGGCGGCGAGCTTCGGGGCCGGCTTGCCCGGCGGAAAGACGGTGTTGAAATAGCCCGAAGTGACAAAGACGTTCGGTTCGTTGATCGTGACCCAGTAGCGGACCCGATGGCGATAGCGCTCGAAAACGAGTTTCGAGAAATCAACGAAATGCGCGATGTTCTCTTCTTTTTCAAACGCGCCGAGCCGCTCGAACCAAAGCGGGTGCGTGAAATGATGAAGCGTGATCATCGGTTCGATCCCGTTTCGCCGCAGTTCGTCGATCAGCTCGTCGTAATGTTTCAGCGCCGACTCGTCGAAACGACCCTTTTCGGGTTCGATCTTGTTCCAGGCAAGCGAGAAACGGTATGAATTGACCCCGAGATCCTTCATCAGCCGAACATCCGAAAGCGACCGGTCCCAACCGTCGACGGCATTCGTGGCGTCGCTTCCGTCCTTTATCCGGCCCGGAAGCATTTCCCATTCGCCCCAATTCGTGTTCCGGTTGTTGCCTTCGATCTGATGCGCTGCGGTAGCAGTCCCCCAAATGAAACCCTTCGGGAACGCGACGTCGTTCGTGTCGATCTTCGACCAGTTCCAGCGAGTCTGCGGATACTTGACGTGAAGGTAGACCGCGACGCTGCCGTATACGCAGGCCGCGGCCAGCACGACTGCGGAAACCAGTTTGAGCGTCTTTTGAAGCCTTTTCATAACCGGAATAAGGAAAACCTGACCTGCGACGGCCGGTCGGCAGCCCACGTTCGCTGTCCGTTCACCTTGCGGACCGAGATCCTAAGTTCACAACGTCGTCATCCTCCTTCAGATGGTTCCGCGCCCGACGGCGTGCATTGCGATCCGTCCGAGCGCTTTGACGAAACGGTTGAACGACGCGAACCTCGGATCCTTTGTGTAGCCCTTTGCGTACCGGAAATAGATCTGCTGCGCGATGACCGCGATCTTGACCGTTCCGAAGACGTAGTGGAACAACATCCCGGAAACGTCCCGCCCGCTCGCGTCGGCGTACATCCGGACAAGTTCGGCACGCGGAATGTTCTCCATCAACGCCCGCGGGTTGAACGGCATCGAAAGAAGTTCAGGGCCGACCTCCTTTGCCATCCAATAGCCGAGCGTCGTTCCGAGGTCCATCAGCGGATCTCCTATCGTCGCCATTTCCCAGTCGAGCACGGCCGCGATCTCGGTGATATTCTCCTGCCTGAGCATCACGTTGTCGAACTTGTAGTCGTTGTGGACGAGTGCGGCGCCGCTGGATTCGGGAATGTTGGCGTTGATCCATTCGATCGCCGCCTCAAGCTCGAAGTTGTCGTCGGTCCGCGCGTTGAAGTAACGCCCTGTCCAGCCTTCGACCTGCCGACGGGCGTATCCGTCGGGCTTTCCGAGGTCCCCGAGGCCGATCTTCTCAAAATCGATCGCGTGCAGATCGGACAGGTTCCGAATGAACGATTCGCAGACTGCGTATTGAAGATCGATCGATTCCTCGAGAAAATCCGGCGATTTTCCGCGTATGATCAGCCCGCGCCGTCGTTCCATCAGGTAGAACTCGGAACCGATGACCGATTCGTCGGCACAGTACACCAGCGGCTTTGGCGCCGGCGCATACGCTCCACTGAGCTTTGAAAGCACGTTGAACTCGCGCGCCATGTCGTGCGCCGACTTCACCTGATTGCCGAAAGGCGGACGCCGAAGCACGAACTCGTCGGCGCCGATCCGAACGCGGTATGTAAGGTTCGAGCTTCCGGCGGGGAACTGTTGGATCTCGAGGTCGCCGGTCTTCTCGCCGAACTCCGCCGAGAGGTATCGGCGGAGCGCATCGACATCAAGTTCCTCACCTTGTCGTACGCGTCGCGTGTCGGACATATCGCACATAATTCTAGTCGATTCGGCCGGATTCGACCATCCGCGGTTCGTGCAATCGGACGGCGAAAGGTGCTAAGCTTCCGCCTTGAGATGAACATCGAATTTTCCGAAAGATCGCTTGCGATGCAGGATCGGTTGCGCGCGTTCATGGACGCGCATATCTACCCGAACGAAAAGGCATATCGTGACGAGGTCGACTCGGGCGACCGCTGGGCGCCGTTGCAGTTGATCGAGAGCCTGAAGGCGAAGGCGCGCGCCGAAGGGCTCTGGAACCTGTTCCTGCCCGAAGTTTCGGGGCTCACGAACCTCGAATATGCGCCGCTCGCGGAGATCATGGGCCGTGTCTTCTGGGCATCCGAGGTTTTCAACTGCTCGGCTCCCGATACGGGAAACATGGAGGTTCTCGAGCGGTACGGGACGCCTGAGCAAAAGGAGACTTGGCTCAAGCCGCTTCTGGCCGGCGAGATCAGGTCGTGTTTCTCGATGACCGAACCCGACGTCGCTTCGTCGGACGCGACGAACATATGCGCATCGATCGTCCGCGACGGCGGCGATTTTGTTCTTAATGGCCGGAAATGGTGGTCGACCGGCGGCGGCGACAGCCGATGCCGGCTGGCGATCTTTATGGGGAAGTCGAACCCCGAAGCGCCTAAGCATCTTCAGCAGTCGATGATCCTCGTGCCGCTCGATCTTCCGGGCGTGAAGATCGAGAGAAATCTTCAGGTTTTCGGGTTTGACGACGCTCCGAGCGGGCATTCGGAGATATCCTTCACGGACGTTCGCGTGCCGGAATCGAATCTCTTGCTCGGCGAAGGCCGCGGATTCGAGATCGCGCAGGGGCGGCTCGGTCCCGGGCGCGTCCATCACTGCATGCGTCTGATCGGCGTCGCGGAACGCTCGCTCGAGCTGATGTGCGCGCGCGCAAAAGCGCGGATCGCGTTCGGCAAGGCGATCGCCGAACAGGGCGTCATCCGGCAGTGGATCGCCGAAGCGCGGCTGGCCATCGATCAGGCGCGCCTGTTGGTGCTGAAGGCCGCCTGGATGATGGACCGGGTCGGGAACAAGGCGGCGCGGCTTGAGATCGCGATGATCAAGGCGGCCGTTCCGGCGATGGCCCTGAAGGTGGTCGATCGCGCGATCCAGGCGCACGGCGGGGCCGGCGTCTGTGAGGATTTCCCGCTCGCGAATTTCTGGATCACGGCGCGAATGCTGCAGATCGCGGACGGTCCGGACGAAGTGCATCTCGAATCGATCGCGAAGCTGGAACTCAGGAAATGACGCTCGGCGCTTTTCGATTTACGCGTCCGAGTTGTTAAGATTCTTAAAGGAAGTGATGACGATGAACATACGTCCGGTCCGCCCGGCAGACGCGGCGCAGGTCGCCGACGTTTACAACTACTACATCAAGAACACCCACCACACATTCGAGACGGAAACGATTTCGGCCGAGGAGATGGAGCGCCGGATCGAAGAGGTCACGGAGATCTTTCCGTTTCTCGTCGCTGAAGTCGATGGGACCGTTCACGGTTACGCTTACGCCGACAAATTCCGTCTCCGTCGCGAGTTCGAGTTCACGGCCGAAGTGGTGATCTACGTCCGCAACGAGGCAAAGCAAAAAGGGACCGGCACGGCGCTTTATTCGCAGCTGTTCGATCTGCTGGCGGAGACCGATATTCATTCGATCGTGGCCGGCATTTCATTCCCCAACGACGCCAGCATCCGCTTTCACGAAAAGCTGGGATTCGAAAAGGTCGCGCATTTCAAAGAGGTCGGCTACAAACTCGGCCGCTGGGTCGACGTCGGCTATTGGGAACTCAGCAACAAACTCATCGACTGAAAAGCGAATTCGATTCGGGACCAAAGATCAGATTCAAGATTCAAGATTCAAGA
>CAZARD010000129.1:0-11444 GCA_964487505.1 uncultured Blastocatellaceae bacterium | reverse complement strand
GCCCCGAAACCGGTCCCCGGCGAGCGCTCGCGCTGCGAGCGGGCCCGCTTACTTCGTGCGGGGTTCTGCAATTACTTGCTTTTCTTTCTGAGATCGAGGCGATGGCCCGAGATGCGTTCGATGATTCGAAGATATTTTCGTGGAAAGATGCGCGAGACGATGCTGATCGCGTAGGCGTCGTTCCCGATCAGTATCCGCGGATCGTTCACTTTGATGCCTTTGACGATGGTCTCGGCCGCGGCCTCGGGCGAGGTCTGGGCGACCTTGTCGAAGAACTTGACTCCCTGGTCCTTGAACTCCGCCGGCGTGTCCTTGCCGATCCGCGAATTCCGCGCGATGTTCGTCCGGATCCCGCCGGGATGAACGCTCGAAACCCGGACCGATGTTTCTTCGAGTTCGTGGCGAAGCGATTCGGTAAAGCCGCGGACGGCGAACTTTGCCGAGCAATAGGCCGTCTGTTCGGGCGGCGCAACAAGCCCGAAAACGCTGGAGATATTTATGATGTGGGCCGCCGGCTGCTCTTTCAGGACCGGCAGAAAGACGCGGCAGCCGTAGATGACGCCCCAGAAATTGATCCCCATCAGCCATTCGAAATCTTCGAGCGATATTTGCTCGAACGTTCCGAGCAATCCGACGCCGGCATTGTTGACGAGGTGCGTCGCCCGCCCGTGACGCGCGAGCACTTCGTCGCGAAAGCGTTCAAGATGTTCGATCTTCGACGTATCGACGATATGCGTCGATACCGGCACGGCGTCGCCGGCGAGTTTCGCCGTCTCGGCGAGTCCGATCTCGTTGACATCGCAGATCGCGATGCCGGCGATCTGCTCGCGGCCGAATCGAACGGCGAGCGCGCGGCCAATTCCGGAAGCCGCGCCGGTTATGACGACGACGCTGTCGCGCGTGATCGACATTTCTATCTCCTCACGGCGATCCGCGCCGTTCCCGCGTTTCCGTTCGCATCGTATACGCGGAGCGTGACCGTCGTCTCGCCGGCCGCGACCGGAACGTCGAATGAGTAGCGTTCCCTGGGGCCGTCCGAGATCCCGTCATCGGCGTACACCGCCTGCCACGCGCCGCCGTTGATGCTGAATTCGGCGCGGCTGACATAGCTCGCGCCGTCCGCCGCCTCGAACGAGACGCGCGCCCGGTCGCCGCTGATCTGCGGCGCGCCGGTAACGGTCACGGCCGGCCCCGTGTTGTCGATGTCGAACGGTTCGCTGACGCGTTCGCCCAGAAGGCCGGCCCCGGCCGGGTTCGAGGGCGAGTCCTTGGCGACGATCTTGAAGACGTAGCGTCCGTCGGCGAAAGACTGGCCGTCGACCGAGATCCAGTTCTCGGAGAGGTCCTGCCGCAGAAGCTTGAACGCCGACTCCCCGATCTCCCGGTAATAGATATCGAAGACCAACTTGTCCCCGTTGCGGTCCTCGGTCGTCCATTGAAGCGCCCGCGCGCCGCGCAGATAGACGCGCCGCGGCGGAATCGGAACGACCTGAATTCCGAAAAGCACGGGATCCATGCCCGAGATCTCGATATCCGGATCGAGCTGCATCGGCGGATTCGGCGCGAGGCCGACGTTCGCCGCGAGGATCTGGATCGAGGTCACTTCGGGCGCGATGTTCCGGCCGAGAAATGAGACATTTACCTCGCTCAGCGCGCCGCCTGACTTGAGAACCGCGCGCCACTGGAAGTACTTCGCCCGGGGACTCGCGATCTGCGAACCCTTCGGGTCCGTCAAGGCCGCGCTCCAGCCGCTCCACGTTTCGTCGGGGCGCTCGGTGTTTCCGCTGCGCGTCTGAATCGAGACGCCCCCCGACGAGCGCCACCAAATTCGTCCCCAGGCCGCGTTCGCCTTGGCGTCGAGGATGGCCGAACTGTACGTTCCTTCGGCACCCGCTTCCGAACCGAAGCGATAGAGCTTGCCCTGATTGCTCGACGTCGCGATGATCGAGCGGCCGTCGGTCCGGAGCGTCGAGATCTGGCCTTCGTCCGTCTGCACGACGAGCGTTTCCGATCCGTCGTTGCGGACGTCGTACACGCGGCCCTTGTCGGCCGTTCCGATCAGCACGCCGCTACCCGTCTGGTGCGCGTGAAGCGCGAAGGCTCCGAACGTCGCCGAGGTCCAGATCAGATCGTCGCCGCCGTCAGGAAGAATCCGGTAAACCGCGGATTTCGCAGACGAAAGATCGTACTTGCTTTTCGGCGCCTCGGTCGGCGCAATGCTCGGGCGCTCGACCGAAACGGTTTTCTTCTCGGAGGTCGCTGGCGTCGGTTCGGTCTTCGCGGACAGCGATTCGCTGAGCGCGAGCGCGTAAACGGAACCATCGGGCCCAACGGCGAGCTCGTGAATCTCGCGGAGCGGAGAATCGAGGATCGCGAACGGTTTTCCGTCGGCGCCGAATTTCAGCACGAGACCGTTTGAATCCGTTCCCGCATAAAGACTTCCCGACTTGTCGACGGCGAGCGAAATAACGTGCGTCTCGCCCGTGTCAAAAAGCAGAGACGCGTCCGGCGTCGCGCCCGAGGCGCGGACCCGAAAGATCTTTCCGCTCTCGCCCGTCGCGACCGCGAGACTTCCGTCCGCCATCAAGGCAAGCGCCCAGATATATTTTTCCTTAGGGTCGAAAAATACCGATTCCTTGCCGGCGGCGTCGAGCCTGTAGACCTTCCCGTCCGGAGCCGTCGCGGCGTAGATCTCGCCCGATCTGCCGATCGCGAGCGCCGACACGTTCAGTTCGCCGAGGTCAGCGAACAGCGCGCCTTTTCCGGCGGCATCGACCTTGAAGACCTTGCCGTCGGCGCCGCTGCCGAGATAGACGTTGCCCGACGCATCGACGGCGCTCGACCAAACGTAAGGCTGGTCGGTCTTGAAGATCTCTGAGACCTTCGGCGCGGTCGCTATCAGGCCGTTCGAGTCTATCGAAACTCCGGCGGCGTCGCCCTGAAGGACATCGGCGCGCGAGTTCACCGACCACACGAGCGGTTCGGCGGCGGCGGCGGAAATTGTATAGATCAAGACGAGAAGGACGAAATGCAGTTGTTTTTTCATTATTTACGGCGCAAAAAAGATTTTGGCCCGGATCACGCATATCAAGAATTCTTCCACGGATTTCGCTGACAAAACACTGAATAACATATGAGAATTCGTGCCATCGGTGGCGAAAAGCCGTTAAGTCATCTTATCGCGCGATTTGGGTTCAATTAGTATTACCAGAATTTGAACCGAAACGCACGAATCCGCTTCGGCTCCGGAGTTTCGAAAGCCGGCGATCTATCCGGCTTTTTTTGATCGTCGGCCCGAACGTTTCCTCGGCGGTCCCGCAGTGCCGAGTTCGCCGGCGTCCCCTGTGATGAGCCGCGCGTTCCGCTCGCGGGTCAGATAGGCCCAAAACCAGCTCGAAAGAACGTAGACCCGGTTTCGGAAACCGACGAGTGAGATCAGATGGACGAAAAGCCAGGCCAGCCAGGCGACGAATCCGGAAAGCCTGATCGAACCCATCTCGGCGATCGCGCGGCGTTTTCCGATCGTCGCCATCGAGCCTTTGTCGCGATATTCGAAATCGCGGCGCGGTTTCCCCGCGAGATCGCTGAGGATGTTCCCGACCGCGAGTTCGGCCATCTGCATCGCCGCGGGCGCGACGCCCGGAACCGGTTTCCCGTCGGCCTGAACGAGGCTGACCATGTCTCCGATGACAAAAACGCGCTCGTTACCCGGCACCGACAGGTCGCGGTTGACCTTGACGCGTCCGGCGCGGTCCGTCTCGGCTCCGAGCAGGGCCCCGAGCGGCGAGGCGGCGACGCCGGTCGCCCAGACGACGACGTCGGCGTTGATCCACTTGCCGTTGACGTTGATGCGGCCGTTTTCGACATCGGTCACCAGACTGTTCAGATAGACCTCGACGCCGAGACTCTCGAGCTGCGACTTCGCCTTCGCCGAAAGTTCCTCGGAGAACGAGTTCAGCACGCGATCCCCGCCTTCGAACAGCATCACCAGGGCGCGGCGCGTGTCGATCAGGTTGAAATCGTTCGCGAGCGCTTCCCGCGCGATGTCTGCGATCGCGCCGGCGACCTCGACGCCGGTCGCGCCGCCGCCGACGACGACAAAACTTAAATGCCGCCGGACACCGGTCAGGTACGCCTCGCGCTCGGCGAGTTCGAACGCGAGCAGCACGCGGCGGCGGATCTCGAGCGAATCCTCGAGAGTCTTGAGCCCGGGCGCAAGCGACTCCCATTGATCGTTGCCGAAATAGGAGTGCCGCGCTCCGGCCGCCACTATCAGATAGTCGAACGGCACGCGCGATCCGTCTTGAAGATCGACGAATCGTTCGTCGAGATCGAAGCCGACGACCTCGCCGAGGATGACCTCGACGTTTTTCGCCCGGTGCAGAATGCGGCGGATCGGCGAAGCGATCTCGCCCGGCGAGAGGACGGCGGTCGCGACCTGGTAAAGGAGCGGCTGGAACGTATGGTGGTTCTTGCGATCGATAAGCGTCACTTCGAACGGCTTGCCGGCGAGCTCCTTCGCCGCCTGAAGTCCTCCGAATCCGCCGCCTATGATAACGATCCTCTTCTTCATTTCGGTCTGCGTCGCGCCGTTCCGCGAACACGGCAACGAGATTCTATCCTACTTTGCGGCGACGGGTTGGGCAAAATCACTATGCAAACCGCGATTTTTGCACCCCGCGGCGGGTGGTCTTCGTCCCAAACACCGAGTAATGCGGACTCGGCGGATGGTACGCGGATTGCCCTAGCACTAACCGGGGTCGCGGCAGCGCCGCAAACCGCGCGCCCCGAGGAGGAGCGAAATGAGGACCAAACGAGCCGATCAAGAACAGGGAAACCTGATCCGCTCGAAGCGGATCTACTACGATGCCGATCATCTTTCAAAAGACAAGAAGAAGGGGGCAATGATCTGCACCGACTGCGGCGCGGTCTATGCGAACGGTCGTTGGGCATTGGGGACGAACATCCGGCCCGGCGATAATCTCAAGGCCGCCGGACCCGAGTCCGTGGTTTGCCCGGCGTGCGAGCAGATCCGGAACGGCGAGGCGAGCGGATTTCTGTATGTCCGCGGCGCGTTCGCGGTCGAGCACGCGCGCGAGATCACAAATCTTGTGAACAACGAGGCCGAAAGGATGTCCCGGGAAAATCCGCTTTGGCGGATCATATCGTGGGAATCAAGCGTTCCGGAGCTGATGATAACGACGACGTCGACGCATCTCGCGCAGCATCTGGGGCGCGCCTTGCGCGGCGCCTTCGCGGGCGAACTGGATCATTCCTTCTCGGATGATCACACGACCGTGCGTGTCTACTGGACAAGGGACTGACAACCCGAAAGGAGGCGATATGTTCCGGGCAAGATTTGAACGCGACGCCGACCTTCTGAACGACACGTTCGAAGTCAGCACGATGCCTACGAACGAGAATCGGTTCGAGATCAACTGCTCGTTGTGCAACGGTCACTTTTTTACAACCGAGGAGCAATTCGAACGAATCGAACGCGCCGTCGCGCTGGGGCAGGACAATCCGTTCGTATGCGACGGCTGCATCGCCGGCTACGAGGCCGCGCGACGCGGATTCTGAATCACGCGCCGACGAATCTGGCATAAAGGCCGCGGGCGACGCTGACGTCGTCGGTGCCCTTGATGATCGCGCGCGAATCGCGAAAAACGGTGATCTCGAAACCGTCGGCCGAGAATCGGACGAGATACTCGTTCGCCTTGATCTCCCCGAGAGCGCCGAGCCTCACGGCGAGCGCTTCGAGATCGATCGCCCCGGCATTCGGCGGTTTGATCTGAACGGCGTCCCGGCCGCAGAGCGCGGTGAAAAATTCGGTATCGGCGGCGTTCAGAAATTCGAAATTTCTTTTGGCGCAGCATTCGCAGTCGGCGTTCGGTCCGCCGACGCGGATCTTGCGCCAATCGTTGTTCCAGATATCGATCTGCAGAAGGGATCCGTGAAGCAGTTCGGGCTTCCCGATAAGGATCTTGACCGCCTCGGTGGTCTGGACGGCCGAAACGCTTGTGATGATCGGTTGGATCACGCCCGCCGTGTCGCACGTCGGAGCCGATCCGGCGGCCGGCATTTCCTCGAAAACGCAGCGCAGGCAAGGCGTTATGCCCGGCCGGACGGTCATCGTCGCGCCGTACGACGAAACCGCGGCACCGTAGATCCACGACTTTCCGAGACTGACCGCCGCATCGTTGAGAAGATAGCGGACCTGAAAATTGTCGGTCCCGTCGATCGCCAGATCGGCATCGGCGAGCATTCCGACGATGTTCGTGTGATTGATATCGGCGACGACCGGTTCGACGGCGATCTCTGAGTTGACGGCCCGCAAACGTCGCGCGGCGGCGACCGCCTTCGGGATGCGGTCCGCGGCGTCGGCTTCCGAATACAAGGTCTGACGCTGCAGATTCGAGAACTCGACGAAATCGCGATCGACTATCCGCAGAGATCCGATCCCGGCCCGCGCGAGCGTTTCGGCGTGCGCCGCTCCGAGCGCGCCCGCGCCGACGATCAGCACCCGCGACTCGGCAAGCCTGCGCTGCCCTTCGGCGCCGATCTCGCGGAACAGTATCTGCCGGCTGTATCGCTCTTGCATAGGCTCGATTGTATCAATCGAAGATCATCCGGAGAAACTCCTTGACTGTCGAGGCCGGAAACGATCCGCGTTCGCCGAATGTCGACAAGCGCGAAGCGCGGCGGGTTTCTTCGCGTTCGAGGTCGAGGATCTCGCGACGCTGTTCGTCGAGCTGCGCCTTTTCCTTTTGTCTTTGCCGGTCGATGCCGCCGTCGCGTATGAATTCGACGATGCGCGGAAGTTCGTCGGCGTCGCACCACACGCCGTGCTGCCGGCACGTGTCGATGATGACGCCGCTCGAGCGCGCGAAGTTGCTCCGGTTCATAAGGTTGCGGCAGACCGGACACGGCACGTAGCGGATCGCGGCCGGAGGATGCGGCGCGGCGGGCTTGATCGCGCCGAGGATCGCGGCCTGCTTTTCCTGATCGGCGCAGACCCGCTCGAAGGTCGCGACATCGACCCACATTCCCTCGCATCGGGCGCACTGGCCGATATCGAGATCGGCCACCCTGAGCGCTTCGATCGCGACGTCGCACCGCGGGCATCTCCCTGAACTTTCGTCGGCAGCGGCGATCTTCGTCACCGGTTCGCCGCAGTGCGCGCAGTGCTTAGCGCCGACGAACATCAGCCCGAGGCATTTGACGCACGCCTCGGTCTTGAGACGCGAACCGCAGAAACGGCAGAAAGCGCTGTCGCTGGTAACGTTTCCGCCGCAGTTCGGACAATTGAGTGCTTCGACTTTCATTTTCTCTCGAGACGGCGCAACGCCGCGCCCTTCATCGCCTCGACCGGCGGCTCGTGACCGGTCCAGATCCTCTGTTGTTCCGCGGCCTGCGCGACGAGCATCTCGAGCCCGTCGAGCGTCGCGACGCCGAGCGACCGGGCCTCGCTGAGGAACAACGTTTCGCGCGGGTTGTACACCAGGTCGTAGGCCAGTTTCGCGTTTCGCAGGAACTCGGTCGGGACGGCCGAAACGGACTCCGATTCGCCGGCGGTCCCGAGCGGGGTCGCATTGACGACGATGTCGAAATCGCCCGCGTCGTTTCCCGCGCGGCATCCGAATTCGCGGGCAAGCGCTTCGGCCCTCGATCGGTCGCGGGCGAAGACCGTCACGTCGGCGCCCGCGTTCGTCAGCGAGTACGCGCAAGCCCGGGCCGCACCGCCGGCGCCGAAGATCGCGGCCGTCGCGCCCTTCAGATCGCCGAATCGCGTCCGCAAGGGAGCGATGAATCCGGCGGCGTCTGTGTTGAATCCGACGAGCGTGCCTTCGACGATCGCGACGGTGTTCACGGCGCCGACGCGGCGCGCGGATTCGTCGAGACGGTCGAGATGCGCTGCGACGGCCTGTTTGTGCGGGTTCGTGACGGCGAACCCTTTGATTCCGATATCGATCTGCCGCGTCGAACGTTTGACGAGATCGGCAAAGAAACGGTCCACGTCACGAACCTGGAACGGAACAAATACCGCGTTCAGGCCGTGAGAAGCGAACGCGGCGTTGTGCAGGTACGGCGACATCGAATATGAAGTGTTGCCGGCGACGACGCCGTAAACCTCGGTTCGCCGATCGAGCCGGTCGACGCGGTACACTTCGCGCAGCTCGCGGGCGTCGATCTGCCCGGGCGCCGTCTCGTTTCCGGTCTCCGTCGAGGCATAAGTAAGAAAAGCTCCGTGCGCGGGACCTAGAATCCGCGTCCACTTGCCGGCTTCGCCCATCGCGATCGGGATGATCTCCTTTCGCATCGCCGCGGCCAGCCCGAGCAGTCGCCAGACCGCGATCGAGTCGGGGACGTCGTCCGCACGGACGGCGATCTTCAGCACGTCGCCGAGCGGGGCGAGCTTTTCCACGATCGGACCAAGATCGATCGCCCCGGCGGGCCGCTCGAATTCGTGGAACGACACGAGAACGCGTTCAAACGATGAACGTATCGCCGGCCCTTCGTTGCCGAGCTCAAGGTCGAATTCCAGATCGCACCAATCGGCAAGTTCGCCGGCGATCCGCCAGAAGCCGGCGCGTTCGTCGTTCGAAAGCTCGCGCGCGCCGCCCTGCCCGCCGTTGGATGGCCGATAGGTCGCGAGGATCTTACCGCGAAAGACGCGCCGCAGTTCCGCGACCGCTGCCCGCAAAAGCTCGCGGTCAATCGTGTCGAGACAATCGAAACGGATCTCGATGACATCCGCGGCGGGCGCGGCGGCGATCAAACGGCCGGCGAGATCTGCCGCATTCGGCGCGCAGACCGAAACGCATATCCTCGGTTCGGGAATTTTGGATTCAGGCGTCAAGATTCAGGATCGGGATTCGATGATCATCGAAGCAATGCCCCGGGACGAACCAAAGGGCCCGGCGGCGGTTCGATCGAAAACCCCACGAAATATAGCACGAATCGCGGATTTTTGACTACGTTTCCCCGAGCCTCTACAATCGACCCGATGGACTCGAAGAGCAAGCAGGCCTTGGTGGTCGTTGCGACCGTCGCGACGCTCGTATTCAACTGGATGGCGGCGACGGGCGTGCTCGGCGGAGTCGCGACCAACGTCGTGTCGGACAATTTTCCGACGCGGATCACGCCGGCGGGCTACGCCTTTGCGATCTGGAGCCTGATCTATCTCGGAATGATCGCGTTCAGCGCATTTCAGGCGCTGCCGCGAAACGCCGTGCTCTTCGCGCCGATCCGGACGCTTTACATAGTTTCGTGCGTCCTCAATTGCGCGTGGCTCTATTTCTGGCATCAGCAGGCGCTGGTCGTTTGTTTAGCGCTGATCGTGTTGCTGCTTGTCGTTCTGCTGGCGATCAATCACAGGCTTGCGAAGCCCGTATCGGTCGGCGAGAACTGGCTGGCGAAGGTTCCTTTCGGAATATACGCCGGCTGGGTGACGGCGGCGACGCTTGTGAACCTGATGATCGTGCTGGTCTACCTGAAACAGCCGGTTGCCGAAGCGGTCTGGTTCGGGTCGGTCCTGATCTTTGTCGCGGCGGCCTGCGGAATCGCGGTGCGCATCGCGCTTTCGAGCTATTTCTATCCGCTCGCGATCGCCTGGGCGTTGACGGCGATCGCGGTCAAACAGAGCGGCACGACGCTTATCGTCGTCAGCTGCGCCGTCGGAGTCATCGCCTGCCTGATCGCCGCGGTAAGTTTCGTGATGGATATGCCGACGCGGGACACAGGGAGCGGGGAGTGATTTCGGATAGTCGTTTTTGGATTTTGGATTTCGGATTTCGGATTTCGGATAGTCGATTTTGGATTGGGATTCTGGAATCTCCAATCCGAAATCCAAAATCCAAAATCGGATGACGTTTTCGTATGAAAATCGCGGAAAACGTTAGTCGCGCGGGTTGAATCCAATGCCCGTTGCCGGAAAATCCGGCCATATTGCGATAGTTTGAGTCTAACATCTGTGTGGCATCGCGATTGCAACGAAAATCGCGGCATCTTTCCCCGAATTGCCCCCGAGGTCAGGAAAGAGGTGAAACGATGGAATTTGTGAAACGAATATTGATCTTGACGATTTGTCTGCTCGGTCTGTCGTTCGCGGCGATGGCGCAGAACCAGGACAACGAGAACAAGCGACCGCCGAAGCCGGACGTGAAGATCGAGCCGCCGGACAAGAACAAGCCGCGCGACAATCCGGGCAACAACAATAAAAACAACAACAATAACAGCAAACCGAAAAAGCCCGAGGCGACGTTGTTCCGTCAGGACGAGACGGCTGAATAAGCCATCTTCGATGAACGGGAAGGCGGACCGAACAACCGGTCCGCCTTCTTTTTTTGGACTGGAGCGCAAGCGTCCCGCTTGCAATGAGCGCGAAGCGCGAACCGATAGGCTGAGCGTAACCGTCGCGTTCCGTTGTATATTCAGCTTGCAAGACTTCGGCCACAGGCGAGCCCAAAGAGCGCTTTCCTTGACACTCGAGAATCCGATCCAATCCGCAATCCCGAATTCGTCAAGAGTGAACGCGTAACTCTTACGGATTGACGCAATCCAGAATCCAAAATCGAAAGGCGGGAGTATAATTCCAATAGGAGGTGTGGATATGAGTTTCAATATCTTTGCCGCCGGCGCCCGCGGATTTCAGTTCACCCGAGAGAATCTCCCTGACAACGGCGTTTTCGAGGCGGCCTCTATACTTTCGGCCCTGCGTTCGGGCGGGCCGTCGGCGAGAGGCGTCGCAGAGGGTGTCGCCGACTATGTCGTTCCGTCGGAAGGCGGCGCCGAGATGTCGGGCGTCCAGGCGGTCGCGCAGCTAACCTTTCTGCACACGCTGTGCGGAGCCGTCGATATGTTGGCGGCCTGCAGCGGCTCGAGCAATGGCTGGATCACGGTCGCGCCGCGCCAGGGGCATACGCTTTGGCCCGACACGAGCCGCTTCGCGCGCTACGATTTCACGCCGGGAAACGATCCCGGCAGGGAGTTTGTGGCCCGCATCCTGCCCGCGCTCGAGGCGACCGATATGGCGAACTACGGCGTATTGATGGCGATGTCGCTTGCGCTCAGCGGCTACCGAAGCCATATCGGCCAGTCCGGAACGCCGATGATCCAGATCGAACTCTGGAAGTGAGCGGCCGGACCAGGATCGGGTGGCCGCAGGAAGATCAACCCGGTTCAAGATCCAGCCTGAACGTTGACGGAACTCCGGCGATCGATGCAGACGACCGTTCGGAAGGGCGCCTGAACCGGGCCGGGCAAGCCGGTCGGAAACCATCGCCGGCGGCATTGCGACCGACTTACTGAAAAGTGTTTCACGAATCCGTCAAGGCCCATAAAGACGCAGCGGGCGGTCAGCCAAAACGGCGACCGCCCGCATTTAATGAAAATGGTGCCGACTACAAGATTTGAACTTGTGACCTCCCGCGTGTGAAGCGGAT
>CAZARD010000128.1:0-11615 GCA_964487505.1 uncultured Blastocatellaceae bacterium | reverse complement strand
ACGTGAACGCGCGGTTGCCGCCGTCGCTCGAACGCAGGTACCACCACTGACCCGGTGCCGGCCGGAAGATCGAGATGTCGGTCTTCGCGTCGCCGTCGAAATCGAACGGGGATCGCGCCGGACCCGTGATCGAGAAGTTCGCGTCGCTGATGTCGAAAAAGATGTTCCCGACGGCCTCGACCTTTATCCGCGCGGTCGATGTCGAGACGTTCGGGACAGTTACTGATTCCGTCCCGTCGTTCGGTGTGCTGGCAAGCAGGACGGTCGGAAATGTCTGGCCGCCGTCGGTCGAAAGCGAGATCTTGACGTTCGCCGCGTTCACGGGCGCGGCGGTCGTGTTCGCGGCCGACCACGTAACGGTCTGGGAAGAGCCGCCGGCGACGGTGGTCGCGGTATTCGGCGCGGTCACGGCGAAAGGTCCCGAATTCCCGTCGACGTTGACCGTCGCACTGGCCGTGTTGATGCCGCCGGCGTTCGCGCGGTTGTCGCGCGCAATGACCTGAAAGTTCATCGTCCGCGTGACGGCCGGCAGGATCTCGCCGGTCAGGCACGGCGTCGCCCGGCCGCAATCGTAGGTCGCCGGCGGGACGTTCGCGTTGTTGAGGATGTACTGGAGCGCCGGGAACGTGCGCGCTCCGGAGGCCGACGGAAGGTACGGTCTGAAGATCGCGACGTTCGTGTCGGTGTTCGGGACGGTGGTCGCGGCCGTTCCGAGATCGTATTGCTGCCAATCGTATGTCAACGTATCGCCGTTGACATCCGATCCGCTCGCCGTCAGTGTGAACGGCGTCTGTTTCGGGATATTGAAGGCCGGGCCGCCGACGACCGAAACTGTCGGCGGCGTGTTGCCGCTCGCGGTCGTCGACGCGCACGTGTTGCCGTTACCGGTCTGGCTGTATGCGACGATGACCTCGAGACTTCGCACGTGGAACGTGTCGATACTGTTCCGCGCCAGATCCTGATTCCCGCAGATCCCGGCATAGGCCATTATCGTGATTCCGCTTCCGGGCTCATATGCGTTCGACCCGCTTCGGTTCCCGCCGCTGCAGTTGCTGACAGATCCGTTGAACGTGTGGTTCGATCCCCACTGATGACCCATTTCGTGCGCGACGTAATCGATCGCGAACGGGTCGCCGACGGGATTCGAAAGCCCGGTGACGCCGCGCGCCTTGCTTCCGCCGCACGGTCCGTTAAGGGTCGCCACGCCGCCGCCGCCGGTCGAAAAGACGTGCCCGATATCGTAGTTCGCGGTTCCGATTACCGAATCGAGTTTGGTCTGGTTCTCGCCGAGCATCGTCGAGCCGCTCGAGTTCGTGTATCCGTCCGGTTCGGCGGCGAAAACGATCTGATCGTTGTTCGCGATGATGTTCATACGGATCGCGAGATCCCGCTCGTAAACGCCGTTGACGCGGTTCATTATCAGGACCTGCGCCGCGAGCGCGCCCGGGACCGTTCCGCCGCCGACCGCCGCCGTGTATTCGACGGTCGCCGCGAGAGCCAGTCTGTATTGCCGAAGTTGCGTCCCCGAGATCACATCGTTCTCGCGTCCGTTGAAATACTGTTCAAAATCGTCGCTCAGGAACTCCGGCTTTTCGTTGTCCTTCACCTCGCAGAAGAAAGGGTTCAGCCGCGGCGCGTCGTTTTTCCGATAGCTGATGTAGTGCTCCGTGTCTCCGCTTCGAAAATACGGATCGACCATCGTCGTGCCGTGCGATGAGAGGATCATCGAATGAAATCCCGACGGAAGGAAGTCAAAACGGACCGTCGCCGTCGGGTCGTCGATGCCCTGGCCGCGATAGGTCCGGGAGAGTTCAGGATACTTCTTTGCCAGACCTTCTTCGATGATCGGCGATTCTTCGATCCGAAATCGCTGGAAACTGCCGTCGGGCATCGGCAATGTTAAGACTACCGACCGCGACAGCGCGTCCGATGTGAACTCACGCGGCGCGGAACGCAGGATCGTCTCGAGAGCCGTTCTGTCGAGCCGGAAGGTCCCGTAATCGCTTGGGACGACGAGCCGCTCGGCTTCGGACACGCGGAGCGCAGAATCGTCGATCGCATTCCAAACGCCATCCGTTGACGCGGCGTAGAAGTTGACGGTTGCAAACAGGGCCGATGCCACCGCGACGGCCATCCCGAAAAGTCGAATTCTCATTTTGTTATCGAAGGTCCCGCAAAACAGGGTAGTAGAATCAATTCTGCCCCAACCGTACGGGTGCTGTCCAGATATTTTTCGACACCGTCGATTGTGCTAAACTCTTCTCTTTTCAGTTATGTCCGGAGACGAACTCGCAAAAAAGTCGCCCACCGAACTTGAACCGTATCCGACGGAGCGCGAAATGTCCGTCCTCAACACCACGGAAAGGCTCGGATTCAAACTGACGTACGCGATGAACCGCGGCGTTTGGAAGCGCTTTTGGACCTTCTGTCAGCGGCATATCGGATCTCTCTGGATCAAGATCTGCACATACAATCTGATGAACGTCTTCGGGATCGAAAAGGTCGCCGGGGCGCCGGTCGACACGCCGCTCCTTCTGGTTGCGAACCATCGGTCGTTCTTTGATATGTATGTCGTTTCGAGCGTCATCTTCCGACAGACAAAGCGCCCGGTGACGCTCTATTTTCCCGTCCGGGCCAAGTTCTTTTACACTTCGCCGGTGGGTTGGTTCGTAAATCTCGTGATGGGCTGGTGGGCAATGTATCCGCCGTTCTTCCGCGAAGCGAAGGAGGCGGAAAAGCGCGAATTCGACAAGTTCAGCCTCGCCGAATTGATCCGCATCGCGTCGGTCGGACGCGGAACGCTGATCGGTTTTCATCCTGAAGGAAAACGGAACCTGAATGACGACCCGTATAGCTTCTTGCCGGCGCAGCCCGGCGTCGGCGCGGTGATTCGCAAGGCGCGGCCGAACGTTATCCCGGTCTTCATTGCAGGTTTGGGCAACGATCTTCCGAAACAGGTGCTCGGCAACTGGGCCGGAGGGCCAAAGGTGCGGATCCGGTTCGGAGACGAGATCGATCTCTCGGAGTTCTTCGAAAAGGCGGACCGGCTGCGGACGCACAAGGAGATCGCCGATTTTCTGATGACGAAGATCGCCGAGCTGGGCGACGCGGACAAGGCCTGGATGGCGGCTCAAAAGTGACGGTCCCAGTTCTTGCGTCCGAACGCCGATTCGTCCCAGTAGTTCTTGAAATGCGTGATCTCCGGACGTTCGCCGAGAACGATCGCGACCGCGTCATAGCGGTATCTGAGGCGTTCTACTGCGAAAATGCGGCGATAGATGCGGGCCGTACGAATGATCTGGCGTTGTTTTCGCCTGTCGACGGCCGACACCGGAGAGGCGAATTCAGCTTTTGAGCGCGTTTTTACCTCGATGAAGCACAGTACGTCGCCGTCAAGCGCGATGATGTCGATCTCGCCCGTGACGGATGCACCGCGCAGGTTGCGCCCGATCGGGACCTTGAAATTGGAACAAACGATCCGCATCCCGCGTCTTAGTAGATAGTCGGCAGCGAGCCGTTCGCCGGATTCGCCGACCGCGGCGGTCAGTTCTGCGCGGCCCGGAGATCTTAACGAAAGTTGGGTGAGTTCGGACATATCTTAGGTGATCAGCCCGCGCAGTTCGTGCGCGGCGGTTTCCGATCAATGAAAGTATGAAGAAAGCAATAATGATCGTGTTCGTTCCGTTGGCGGCCGCGTTCGTGGCGATACAGTTCGTGCGGCCCGATTTTTCGAATCCGCCGGTCAACGCGGCCGAGACGATCGGGGCGTCTTCACAGGTTCCGGATGAGGTCGCCGCGATCCTGAAAACGTCGTGCGGCGATTGCCATTCGCACGAGACAGCGTATCCATGGTATTCGAAGATCCAGCCATCCGCGTGGTTTCTCGCAGATCATATCACGAAAGGGCGCCGCGAACTCAACTTCTCGGTCTGGGCCACCTACGAGAACCGCCGCAAACGCCGTAAGCTGAAGCAGATGTGCGAACAGGTCCGGGCGCGCGAAATGCCGCTCGGGTCTTACCTATGGATCCATCGCGACGCTTCGTTGAGCGATGCCCAGATCAAAACGCTCTGCGACTGGACCGAAGCCGAAACGGCGAAGATCGTCGAATAGAGAGCAAACAAACCAGTGCAAAGTGCATAGTGCAGAGTGCAGAGTGCATAGTGCAGAGTGCATAGTGCATAGTGCAAAGTGCATAGTTTGAATTGCAATGTGTCCTGTGCAACGGCGACAGGCGCGGAACTGAAGACCATGCGCGGAACTGAGGAATGATGAATAACTTACTTTGCACTTTGCACTGAGTTGCACTTTGCACTTTGCACTATGCACTTTGCACTGACTTGCACTATGCACTTTGCACTATGCGCTGACCTGTGGACCTATGGACATTCTGCTGAACAATCCGCTGACGAATATGTACGGGCCGTATTTTCTGGCGCTGTATGCCGGGGTGATCGTGTTTTTGATCATCGGTCTGTTGATCGCGAAACGAGTTGTCGATCGTTCGGACCGCCTGCCGGCGCCGGCGGTCCCCGCGGCCGTCGATCCGTTCGAGGTTGCATACCTGCGCGGCGGCGCCAACGAACTCGCGAGGGCGGCGGTTTTCTCTCTGCGGCAGAAGGGATTGGTCGAGTTCGCCCGGGATGGAAACAAGACCCTTGTTCTGCGTACCGCCGACGCGGCCTCGCCGAAACTCGATCCGGTCGAGACGGCGACGCTCAACTGGATCGGCGCCCGTCGCGATACGAACGAATTCTTCCGGGCCGGCGGATTGGCCTATGAGATCGGTTCGATCGCCGAGCAATACCGAGTATCGCTCGAACGGCGGCAGTTCCTTCACGGTTCGCTCGAAGAAGCAGCCTTCAAACCCTACAAGATCGGGGCCGTTCTCACGATCCTCGGACTCGGCTCGTACAAACTCGTCGCCGCGATCACGCACGGGCACTACAACGTCGGGTTCCTGATCGTTCTCGCGATCGCGGGCCTGATCCTTGCGTTGATCTTCGGGCGACTTCCGCGCGTCACGAAACTTGGGAACATCTACATCGAAAGACTGCGCCTGGCGTTCGGAACGCTGGGCAAGACCGCCGGAGCGATGCCGCAGGGTCTGCAGTCGGGAAGTTCGTCGATCGATCCGATGCTGCTTTCGGTCGGACTCTTCGGGACCGGAATACTCGCCGGGACCGTTTACAGCGATTACAACGACGCCTTCCGAAAAGCTCAGGGCTCGGATTCCTGCGGTTCAAGTTGCGGTTCGTGCTCGTCGTCGGGATGCTCGTCGGGCGACGGCGGTAGTTCCTGCGGCGGCGGGGGATGCGGAGGCTGCGGCGGTGGCGGAGATTAAGAAAACACAGGCGCCGTTGGTCGGGGTCGGATATCGAGAGCCGTACCGCGGAGACATTTTTCTTAATCGCGATCGGATCGACGTTCTCGAGATAATCGCGGACCGGTATCTCGACGCCGGTCCGGAGAAGATCGCGGAACTCGAACTGCTCGCGGAGCATTTCAGTCTCATCCCGCATTCGCTCGACCTCTCGCTCGGCAGTGCCGAAGGGATCAACGGGAGCTATCTCGAAAAGCTCTCGGAGTTGATCGACACTCTCAAGCCGGAGTGGTTCTCGGACCATCTATGCTTCACGCGCTCGGGCGGCGTCGCGATCGGGCATCTCGCGCCGGTTCCGTACACCGAAGAAGCGCTTCGCGTTTTCGTGCGGAACATCGGGCACGTACGGCGCAAGATCGGCACACCGCTGATCGTCGAGAACATCGCTTACCTGATGCGATATCCTTTTTCGGAAATGAACGAGGCGGAATTCATCCGGCGGCTCGTCCGCGAAACGGGCTGCGGATTGCTGCTCGATGTGACGAACCTCTATGTCAACTCGCGGAATTTCGGTTTCGATTGGCGCGATTTTCTCGACGCGTTGCCGCTGGAGGCGGTCGTTCAGGTCCATTTCGTCGGATCGCGCCGAAGCGGGAAGCGGTTCATCGACGCCCATTCCGACCGGACCGAGGACGACATCTGGGAGATCTTTCAAGCGGTTTGCGAGCGAGCCCCGGTCCGCGCCGCGATCCTTGAACGCGATGCCGATCTGCCGCCGTTCTCCGAGATCCTCGAAGAGATCGAGACGGCCCGCAAAATAGCGGCCGACGCCGGAGTCGCACGATGAGTCTGAAACATCAACAGGACCTGCTTGCGCGGCTTTACACCGATCCGGCGTTCCGTTCGGCCTTTTTCGCCGATCCGCCGGCTGCCGCGGCTCGGCTCGGCATCGACCCGGCCGAGGCGGACGCGATCGCGGCGGTCTCGCGCGAGGAACTCGATTATTTCTCGGAAACTCTGTTTCGGAAACGGCTGTCTGAGGTCGGGAATTTGCTTCCGCTTACGAAAGCCGAACTCGGTGATCGGTTCGCGGAGCGTTTCAGAACGTTCGCTCGGCACTTTGTGCCCGGTTCGGTCAAGAAACACGTCGAGGACGCGGTTCGATTCTGCGATTTCCTCCGAAGGGAAAAGCTTTCGGGCCGCGTCGCGGGCTACGAATCGGCGCTGCTCAGGTTCCATCAACTGGGTCAGCGAGCCGTTTTCGGTGTCATTGATTTCGATCCGCGGACCGGATTGAAACGCAGGGTTCCGCGCCCGTTCGCGTGGCTCAGGATCGGAAGCCGTCGGATCGTGATTTGAGGAGCGCGCGGCCGTTACGCTAGAATCTCGTTTATGCCTTTGCTCCGGATCGTGCATTATCCTGAACCCGTGCTGCTGCAAGTGGGTCGGCCCGTGACGGCCGACGAGTTCAATTCGGATCTCGAGCGGCTCGTCGCGGATATGTTCGAGACAATGTACGAGGCCCGCGGAGTAGGACTCGCAGCCCCGCAGGTCGCGGTCTCGAAACGCCTGTTCGTGATGGATTGCGGCGACGGCGACGGAAATCCGAACCCGTTGGCGCTGATGAATCCGGAGATCGTCGCACGCGAAGGCGAACAGATCGGCGATGAAGGCTGTTTGTCGTTTCCGGGGATCTATACAAAGGTCCGGCGCGAGGTGAGGACCGTCGTCCGGTTTCAGGATGTGACAGGAGAACTTCAGGAACTCGATCTCACGGATCTCGCCGCGCGCTGCGTCCTGCACGAGACGGACCATTGCGACGGAATCGTGTTCCTCGACCGGATGACCAGCCTCAAGCGCGAAATGGCCAAGCGCAAGATCAGGAAACTTCAGAAAACGGGAAAATGGGAGTGAAGCGATTTTGGATTTTTGATTTTAGATTTCGACTGGAGCCTGATCTTCGCGTTTGAAACTGGCGCGCGTCGATCCCAAATCCAAATTCCAAAATCTAAAATCCAAAATCCTACGTCGTTATTCTCAGCACATACGTGCAGATCGATATCGGAACGTTCGGGGCGATCGAGATCTGTTGCCCGAGCGGGAGTTCGTAATTGTTGATGATCGCCGGGTTCCGGCCCTCGTTGATCATCGAGTAATGCCCATTGCCGTCGGTGTAGATCACAAGATGGCGGCGGCTGATCTCCGGGTCGCCGGTGAGCGGGATATCGACCGGTTTCGATTTCGACCCACGGCCGATGACGACCTCTTTCTGAAAGACGGGGATCACGGTTTGGCGGACGCCGCCTCGCCAGACCTCGAGTTTGTATAGCTCGGGCGACCGTTTTTGAACCCGTGTCGACTCTTCGTACTCTTGCGAAACAGCCGGCGCGACCGGTGGCTGCCCGAAATTCGGAACTTGAAACGAACCCGGCAACGCCGTCGGCGGCGGTTCGTCGGACGGCGCCGGAGCGACCGGCACGGGGAAATTCGGCGTCGCCGGGGGCGTCGGCTGGTAACCCTGAGCCGGAAAGGCGGGCGGCGGTGTCGGCTGGAACGGCGTCGCCGGCTCAAAGCCCGGTGCCGGTGGTTGGAATCCGCTCGGAGGAATCGCAGGCTTCGGACGCGGCGCCTGCGGAGGCTTCGGGCGCGACAAAATGCTCGTTTTGCCGGCGTTCGAATCTTCCCACGTATGCTGGACCCGGACCTCGCCCTTCTCGAGCGTTCCGTCAACGCGCAGCTGGACCGCAAAGCTCTTCGTCTCGAGTTTCTTCTTGCCGGCGATCTCCTTCGCGCGTTCCGCGAGGATGTGATACAGCCCCTGTTCGAGGCCGCGGCGCTTGACGCCCTGCCATTCCTTGTCGTCGTCGTCCGAGAGGAAGATCGTGTACTCTGTCGGGATCAGCGCCGTGCCTTGGGGCAACGGGACGATCTCGCGCTGCATCACGGCCTCGACCTCGCGGGCGATCTTGACGATAAACTCTTCGGCAACGCTGCGCGGCTTGACCTGCGCGTCGCGCGCCGCCTCTTCCAACACCAGTTCCGACGAATCACCGTCGATCCACTTCCTGACCTTGTCCAGAACGCTCACGTCGAATCACCTCGCAAAATCAACATTATCTTCGCCCGATTTCGCTTTTTTCGCAATCCAGCCGCGCGTCTGCCAATCATCTTCTCGCGGTCGGCCAAACTGAAGTATCTCGACCTCGAACCAAGTGTCGGTCTCGCTCAGGATGCGCACGCGCGAGCCGGTCGGGACCCATCCAAGCTGGTTCGAGCGGGCGTTGGCCTCGGCCCTGAGCGGGACATCGCGGACCGTCGCGCCCTCGCGTTTTGAAAAGAGCGAACTTATCGAGAACGTCCCGAGACCTCGAAGCGCAAGGTGCGTGCCGTACAGAATCCCGGCAAAAAGCGACAGCAAAACGACCGTGATTGCCAACCGTTTTAGGAACTTGTTCTTTTTCGGCGGCGGCGCGGGTTCGACATCTGGCGGACGGTAGTCGGAGGCCGGTACGCTGACCGGGGACCGTGCCGGCGGCATCGCCGGGAATCGTTGGGCCTCGCCGGCGGGCCGCGGCGGTACGCCCTTGGCTTCTCCGGCGACCGCCGCCGGTATCTGCAGGCCCTTGAGTTTCAGTTCCCGCGAAGTGTTGAATCTCGGAAGTTGCGGCGCGAACGGCGTGTAGCCGCGCGCAACGTGCGCACGGGGCGCGTCGGATCTGCGTGCCGAGACCTGGGTTTCGATCTCAACGGTCTGTCCGGTTCCAAGATGCTTGATCCGAGACAGGTCGTGCCAGAATTCCTCGACGGTCTGATGGCGCGCCGCCGGATCCTGACGCGTTGCGCGGCTAAGGATATCGAGCAGCGCCGGCGCCCAGGTCTCGCCGCGGACGAAATGCGGCAGTTCGTGGATCTGCCGTCCGGCGAAAAATCGAGGCGATTCGCCCGTGAGCAGTACAAACGCGGTCTTGGCCAACGAATAGATGTCGGCGGCGGGCGTCAGCGCTCCGGATGTGTTTGGCGCGACCTCGTCGGCGAGCAGCGGACTATGTTCGGGCGGCGCGTAGATGTTCGTCCCGACGCGCGTTATCGGCGAATCGGACTGCGAGAAACGCGCGACGCCAAAATCGGCGATCTTCGCGGTCTGGCCGTCCTCGGTCAGAAGGATGTTCTGCGGTTTGATGTCGCGATGGATCACTCCGTGACGATGAGCGTGGGCGAGTCCCGCGCAAACCTGTTCCAGATATCCGAGCGCTTCGGGAACGGTCAGCGCCCGTTCGCGGCAACGTTTTGCGAGATCGCCGCCCGGGAGGAACTCGAGCACGAGAAAATGAAACACCGCTCCGCGAAGATCGCGCGCCGTCCCGTGGCCGAGACGGCTAACCACGTTTGGATGCCGGACCCGGTCGAGAGCGATCGCCTCGTTCTGAAAATTCTCGACGAGCGTCCGCTCGAGGTCCGGATCGAGATCGTTCTGAAGATTGACGTTGAGCGCCTTGATGACGACGCGGCTGTGAGGCGACTCGGGCGTCGCGACGGTGTCGCGTGCCAGATAGATCTCGGCATAGCTGCCGCGGCCGAGCAGCTCTAACACGTCGTATCGCCGGTTGATCCGGCTGTTCTTCAGCGACAGTTCTGGCATCGCAAACTATCCCGCGCCGGCGAGATCGATTTGGATTACGATTCTCGCCGGCCGGTTGTTCATTCGATGATATCGGATTCTTCAAAAATCGGGTACGAGAATATCCGAATTCGAGACGCGCCGGCCGGGCCAAACCCGCTCCCGAAAGCCGCGGAAGTTGCGATCGTAGAAATTGCGGCGCTGAGAACGCCAAAGGCGGCGTTCACTTTTGGGCAGAAAGGCGCGTTTCGGTGTAAGATTTGACATCCAACTCTATGGCCGAAAAGTCAGTTTTCCAGAAAAAACTCAAACACGATCCGAGCGGTCCGACCTTCTACCAGATGCTGAGGCTGATCCTCGCCGGACAGCCCATCGGCAGATCTGAACTTTCAGAACGGCTGGGCGTCGAAAAGACTGCGATCAACGAGTTCGTCAAGCCGTTGATAAAAGCCGGTGTTCTGATCGAATCGGCGGATCCGGGGTTGCCGGGAAAATCGCGCGGACTCGCGTTCAAACTCGACGGCGCTTATTTCATCGGCGTCAATATCGGCGCCCGGACGACGCAAATCGGAATGACTGACCTTTCAGGGAAGATCCGCGAGATCGAGGAATTCGCGACGCACGCCGATCCGGCAGCGACTTTTGCCCAGGCCCGCGAGTTGATCGAGGAGGTCTTTGAAGAGCGCGGACGCGAGAACTGCCTGCTGATCGGGGTCTGCGTCCCGGGACTGCCCGACGTCGAAAGGCGCGGCGTCGTTTACGCGCCGAACTTGAAATGGCGCGATGTCGACATCGCCGCGGGGCTCGGAATCGACGGGATCGAGGTGGTTGTCGAGAACGACTCGACGGCGGCCGCGCTCTACGAGGCGCGACTCAAGATCCGCGACCATCACGACGAGGAGGCCGCGAATTTCGTGCTCGTCCGGTCGGGAACCGGCATCGGTGTCGGGCTGGTGATCAACGGCGAGGTTCATCGCGGAACGGGCGCCGCCCGAGGGCTTGCGGGCGAGTTCGGGCATATGACGATCGTCGCCGGCGGACGCCCGTGCGTCTGCGGCAACCGCGGTTGCTGGGAACGATATGGATCCGCCGCTTCGGCGGCGTCGCTGTACCTGGGCGACCGGCCCTTGCGCCCGAACGAGTCGCTCCCGCGCTTCGCGGAGATCGTAAGCAAGGCCGAGAACGGCGAAATCAGGGCACAGCGTTCGCTCGAGAAGATCGGCGACTATCTCGGGATCGGGATCGCGAACGTCGTGTTGGGGATCGGGATCACCCGCGTCATCGTCAGCGGGAGATTGGTCTTCGGATGGAAATTCATCGAGCGGCCGATGCGCGACGCCATCAGCCGGTCAATTGTCGGCTCGATCGAGGGTTGGTCGGTCGAAGCCGGCGAGCCCGTCGGAGCGACGATCGGCGGCGCGTTGGAAGCCGCCATCGACGAATATCTTCGGCGCGGCGAATCAAAAAGTCAGAACCGGGAGCGGTAGCGACCGGCAAACGCATACCACAGACCGAAGCGAACAGGGCTGAACTCCGGAACGGCCCGTTCGCGCTTCGCGCTCAAGCAAGCGGGACGCTTGCGCTCCAGTCGGAACCGGGAGCGGTAGCGACCGGCGGAGAAGTCAGAACCGGGAGCGGTAGCGACCGGCAAACGCATACCACAGACCGAAGCGA
>CAZARD010000127.1:6750-11620 GCA_964487505.1 uncultured Blastocatellaceae bacterium | reverse complement strand
GGTAGACGGTAGACGGTAGAAGACTGCTCACCGTTCACTGATTCTCGTTTGCCGGTCGCTACCGAGGCTGTGTCAAAAGCCGTACTTGGATCTACCGGCAATCGTTCAGGGCTGGGCTCCTGCCCAGCCGTTGAACGACTGAACGCTATGATCCGGGCTACGCCCGGATGCGCTAAACTCAAGCAGGGCTTTAGCTTAAGTTTTGGCTAAAGCCACGATGATTGCTCTGGCCGCTGTCCGTTCGTTGAAACGAACGGCAAGTCATTAAATTGACACTTTTGACACAGTCGCTACCGCTCCCGGTTCCGACTGCTCTCAGCTCACCGCTCACTGCTCACCGCCCGCTTCAGCGCCGAGATCGTCGTTTCGATTTCGTCACGCGAAACGTCGCAATGCGTGACCATCCTGATCGCCGGGCCGAACGGGATCGCGTGGATGTTTTCGGCCTTCAGAGAGGCGCAGATCTCGGCTGACGTCTTGCCGGTTCCGGTGACGTCGAAAATAACGATGTTCGTCCGAACCGCTTCGGGATCGATCAAGATCCCCTCAACATTTGCCGCGCCTTCCGCGAGCCGCCGAGCGTTCTCGTGGTCCTCGTACAAGCGTTTCGGCGATTCCTCAAGCGCGATTAGACCCGCGGCCGCCAGAATTCCCGCCTGCCGCATCCCGCCGCCGAATCGCTTTCTCCAGATACGCGCCTCGTCGATGAATTCCTTCGAACCGACGAGAATCGAACCGACCGGCGCACCGAGTCCTTTCGAAAGACAGAACTGGACCGAGTCGCAATGTTTCGCCAGGTCGGCGACCGATTCGCCGAGTGCGACCGAGGCGTTGAAGATCCGCGCGCCGTCGAGATGTACCGGAATCCCGATCTTCCGCGCGTTCCGGCAGATCGTTTCCGTCTCTGCAGCGCTCATCACGCTGCCGCCGCCGAAGTTATGCGTGTTTTCAAGGCAGATCAGTCCGGTCGGGCAAGCGTAATAGGGCTGGTTGAAATGGACCGCGGATTCGATCTCAGGCCACGTCAGCATTCCCGTCGGGTTGGCGGCGCGGACCGTGCGGATCATAACTCCCGAAACGATCGCGGGGGTTCCCATCTCCCAATTGAAAATATGTCCGCGTTCTTCGACGATGACCTCGTCGCCCTGCCTCGTATGGAGCCTGACGGCGATCTGGTTTCCCATCGACCCGGTCGGAACGAACAGCGCCGCTTCTTTCTCGAACATCGCGGCTGCGAGTTCCTGAAGCCGGTTGACGGTCGGATCTTCGCCGTAAACGTCGTCGCCGACCTCGGCGCCGGCCATCGCGCGGCGCATCGCGTCCGTCGGCGTTGTCACTGTGTCGCTTCGTAAGTCGATCATTGTTCGGAGTTCCGCCTTCAGGCGGCCGTTTCATTTTTCGCCGAATCTCTTCTCCAGCGACTTTCGCATTCCCTTTGTCCAGCTTGAATTGAAGCACGATTCGCAGCGTCCTTCCCGGTACCTGCTGATTATGCTAAGAAATCCCTCGATCTCGGCCTCATCTTTGGTCTCAGAATCAAAAAAGACGCCGTCGATGTTGGCGATTACGCGTTTCGACTTTTTCGTCTTTACAAGTGAATAGACGAATTGCCGATCAACAGTCATTGAAGTTTTCGTCCACTTGATCTTCTTCTTGAAGACTTCAAACGGCGACTGGATCAAGCCGCCCGAGAAGAAGATGATTGATGTCCCATCAAATCGTTCAATCTTACCGGCCCAAGCGTCATTCCAATTCGTATTCATGTACGCCCAATACCCGCGAGGCAATACAATGAAACCATAAGGCATCAGCTGGACCGTCATTCCCGATGATTTGCTGCGCCGTCACGCACGTTCCGAACAAAAACAGCGAAATGGCGATTAGTGAAACGTACTTCATCGAAACGATCAGCGGCGCAGCCGCAACAAGCAAAACCAATCACGTTCCGGAAAGGCCGAGCCTTTCCGCACATCCGGGCGGCAAGCCGCTTCAGTCAATTTCCGATCGGTTTCCCAATCGCAAATCGCAATTCACCTGAGCCCTGCGCAGATCTCTTCAAGCACCGCGCTTCCGGGGCAAAGGTCCTTTTCGGTCAGTTTGTTGAGCGGCGTGGCGCAGGTCTTGAGATAATCGTGCAGGTCCTCGCTGCCCTGCTCCAAATATAGCAATCCGGTCAGTATCTCGCCCTTTGCCTTGGCGTGCTGAACGGCGTTTATCGCCGAGATGCGGTCGAGCGGATCCCAATCCTTCTCGAGTTTCCGAAGCGCGATGGTCGTGCCGTCGTGCATCGTCACGATCTGCGCCGAGCCTTCCGCGTAGTCGGCCTTGATCTCGCGCGAGATCGGGACGAAATCGATCGTCGAGGTCGCTTCCATATGCTCGCGGACGTAATCGTAGGATTTCGTCGAACCGACGTTGTTGTTGAATGTGACGCACGGCGATATGACGTTCAGGAACGCGAATCCCTGATGCGACATCGCGGCCTTGATGAGCGGGACGAGCTGATGCTTGTCGCCGGAGAAACTCTGGCCGACGAACGTCGCGCCGAGCTCGATCGCGAGGCTCGAAAGATCGATCGCATCGAACGGGTTGACGTGTCCCGACTTGTTGATCGAGCCGGCGTCGGCGGTCGCCGAGTCCTGGCCCTTCGTCAGTCCGTAGCAGCCGTTGTTCATCACGATGTAGACCATATTCAGGTTTCGCCGGATGACGTGTATGAACTGACCCATTCCGATCGAGGCCGTGTCGCCGTCGCCCGAAACGCCGAGATAGATCAGATCGCGGTTCGCAAGATTGGCGCCGGTCGCGACCGACGGCATCCGGCCGTGAACCGAGTTGAATCCGTGCGAATGGTCGAGAAAATAGGCCGGCGTCTTGGACGAGCAGCCGATCCCGGACATCTTTGCCACCTTGTGCGGCTCGATGTTCAGCTCGAAACACGCCTCGGCGATCGCCGCCGAGATCGAATCGTGTCCGCAACCGGCGCAAAGCGTCGAAAGCGATCCTTCGTAATAATCTACCGTGTAGCCGAGATCGTTCTTCGGCAGGTTAGGATGTCGGAATTTTGAACGTACGTATGACATTGGTTTGGAGTACCGCCTTCGGGCGGCGACAATCCGCGGTCCCTTATGACGCAGATTCTGTTCTAGAACTCGATAAGCTCCTTGTCCTTTCTCAGCAGCTGATTGACTACCGAACTCGGCTCGGAATTATTCTTTTCCGCAAGTCGCTTGACGAATTCCGCGATCTCGGGTTCTAGATAAATCGGGAGACTGAAATCGCCTTCGCCGTTAAAAAATCTTCCACGTTCGCCTTTCGCGAAATCATATTCCTTCTTCATACTGCTCAACTTCGTTCGACGTCGCTCGTCTCGATGAAACGATTCTGATTGTACAATAGCCCGCCCCAGTTCGCTTGAAAGTGTGAACGACAACAAGGACTGTCCCGCTGTTGTCGCAACCGACTGAAATCCAACGATCCTCGGAAGCGCTGTGTTCCGTGTCAGGGACGGAAAGAACATGCGGATCACGGAAAACAGTCGACGCCCGCTCAAAGGTGATACCGTGTTTACGCCGATTAGCGGTTGCCTTGCGCGGGTCCCAAGCAAAATCAAACCTCAATTCACGACCTCCCTTTGGACGTTTCAGAGCGATTTCTCTACCGCGTTGTAAATGAAATCGGCCGTGATCGGCATCCCGTCGAAATTGAGCACCGGAATCAGCTTGTTCGGGTCGGTTCCGAGCTCGATCAGCATCAGGCTTCGAAACTGCGCGTCGCGGTTCTGTTCGACGACGAAGATCTTCTCGTGCGAATCGACGAAATCGCGGAACTTCTTGCCGAACGGGAACGATTTGACGCGCATCGGATCGATGTCGATGCCGTCATCGCGCAGCATCTCGAGCGCCTCTTCGGCGGCATATGTCGAAGTCCCGAAGAATATCATCCCGAGCCCGTTCCCGCGCGGTTCGTGGAGAAACTGCGGCTCCGGAACCATCTCGGCGGCGGTCTCGAATTTCTTCACGAGCCTTTCCATATTGCGCTGGTACGCCGCGCTGTCCTCGGTGTAGACGGCGTATTCGTCGCGCGAACTGCCGCGCGTCACGAAACCGCCGCGCGTCGGGTGCGTTCCCGGGATAGTGCGGTACGGAATTCCGTCGCCGTCCGTGTCCAGATAGCGGCCCCAGCGCTCGGTCATCGACTCGAGCTGTTCGGCGCTGAGGACCTTGCCGCGCTCGTACCTGCGGTCATCGTCCCATTTCAGCGGTGCCGTGATATGGTCGTTCATCCCTAGATCGAGATCGGTCATCACGATCACCGGCGTCTGCAGCTCTTCAGCGAGATCGAACGATAGCGCCGTCATCTCGAAACACTCTTTGGGCGATGCCGGGAAAAGCAGCACGTGCTTCGTGTCGCCGTGCGCGGCGTAAGCGGCTTCGAGAATGTCCGATTGCTGCGTGCGCGTCGGCATCCCGGTCGACGGGCCCGTGCGCTGGACGTCGATCAAAACCGTCGGGATCTCGGCGAAATACGCGAGTCCGAGGAACTCGTTCATCAGGGACACGCCCGGACCGCTCGTCGCGGTGAACGCCCGCGCGCCGTTCCAGCTCGCGCCGAGGACCATCCCGATCGCGGCGAGTTCGTCCTCAGCCTGGACGATGGCGACGTTCTTGCGGCCGGTGTCGTTGCAAACGCGAAGTTTGTTTGCGTATTTCGTGAACGCGTCGACGACCGATGTCGACGGCGTGATCGGATACCACGCGGCGACCGTCGCGCCGCCGTATATCGCGCCGAGCGCACACGCCGAATTGCCGTCCATCATTATCGCGTCGCCCAGAAGGTCGCGCCGTTCGATCCGCATCCCGAGCGGGTA
>CAZARD010000127.1:0-6650 GCA_964487505.1 uncultured Blastocatellaceae bacterium | reverse complement strand
CCTTCGGATCTTTCGCCCGTTCCACGGGCTCGGTTCCCGTTTCGGGCTCGATACTCCCGGCGCTCACGCACCGGGCTCTATTCGGTCGCCCGCTTCGCGGGCTTTGGACGAATCATCCGATCACCCCACAGTGTACGTTTTCGTCACGTTATAAAAGAACTTCTGCATATCCCAGGCAGCGGTAGGGCAGCGCTCGGCGCAGAGGCCGCAATGGAGGCAGACGTCCTCGTCCTTGACCATCACGCGCGCTGTCTTCAGCTCGTCCGAAACGTACAGGTCCTGTTTCAGGTTCATCGCCGGGACCTTCAGCTTCGCGCGCAAGGCCTTTTCATCGTCCTCGTTGTGCGTGAACGTGATGCACGACGTCGGGCAGACATCGACGCAGGCGTCGCACTCGATGCACTTCGGCCCGATAAACACCGTCTGGACATCGCAGTTCAGGCAGCGTTGCGCCTCCTTGAATCCCTCGACCTTGTCGAAACCGAGTTCGACCTCCTTCTTGCGATCGCGGAGCGTCAGCGATTTGTCGGCCTGCGGCACGACGTACCGCGGGTCGTGCGCGATCTCGCTGTCATACGCCCACTCGTGGATCCCCATCTTCTGGCTGTGGAGATTGACGAACGGCGCGAGCCGATCCTCGACGCTCCCTCCCTGGCACAGCCGGTGGATCGAAACGGCCGCCTGATGACCGTGCGCGACGGCCGTGATGATGTTCTCCGGGCCAAACGCCGCATCACCGCCGAAGAATACCTTCGGATTCGTTGACTGGAAAGTGACGCGGTCGACGACCGGCATGTCCCATTCGCCGAACTCGACGCCGATGTCGCGTTCGATCCAAGGAAAAGCGTTTTCCTGGCCGATCGCCATCAGCACGTCGTCGGCCTCGAAAAAGACGTCGGGCTCGCCGGTCGGGACCAGCGAACGCTTACCGTTCTCGTCGTAGACGGCCTCGACGCGCTCGAAGGTCATTCCCTTCAGTTTTCCGTTCTCGACGACGAACGATTTCGGCACGTGGTTGTCGTAAATCGGAATGTCCTCGTGCATCGCGTCCTCTTTTTCCCACGGCGACGCCTTCATATCCGCAAACGGGGAACGGACGACGACACGCACGTCCTCGCCGCCGAGCCGACGCGACGTCCGGCAACAGTCCATAGCGGTATTGCCGCCTCCGATCACGAGGACTCGCTTTCCGATCGATTTCGTATGCTCGAACGCGACCGACGCAAGCCAGTCGATTCCGATATGCACGTTCTCTTTCGCGTCCCAACGCCCGGGAAGTTTCGGCAGGTCCTTGCCGCGCGGCGCACCGGTTCCGACGAAAACCGCATCATAATCCTGCGCCAGCACGTCCTTCAAACTATCGACGTATCTGTTGAAATGAGTGTGGATACCGAGATCGAGAACGTAATTGACCTCTTCATCGAGGACGGTCTCAGGGAGCCGGAACGAAGGGATCTGGCTCAACATAAAACCGCCGGCCTTTTTCTGTTCGTCGAACAAATGGATCTCGTAGCCGAGCGGCGCCAGGTCGCGCGCCACGGTCAGCGAGGCCGGTCCGCCTCCGATGAGCGCGATCTTCTTTCCGTTCGGCGCGAACGGCCCTTGCGGCATCAATCCCTTGACCTCGTCCTTGTAATCGGCGGCGACGCGTTTCAGACGGCAGATCGCGACCGGCTGTTCCTCGACCCGGCCGCGCCGGCAGGCAGGCTCGCAAGGGCGGTCGCAAGTCCGGCCCAGAACCCCGGGGAAAACGTTTGAATCCCAGTTGATCATATAGGCTTCGGTGTACTTGCCCTGCGCGATCAATCGGATGTATTCGGGGACCGGCGTGTGTGCCGGACACGCGTATTGACAGTCAACAACCTTATGGAAATACTCGGGATCTTTGATATCGGTCGGTTTCAAAAGCTTACACCCCTGGAAAGACGTTCGGTTTTGGAAAGTGTCGGAACTCGCATTCGATCTTCAATAATATAAGTTCTTTTGATTTTTACTTCAATGCGGAGAGGCGGACGTCGGCGGCTATTTCTTGAGGACGAGATCGATCTTCGCACGCAGGATGCGGTCGTTGACGACTCCGTGTTTGAGATAGACGAGCCTTCCGTCGCGGTCGAAAAGCATCGTCGCCGGGAACGTGCCCGCAAAGCGCGGAGCGACGCGTCTCAGAGCGCGCGTGATCTTGCGGCGGTCCTCTATGTCGAGCAGGTATGATTCCATTTCTGCTCCGTAGCTTTTAAGGAAATCGCTGACGCCGGTATCGGCGAGCCCGACATTGTCGATCGAGACGAGTTTGAACGAGAGCCCCTTGTCGCGGTAGTCTTCGTCGATCCTGACGAGGTCGGGGAATTCCGCCCGGCAAGGCCCGCACCAGGTCGCCCAGAAATTCACAAGCAGAGGGCCGTCGGATGCGGTGACCAACGACCGTAGGCCATCGGCATCGATGACGGTCGTCTTCACCGCGTCCGGCGCGATGTCCTTTTGCGCCGGAGCGGCGACGATCATTGCTAGCAAAAGAAGAATGCCTGAAACGATACGGCTCATTCCAAGCATTCTATTGTTTATTCAGCGATCTTCAAACTCAAAGTTCGACGAACACGGGCGCCTGCTGGTTCTTGAAGTCCTTCGGATCCGTCAGTTTCTTGATCTCCTTGGTCTTCCAGTTCATCAGCCAAATGCCGAACTCGGAATTGTCCTTCGGATTCATTTCGATCGCGAGCCATTTGCCGTCGGGCGACCAATCGTGCCAGCCTTCGGCCAATTCGTTGTCTGTCAGTTTCCAGTTCTTCGTGCCGTCGGGCGTCACTGCGAAGAGCGAGCTTTTCCCGTTCTGCACCGAGTTATAGGTGATGAAGTTGTGCTTTTTTACCCAACGCGGCGGTCCGGCGTGATAATCGTGCCATTGCGCGGTTTTGTCGTCCTTCGGATAGACGGTCAACTGCCGCTTTTCGGAACCGTCCTCGTTCATGATGAAGAGTTCCTCGTTGATCTCGCGATTCGCCCGATCCTTCTTGTATGCGTAAACAATCCTTTTTCCGTCCGGCGAGAAGATCGGGTCGCGAAAGGCGGCGCCCGGCTCGTTCGTGATCTGCCTGTATTTTCCGGATTTCAGATCGATGATGAACAATTGGTAACGGACGTCGTTGCCGACGCGACCGGAGACGACCATCTCCGAACCCTTGCGGCGGCTTCCCATCCAAGAGTCCTCAAGCCTGAGATCGCTGATCTTTCGGACGTTCGATCCGTCGAAGTTCATTGAATATAGGAAATAGCAACGCTTGCATGCGTCCCGGTCGCTGATGAAGAACACGGTCTTCTTGTAAGCGTAGTACGTCCAGGCCACATCCTTGTGTTTTGTGATGTTGCGTTTCGCCGACCCGTCGGACTTCATCGAATAGACCTCGTAATCGTCGGCCTTCGCGTCTTGCGCGACGTTGAACACCAGGCCGAGTTTCCTCGGTTGGGCGGAAACAGTTGAAAACGCGCAGGCGAAGGCAAAAAAGAACAGTAGGTTTTTCATATTTGCTGATAATTTTGTATCTCGTTCGTCATTTTGGCGATCGAAGGTCAGTTCGTTCGGTCGTAAGATTCGCGCAAAAGCTCCACCAGGTACTCGCTGATCGTTCCGGATTCCCGGATCACGACCTGATGCGAGATCCTCGGCATCGGCCCTGTCAGCCTGGCTTTGGTCACCGTCTCGTCGAACGGCCGATCGCCAAGGTCCAGGCCAAGCCGCAGTTCGTTCTTCTTGATGTTCACGGCGGCGAATTCTCGTTTCCCGGTTATCGAGACGTACGTCTTCTTCGGCAGGACGATACAGTCGGGGAATTCCCGTCGAACACGCTGAACCAATTCATCGAATAGCGGACGAACCTCCTCAGCTTTCGCGAACTGATTGTTCAACAACTCGTCGGCGCTGCCGTAGACCGGATTGCCGTTGTTTCCGTGGATTCCGGCAAGCAGGGAAGCATTCATATGGCCGAAACTTCTTTCGGACTTGAGCCACGCGACGATGTCATTTCGTTTCCTGATGCCGCTCGCGTCGATTTCGGCGAGCCAACCCGCAAGATCCTTGCCGGTAGCACCTTTGAGGCCGGCGATGAATTCCTTTTCGATCTCTCCCGATGTTTTCTGCATACCTACCTCCAAATGCCCAAAACGAATCCGCAGGCCACAAAATAGACCGCGATATACCCGCAATCGATCAGCATATGCACGATCGTGCGCCGCTCAAAAAGCCCGATGATCACGAACATCGCGATCGCCCAGAAGGCGGCTAGAAGTCCGGCCGCGATTCCCCAACGCCAGGTTGTCGACGCATCGCCGAGAAAGAACGCCAGATTGTAACTGGACAAATAGGCGAGAACGAATGTCAGTCCGAATGTCTTGACCGGGTTCATTGAGCCCAGCTGTTCATCACTGAGTCCTGTTTCGCGTTGCCAGCGTTTGGCGAAAAGGATCGGTGACCACCAAATGCCGCCGATCAAGAGACTCAGGACGGCGCAGACGAGAACGGCAAGATGATTGATGTAGAAGTTTTCCATAGCAACGCGATCTTAGCGTAGTCCGCAAACGCCGGTATTGGAAAAACTTTACCTGCCCGACCGGTTCCGAAGATCCGCTTCGGTCGGAACGCTTCGATCTCAAACAACGGCTTGAAATCGCCCGAAACGGCTCGCCAGGGGGGATCCGCACCGGTCAACCTGATCACGAAGCGCGTGTCTCAGGCGCGCTCACTCAAGCGCAGGCCGGGTTCGATTCCTGACGATCCAAGCGTTTTCCTTAACCGACCGGCACGTAATTCAGCTGATCGCTTTTGCGTCGCAGATAGTCTACCGGAGTGAAGCCCGAAAAGATCTTGAAATCGTGAATGAAATGGGCCTGGTCGTAAAAACCGGCGTCGAGCGCGATTCGCGTCCAATCCGGTTCCGGATCGGTTTCGATCATTCCGATCGTCTTTTGGAACCGCATCAGCTTGAGATAACTCTTCGGCGTGATTCCTATCTGCCGCGTGAACATCGATATGAAGTGCTTTTGGGAATAGCCGATCTTTCCCGTCAACTCCGCGATACTGACCGAACCCGGATCCGAAACGATGCGTCCGACCGCGTAATCGACACAAGGATTGACGATCATCCTATCGATATACGTCCGGATCAGGTATTTCTCAACGATCTCGAACTTTCTGCGAGACCTCTTGTTCTCCGCGATCTGTTCCCGCAGGTTCGCGAAATCATCTCCCCAGATCAGATCGGCATCGACGACACAGTCTGAGATCTCGTTCATCGGGAACGGAAAGAACGGATAGGCCATCCCGCGTTTGAACGCAATGATCAGCATCGATGCGTCCTTGCCCGACGGTATCGTGATCGGTTCGGTCCGGACACCGGAGGCCCAAACATTGCGGCACGTTTGGATCTCGATCAGCGTCTGGTTGTCGTAAATGTATTGCGGTTGATCGTTGAGGTCGATGATGATCTCGACGTTGCCATCCGGAAGGAAACGGTCGACCCGATGCGCAGGGGAATACGCCTCGTGATAGATGAACATCTCAACGAAGCGGTTTAGCGGCGGCGAAGGTATGAAAGTTTCGAAGATCACGTTTCGGCGCGAATCGACACGCGGGCCAATCGCGACGCGATCATTCTAAGCGCAACAAGCAGGGAAAAGCCAGCCTGCGCTATTGCGCCAGAATAGATCCGCCCGTGATGTTGAAGGCGTTGTTCGTGACCTCGACGCGCAACGTCAACTCGGACGGGCTTGAAAGGCCGGTGATCGATTCCCAATGGATAATTCCGTCGGTCCCGACGACGAAAACACGCGATCCGGTATGCCCGGCCTCTCCGACCACGCTCAGCGGTGCCGGACCGGACGGGAATCCGAAAGTGGATGGATAAGCTACCCCCACGAACGAGGCAGGATTGCTCGCGGTTCGCTGGATGGATGCGCCGACGAAAAAGTACCCGCTTTTCGTCCCGCTGCCGAGTTCAGTGTCAAGAAGATTGGCGGCGGCGAGAACGCTGAAGCCGTTCGTCGCACCCGTTTGATCACCGGCGAAATTGCCCGCGCCGGTCGTTGACTGATATGTTGCTTGTGCGCTGTGGTAATTGCGGAGGGAGGAAACTGCGGAAGCCTCATTGGCGGCCCGACGGGCGGCAAGAAGATTCGGGATCGCCAGCGCCGCGACTATCATCACGACGACGATCACGATCATCAGTTCCATCATCGAAAAGCCGAGTTGTGCCGATCTGCGAAGCATAGTTTGGACGGACCCAAAGCGCGGGCGTTCCAAACTAAATCAAAAGCCGTGCCACACGGAACGTCCCGAAGTTGCGGGTTTGGGTCTGAAATCGAACGATTTTTAAGCATGTCTGACCGTCAGGTTGCAAAAATTGACCGGTCAAAATGACGGATTTTGTCATTCTGGCCGCCTCCGCTCGAGCAAGATGAAACGGCCCACGCCCGGCCGGATCGGAGATTCGCCTTTCGAGTACCGCGCCCCCGTTGCATTCCAAAAACAATGCTGTTCTAAACGTTTGGCGACTGTTTCTTGAAGCCTTGATTTCATTACCTGACAATTGCCGAGATCGGCGTTATCGAAACGAACCCCCCGATTTCTCGCGGCACGTCCGATCGATTCGACAAACCTCGTT